>NZ_AP023287.1:2817074-3130082 GCF_014218295.1 Mycolicibacterium litorale
GCCTCCAGGCGGCCGACCTCGAGCAGCGAGTACCACGCGGTCAGGTACGCCACACCGAATGTGGCTGCGTCGTTGTCGCTCAACTCATCCGGGACGGGGACGACGAGGTCTTCCACGGTCGTCACATGGGAGCCCAGCGTCCCGGGTGCGACGGCGATGACGCGCTGGCCGACCTGTACGGAGTCGACGCCGTCGCCGACCTCGGTGATCACACCCACGCATTCGCCACCGATGACCGGTGCCTGCCCGTTGAGCCCGGGATAGAGTCCCATCGTCTTGAGGACGTCCGAGAAGTTGAGCGCCGAGACGGTGACGCGGATCTCCACCTGACCCGCCTGAGGCGTGACCCTCTTGGCGGCGTGCACTTTGAGTCCGTCGAGCCGTCCCGCCTGGTCGAGCTGCAGACGAAAGGCATCAGGACCGCCGATGTCGATGACGGTGTGGCGCTGCTCGGGAGCCAGCTGTCCCTTGACGGTAGTGGGTGCGGCGACCAGCCGGCGCACATAACGCTGGCCGTCGCGAAGGGCGACTTCGTCGTGCTCTCCGCCGGCCAGCAGTTCGTCCACGAGTGCCGCCGCGGATCGGCCGCCCGTCGGCTCGATGTCGACGATCGTGGCGTTCAGCTCAGGATGTTCGAAAGTCAGCACACGGACCAGTCCCCGAAGCCCCGCCTGCGCCAACGTGACCTGATCATCAGGCCGGAGCTGCTGCGCGCCGCGGGTGATCATCCACAATCGCGGGCTGTTCCTGGCTCCGAGCCGGGAGATGGTCTTGACGGTTTCCGCCGCCTGCACGGTTCGAGACTGAGCTGTGTCGAGTTGCTGCTGGTCGGGCATCGAATCGTCGACATCTCGGCTCGGATAGAGCAGGACTATGTGGTCCCAGGACTGACCGCTGTTGATCAGCGCCGACCGTAGCTCCTCTTGATCGGTCAGTGATATCCACTGAAATGCAGTGGCTTTGGCGGCGAGGGTGGAGGCGACCGCCCCGACCGTTTCATCACGGTCGCACGGCTCGGCCAGCAGCAACACCGCTGCGCCGGCGTCGGGCACCGGCACGTCGAGCGGCGTCGGTCGCCAATCCAGGGCGAACATCTTGTCCGACAGTTCGTCGCCGCTGCCCGGTGCCCGCAACACCATCATCTCGATGTGATCGATCTCCAGCAGCGGTCGACCGTCGGCGTCGGTCAGCACGACGTGACCAGCGAGGCGATCGGGTTTCTCGGTGGGCCGCAGCGATCCGATTGCGAAGGCGCCTTCGGCGACGTCGCCGAACGGCCGGATGCCGGCGAATGCGACCGGCAGTACCACGCTCCGCCCGTCGCCGTGCCCAGCGAGATCGGTGGCGGTTGTCGTGGCGCCGAGCACCTGCACGGCGATGTCCATCATCACCGGATGAAGCAGCAGAGCTCCAGAACCTCGCCTGGCGGCCGAGGGTAGCCGCACACGGGCACGGGCCTCGCCCGATTCCGACACCGACAGACCGACGATCCCCTGGAACGCCGGACCGTGCTGCTGTCCGGCGCTGCGCAGGCGCTGGTACAGATCCTCCGGATCCGGACCCGCGGAGGACGTTTCGGCCACCGGCAGTGCGGGCGGTACGGGCAGATCGACTCGTCTCACGCTGGCAACCGCGTGCGTGGTCCAGGAAGACTCCGACGACCGGGACCGGACCTCGATGCGTGCGTTCGACGCATCACCGGTGAGCGTCGTCGCCACGAGAACTCCGTCGTCGGTCACCGGCATAACCTGCTCGAGCGACAACTCAGTGATCGTCCAGCGCTCATCCGGTGCGGTGCCGAGCGCTTCGGTCGCCGCGGCGAGCGCCATCTCGGCGTATGCCGCGCCCGGCAAGACGCACACCTCGTCGATGACATGGTCGCCCAGCCACATCATGTCCGGGTTGAGCCGGTTCTCCCATACCCGCCTGCCGGTGACCGGGTCGGTGACTCCCACGCCCAGCAGCGGATGGCTGCCGTCACGGCTGGGCCCCGACGTGGGGTTGATCCAGTGCCGGGTGTGGTGCCACGGCGTGTGGGGCAGGACGGGATGCGGCTCGGGCGGGTGCGGTGTCTGCGGTGCCGAGACGGTGTGGGTGGCGTTGAGATTGGTGTGGAAGGTGACGGTGTCGTCGCCGTCGCGCCATAGCGTCCCGATGCTGTGATGATGCTGCTCGGTGAGGGTTTCGCTGATCGCGTGCGTCAGCATGGGGTGCGCGCTGATCTCCACGAAGGTGGTGTGGTCGGCGGCCGCCGCGCGGACCGCTTGGCTCAGTCGCACGGGCCGGCGGATGTTCGCCGCCCAGTAGTCGGCGTCGAGGGTCGGCGTGGTGTCGGCGTCCACGACCGTGGAGATGAACCGGATGCTCGGCGTGCGCGGCGTGAGATCGGTCAGAGCGCGACGCAGCTCGGGCAGAATCGGTTCCATCAACGCGTTGTGTGAGGCGACTTCCATGTTCACCCGCTTGGCGAAACGCTGCTGCGCTGCCACCTTGTCGATGAGCGCGTCGACCTGTGCCGGCGGTCCCGCGATCACGGTCTGCCGCGGCGACGAATACACCGCGAGGCTCACCTCGGGCCAATCGGCGATCAGCGAAGCGGTGGAGTCCGGATCGAGCTCGAGCAGTGCGACGGCGCCTTGGCCGGCGAGTCGCGACATCAGTTGTGAGCGGATGGCGATCACCCGGAGTCCTTCGGCAACCGTGAGCGCGCCCGAGACCACCGCGGCGGTGATCTCACCCATGGAGTGACCGATCACCGCGTCCGGGGTGACACCGTAGGAGCGCCACAACTCTGTCAGCGCCAACTGCAGACCCATGATCACCGGCTGTACGACAGCGTCTCCGTGCACTGCTCGGCCGTCGCCGAGTGCTTCGCGCAGTGAGAACCCCACCTGCTCGACGAATGCCGGTTCCAGGTCGGCGACCGCTGCGGCGAAGGCCGGTTCGTCGGTCAGCAACTGGCGGCCCATGCCCGGCCATTGCGAACCTTGCCCGGAGTACACGAACACCGTGCCCGGCCCGCAGGGTCCCTCATGGGCGGGTACCACGCCGGCGGCGGTGTGACCGGCGGCTAGTGCCCGTAGCCCCGCGGCGGCCGCGTCGCCGTTTCGGGCACAGACGGTGGCGAATCTCTGCTGGCGTGCGCGATGGTGGTTCAGAGTGTGCGCCACATCGGTCAACCGGACACCCGCGGCGGCGTCGGATGTCATCCACTCCGCCAGCGCGGCCGCCGTGGAGGCGATGCGCTGGGTGGATTTTGCCGACACCACCAGCGTGCTGACGACCGGGTCCGCCGGCCGGTCCACATCTTCGGGCAAGGGCGCTTCTTCGATCACCACGTGTGCGTTGGTCCCGCTGACACCGAAGGACGAGACCCCGGCGCGGCGTACGCGGTTCACCGCCGGCCAATCCATGCCCTCAGAGGCGATGGTGAACTCAGAGGCACCCGGCCCGGCGTGCGGCGTGAGCTCTTCGAAGTTCAAGTGTTTGGGGATGTAGCCGTTGCGCACACTGAGCACGGTCTTGATGAAGCCGGCGATCCCTGCGCCGGACTCGAGGTGACCGAGATTCGTCTTCACCGATCCCAGCACGAGCGGCGCGGTATCCGTCCGATCGCCGAAAACGCCACTCAGCGCGTCGAGTTCGATCGGATCACCCAGCGCGGTCCCGGTGCCGTGGGCCTCGATGTAGTCGATGTCGGCCGGGGTCAGGCGTGAAGAGGCCAGCGCTTGCCGCAGCAACGCCTGCTGAGCCGGGCCGTTGGGAACCGTCTGGCCGCTGCTTGCCCCGTCTTGATTGACGGCTGATCCACGCACCAGCGCAAGCACCCGATCCCCGTCGCGCAGCGCGTCACCGAGACGCTTGAGCACCACCACACCGGCGCCTTCACTGCGCACGTATCCGTCAGCAGCGGCGTCGAACGTCTTGCATTGACCGTCCGGGGCGAGCATCCCCCACCGCGACAATGCGATGTTGGCTTCCGGTTTGAGCATCAGGTTCACCCCGGCGGCGAGGGCGGTGTCGCTCTCGCGGCGGCGCAGGCTCTGGCATGCCAGGTGCACCGACACCAGCGAGGACGAGCACGCGGTGTCCACCACCACTGCCGGACCCCGTACGCCCAGGAAGTAGGACAACCTGCCCGCCGCGAAGTTCAACGCGTTCCCGAACGGGACATACGCGTCGTACTCGTCGGCGCGGAGCTTGTCGGACAGCGTGAGCATGTAGTCGTATCCGGTCATGCCGACGAAGACGGAGGTCTGCGTCCCGCGCAGCGTGTGTGCCGGGATTCCGGCGTTCTCCAGTGCCTCCCAGGAGACTTCGAGCAGCAACCGCTGTTGCGGATCCATCGCCGCAGCCTCCCGCGGGGAGATCCCGAAGAATTCTGCATCGAACTCGTCGGGCTGCCATGACGTCAAGAATCCGCCGGACACGGTGCAGATGGTGCCGGGCACGCTGGTGTCTTCACAGAAGAAGGCATCGGGATCCCAGCGATCGGCCGGGACACGGACGATGCCGCTACGACCGTCGCGCAACAGCCGCCAGTACTGGTCCGGGCTGTCGACGCCACCGGGCAATCGGCATCCCATTCCCACGACGGCGATCGGCTCCGCCTCGCCTTGCTCGGCAATCGCCAATCGCTGGGTCAGATCGTCGATCTTGCGCAGCGCTTCGGTGATGATCGCACGGCGATCCGGCGTCGCAGCAGACATGGAACTCAACTCACCTTCTCGGGCAGGGGTACGTCAGCGAAGTCCCGGAGCGATTCGTTTTCCCTCTCGCCGAGCTCGACGAGGTGTGAGGCGAGGGATTCGACTGTCGAGTTGTCGAAGAGGTCGGGTGACGAGACCTCCACACCGAGTGTGGCGAGGAGCGCCCGTTGCAGGACCACGCTCATCATCGAGTCCATCCCCAACTCGAAGAAGTCGTCTGCGGGATCGAGGGATTCGGGTGAGGGCAGACCCATCACCGCGGCGATCAACACGCTCACGTGGCGATGCAGCAGGACGCGTCGGCGATCCGCCGGATACGTGCGCCACAGCTCCAGCACGTCACCGCCCGGTGCGGACGGGTCGATGTCGTCGTCGTTCCCGTGTTGCGTTCCGGTCGGTTCGATGACCACCAGGCCACCCCACAGCCCGGTGTGGTCACGGGCGAAGGTGGCGGCGAGCCCGCTGACGGTCGTGCGGGCCGCGGAGCCGCCGTCGTGGATGTCGGGTGACGGCACCGCGAGATGAAGTCGCGGTGGCGTGGCCATGGCGGTCAACACCGACGTCAACCGTCGGATGCCGCTGAACAGCCGGTAGCCGGATTCGGCGTCGAATCCGTCCACCGGCAGTTCCGGGATGAAAAGGACATTCTCGACCGCGCACAGGGCGTCCAGAAGGATTGCGCTGGAGGCATCTTCGGCGAGCGCCGCCGTGGGTAGCACTGCCACTTCACCGACCAGTTCGGCCGTCGCGGTGTCGGCGATCAGCAACCACGATCCGTCGGCGAGGTCCGCGGCGGTCCGCACCGTCACCTCGTCGCGGCGGTCCGCCGGTTGACCGATGCCTGCCGGTGACTTCACCGTCAGCCAGTGGTGGCCGTGGTGCCAGGGGGTGGTGGGGAGTTGGGGATGGGGTTCGGGTGGGTGTGGTGTGGTGGGTGGTTGGGTGGTGTGGGTGGTGTTGAGGTTGGTGCGGAAAGTGACGGTGTCGTCGGTGTCGCGGGTCAGTGTGCCGACGACGTGGTGGTGTTTGTCGGCGAGGGTTTCGCTGATCGCGTGGGCGAGCACCGGGTGCGGGCTGATCTCGATAAAGGTGGTGTGAGCGTCGGCGGCAGCCGAGACCGCCTGGTGCAGCCGCACCGGCCTGCGCACGTTGGCCGCCCAGTAGTCGGCGTCCAGCGCCGGCGCCGAGGTGGTGGTGTCGACGGTGGAGAAGAACGGGATCACCGGTGTCCGAGGCGCGAGATCATTCAGGGCAGCGCGTAACTCGCCGAGGATTGGATCCATCAGCGCGGTATGGGACGCGACTTCCATGTTCACCCGCCGCGCGATTGCGCCCGCCGCTGTCGCCGCATCGATCACCGCGGCCACCGGCGCCGGCGGCCCGGCGATCACGGTCTGGTGCGGCGCGAGGTATCCGGCGACGCTGACGTCCTCGTACCCGGCGATCAACGCCCCGGTGGCGTCGGCGTCGGAGGTCACCAGCGCGACCGCCCCCTGTCCGGCCAGCCGGGACATCAGCCGAGACCGCACGGCAATGACCCGCAACCCGTCACGCACCGACAGGGCCCCGGCCACGACCGCGGCAGTGACCTCCCCCATCGAATGACCGATCACCGCATCCGGACTCACCCCGTAAGCGCGCCACAACTCGGTCAACGCCAGCTGCAACCCCATGATCACCGGCTGCACCCGCGCATCCCCGGCCACCGCCTCACCACCGGCGAGCACCTGACGCAACGAGAAACCCACCTGCTCGACGAACACCGGCTCCAACTCATCGACCGCCGCCGCGAACACCGGCTCGTCGACCAACAACCGGCGACCCATCCCCGCCCACTGCGAACCCTGACCCGAAAACACCAACACCGTCCCCGAACCACACGGCCCGTCATGCGGATTCACCACGCCGACCGCATGCCGACCCGCCGACAACGCCCGCAGACCCGCCACCGCCTGAGCCGGATCCCGCGCGCACACGGTCGCGAACTTGGCGTGCCTGGTCCGGTGGTGGTTGAGGGTGTGGGCGATGTCCGCCAACGGAATATCGGTTTCGGTCATCCAGTCCGCGAGCGCACCCGCGGTGGCGGCGATCCGCTCGCCGGACTTCCCCGAGACCACCAGCGTGCTCACCGCGGGGGCGGGTTCCCCCATCACTGGCTCGACCGCAGGGGCCTGTTCGATGACGATGTGGGCGTTGGTGCCACTGACCCCGAACGACGACACTCCGGCCCGGCGCGGCCGGTCCACGCCCGGCCACGGCAACCCGTCGGCGGCGATCCGGAACTGCGATGCACCCGGCCCGGCGTGCGGGGTGAGCTCGCGGAAGTGCAGGTGTTTGGGGATGTAGCCGTGCCGCACGCTGAGCACGGTCTTGATGAAACCGGTGATCCCCGCGCCGGATTCGAGGTGCCCGAGGTTCGTCTTCACCGACCCGAGCACCAGCGGTGCCGCATCGCCGCGGTCACCGAAGACCGCACTGAGCGCGTCGAGTTCGATCGGATCACCCAGCGCGGTACCGGTGCCGTGCGCCTCGATGTAATCGATATCGGCAGGCCCGAGCCGCGACGCGGCCAGCGCCTGCCGCAGCAGCGCCTGCTGCGCCGGACCGTTGGGTACCGTCTGCCCACTGCTCGCGCCGTCCTGGTTGACCGCCGACCCGCGCACCACCGCCAACACCCGGTCACTGTCACGGAGCGCATCGCTGAGTCGTTTGAGCACGACCACCCCGCACCCCTCGCTGCGCACATACCCGTCGGCGCCGGCGTCGAAGGTCTTGCACCGCCCGTCCGGAGCCAACATCCCCCACCGGGAACATGCGACGCTGTTCTCGGGGCTCAGCATGAGGTTGACGCCGGCGGCCAGTGCGGTGTCGCTCTCGCGGCGGCGCAGGCTCTGACACGCCAGATGCACCGACACCAACGACGACGAACACGCCGTGTCCACCACCACCGCCGGACCCCGCACCCCCAGGAAGTACGACAACCGCCCGGCCGCGAAGTTCGCGGCATTGCCGAACGGCACGTAGGGGTCGATCTCCTCGTGGCGCAGCTTGTTCGCGAACAGCAGTGAGTAGTCGTTGGTGGTGAGGCCGATGTAGACCGAGGTCTGAGTGCCGCGCAGGGTGGTCGCGGGAATTCCGGCGTGCTCCAACGCTTCCCAGGTGACCTCCATGAGCAGGCGCTGCTGGGGGTCCATGGCGGCGGCTTCGCGCGGAGAGATCCCGAAGAACTCGGCGTCGAACTCATCGGGCTCCCACCCGGTCAGAAACCCGCCCTCGCGGGTGCATATCTTGCCGGGTTCGGCGTTGTCGGCGCTGTAGAACTCGTCGGCGTCCCACCGTTGCGACGGCACCCGCACGATCCCGGAGCGGCCGTCTTGCAGCAGATTCCAGAACCCGTCTGGGTCGGTGACTCCGCCGGGCAACCGGCAGCCGAGACCCACCACGGCGATCGGTTCGGTCTCCCCCTGCTCGGCGACCGCCAGCCGCGCCGACAGATCGTCGATCTTGCGCAACGCCTCGGTGATGATCGCACGGCGATCCGACGACACAGCAGCCATGGAACTCAACTCAGCCTCTCCGAGAGTTGTTGCAGGAGTTCGTCATCGCTGAACTCGTCGTAATCGTCGGTGTCGTCGGCCTCGGCGACCTCGATCAGTTCGGGCAGGACGGTGGCCAGGTATTCGGTGAGCCCGTCGACGGTGGGATAGTCGAAGATCACCGACGCGGGCAGCGTCTGGCCCAGGCTCTCGCCGAGCGCACGTTTGAGGGTCACGCTCATCAGCGAATCCATGCCGCACTGGAAGAACCCGGCGGACGGGTCCACCAGTTGGGCATTCGCCAACCCCATCGACGAGGCGACCAACGCCCGCACGTGGGCGCTGAGCATGCGCTCTCGCTCGTCGGCGGGGCAGACGCGGAGATTACGCCGGAACTCGGTCTCCCGCACCGCGACGGACGTGTCGGCACTGTCCTCGTCCACGCTCTCGACCGGGAGCAACTCGTCGACGATCCGCAGTGCCGCACGGGTGCGGTACGCCGCGGCGAGGCGCGGCCAGTCGGCGGCGACCACGGTCGAGCGTGCGGGCGCACCCGGGGCGGTGGCGGTCCACAGCGCCTGGATCGCGACCTCGTCGGGCATAGGCTCGAGACCCGACTCCAGCGTGACCTGGCGTTCGTGTTCGGAGTGGTTGTCCGCCAGAGACTTCCACAGGCCCCAGTTGACGGCGGTCGCCGGCAGGCCGGCTGCCCGTCGCGCGTAGGCGAAGGTGTCGAGGAACGTGGTGGTGGCGGTGTAGTGCGCCAGCCACCGCGATCCGAGCAAGCCCGAGACCGACGAGAACAGCACGAACTGTTGGACGTCGGTGGCCAGTGACAGGTCGTGCAGCACCGACACCGCATCGAGTTTCGGTGCGAACATCGCGGTGACGTCCTCGTCGGTCATCTCGGCGAGCGTGACCGGGCCACCGCCGAACGCGGCGAGGTAGATGCCGGCCAGTGGGGGCAGGTCGGCACCGAACCGGTCGAACACCGCTGCCATCGCCGTCTCGTCCGCGGCGTCGGCGGCCACGGTCACCAGGGTGGTGCCGCGCGCTGCGAGCGTGTCGGCCAGCGCCTGCAGGCGGTTGCCCGGATTGCGCGACACGGCGACGACGGTTTTCGCGCCCATGTCCGCCAACTGTTGGATGAGGTAGGGGCCGATGTTGCCCGTCGCCCCGACGACCAGGTGGCTGCCGTTGGGGTCCACCCCGTCTCCGGATGCCTGCGGCGGTACGGCGCGGCGCAATCGCGCCACCCGGCGCACCCCGGCGCGATAGACCACCTGGTCCTCGCCGTCGTCGCTCGCCGCCTCCGCGAGCACACAGCGGGTCGCCAGTCGACCGGGTACCAGTTCGTCCAGGTCGATTGCCGCACCCCAGATCTCGGGATGTTCGAGCGCCAGGGTGCGCCCCAGTCCCCACAGCACCGCGTGGCCCGGATTCGCCCGGTCACCCTCGCTCACCGGTTGAGCGTTGCGGGTCAGCAGGAACAACCGGCCGGGTTCGGGCGTACGCGCCATCGCCACGGCGATGCGGCGGGCGGTCGCGAACAACCGGTGGCCAGACGCCGCGTCGAAGACCGCGGGGACCGCGGGCGCGAAGAGGACGTGGTCTGCGGTGGCCAATGCCGCCTCGAGCCCGATGTCGTCGGTAGTGTCGTCGAGGACGCCGACTGCCGCTTCGTCACCCAGTTCCCGCCGGAGCCCGCCGGCCAGTTGCGCGTCGCCGACGACGAGCCAGGAGCCGGTCGCGGGTCGTGCGTCGGTGATGGGCCGGGGCGGCCACGCCAGTTCGCAGTTCCACTCGGCCGGCACGACGCCCGCGGCCGTCGCGGAGTCGCCGTGCGACGTCGAGATCCGTCGCGGCGCCGAGAGATCCATCCAGTGCCGGGTGTGCTGCCACGGTGTCGCGGGGAGCACCGGATGTGGTTCGTGCGGATGCGGCGTGAGCGGCGGATGTGTGGTGTGGGTGGCGTTGAGGTTGGTGTGGAAGGTGACGGTGTCGTCGGTGTCGCGCGACAGCGTGCCGAGGGCGTGGTGGTGCACCTCGCCGAGCGTCTCGGTCACCGCGTTGGTCAGCATCGGGTGCGCGCTGATCTCCACGAAGGTGGTGTGGTTTTCGGCGGCGGTGAGGAAGGCCTGGCTCAGCCGCACGGGCCTGCGCACGTTGGCCACCCAGTAGTCGGCGTCCAGCAGCGGCGCCGTGGTGCTGTCATCGACCGTCGAGATGAACGGGATCGCCGTGGTGTTCGGCGTGAGGTCGGCCAGTTCGGCACGCAACTCGGCGAGGATCGGGTCCATCAGCGCGGTGTGGGAGGCGACTTCCATGTTGACCCTGCGGGCGAACCTGTTCTGCGCCTGTGCGGCCGCGATCACCGCCTCGACCCGCTCGGGTGGGCCGGCCACGACCGTCTGACCCGGGGACACGTACCCCGCGATCTCGACACCGGGATGGTCGGCGATGGAGCTCTCGGCGGCGTCGGCGCCCAGGGTGAGCAGTGCGACCGCCCCCTGTCCGGCCAGCCGGGACATCAGCCGGGACCGCACGGCGATGACCCGCAACCCGTCACGCACCGACAGGGCTCCGGCCACGACCGCGGCAGTGACCTCCCCCATCGAATGACCGATCACCGCATCCGGACTCACCCCGTAAGCGCGCCACAACTCGGTCAACGCCAGCTGCAACCCCATGATCACCGGCTGCACCCGCGCATCCCCGGCCACCGCCTCACCACCGGCGAGCACCTGACGCAACGAGAAACCCACCTGCTCGACGAACACCGGCTCCAACTCATCGACCGCCGCCGCGAACACCGGCTCGTCGACCAACAACCGGCGACCCATCCCCGCCCACTGCGAACCCTGACCCGAAAACACCAACACCGTCCCCGAACCACACGGCCCGTCATGCGGCAGGACCACTCCCGTGGCCGCGTGGCCGGCGGCCAACGCCTGCAGGCCCGCCACCGCGTCGAGACCGTCGCGCGCGCACACCGTGGCGAAGGCGGGATGATGGGCGCGGTGGTGGTTGAGGGTGTGCGCGACCTCGGCCAAGCCGACGCCCGCACCCGGGCCGACCATCCACTCGGCCAGCGCGGCCGCGGTGACCCCGATCCGCTCGGTCGACTTGCCCGAGATCACCAGAGTGTTCACCGCCGCGGCGGGTGTCGGTTCGACGGCGACGACATCGGGAGCCTGCTCGAGGATGACGTGGGCGTTGGTGCCGCCGAAGCCGAACGACGAGACGCCGGCCCGCCTGGCCCGCGTCACCGTCGGCCACTCCTGTTCGCGGTCGACGACTTTCAGGCGCAACTGGTCGAACGGGATGTGCGGATTGGGTGACTGGTAGCCGACGTTGCCGGGAATCCGGCCCCGCTGCAACGCCATCACGGTCTTGATGAACCCGGCTACGCCCGCCGCGGCTTCGAGATGGCCGAGGTTCGATTTCACCGCACCGATGAGCAGCGGCGAGCCCGCGGGCCGGCCGCGGCCCATGACCGAGCCGAGTGCCCTCGCCTCGATGGGGTCGCCCAGGAAGGTGCCGGTGCCGTGCGCCTCCACATAGTCGAGATCCTGGGGCTCGATGCCGGCGTGTGCGCACGCCGTCCGCAGCACCGCCATCTGCGCCGCCGGGTTGGGCGCCATCAGGCCGTTGGACCGACCGTCCTGGTTGATCGCCGAACCGCGTACCACGGCCAGGATCCGGTCACCGTCGCGCAGGGCGTCCGGGAGTCGTTTGAGGATCACCACACCGCACCCCTCGCCGCGGACGAATCCGTCGGTAGCGGCGTCGAAGGCGTGGCACATGCCGGTGGGCGAGAGCGCGCCGGCCTGGTCGAAGCCGTGGAAGACCGCGGGTGACAGCAGCAGGTTCACGCCGGCGGCGATCGCGAGGTTGGAGTCCCCCGACCGCAGACTCTGGCACGCCAGGTGGACGGCGACCAGCGACGAGGAGCACGCGGTGTCGACAGTGATCGACGGTCCGCGCAGATCCAGGAAGTAGGACAGCCGGTTGGCGATGATGCTCAGCGCCCCGCCGGTGTTGCTCCACGCGTCGACGCGCGGCAGGTCCGTGGACGCCAGATAGCCGTACTCGCTGAAACAGGCACCCGCGAAGACACCGGTCTGCGAACGACGGAGCGACGCCGCGGGGATTCCGGCGTGTTCGAGTGCCTCCCAGGCGACTTCGAGCAGCAGCCGCTGCTGTGGATCCATCTTGACGGCCTCGCGGGGCGAGATGTCGAAGAAGTCGGCGTCGAAACCTTCGACGTCCTCCAGGAACGACCCCCACCGGGTGGTCCGCGACAGTGCGGACGCCGTTTCCGGGGACCCGTCGTCGAACGGCTGCCACCGTTCGGCGGGCACCTCACCCACGGCGCAGCGGCCGTCGGCGAGGAACTGCCAAAAGGCGTCGGCATCGGAGATCCCGCCGGGCATCCGACATCCCAGCCCGATGACCGCGATCGGTTCCGTACCCGAGACGTCCGACGCCGGGACGACGGCTTCGGCCTCCGTCTCCGACACGGGCGTGCTCAGGAATCCAAGGAGACCGTTGATCGTCGGGTGCTGCCAGAAGTCGACCGGCGAGACGGTCCTGCCGAGCAGTTCGGCGAGTTCACCGGACAACACGACGGCGTCTTTGGATCCGACGCCCAGATCCGCCATCGAGGCGTCGAAGTCGATGCTCTCGGGTGAGCAGCCGATGTGGGTGATCAGGTAGTCGACCAGCCAGCTGCGCAGCCCGGCCGCGTCGAGCACGGGCGATCTCATGCCGGCTGGTCCAAACGCTCGAACTCGTTGCGCCCGTACCGCTCGACACAGGTGGAACGCCGGATCTTCCCGCTGGTGGTGATCGGGATGGCGCCCGGTGCCACGAACACGATGTCGGCGACCCGCAGGCGGTGAGTGGTCGAGATCGCCGCGGTGAGTTGGCGTTTCAGGTTGCGCAGCCGTTCACGGTGCTCGTCGTCGGACCCTCGCTTCTTGACTTCGACGATCGTGACGAGGTGTTCGGTCTCGCCGCTCGGCACCGAGATCGCGGCCACCCGACCGCCGGACATCTCCTGGATGGTGGCCTCGATGTCGTCCGGATAGTGGTTCGAGCCGTCGACGATCAACAGATCCTTGATGCGCCCGATGATGAACAGTTCGCCGTCGGAGATGACACCGAGGTCACCGGTGCGCAGCCACGGCCCAGCGGGCGTCCCCGCGGACGGCTTGACCAGCCGTCCGGCGAACGCCCGCTCGGTCTCCTTCGGACGCTGCCAGTAGCCCTTGGCCACATTGGCACCGTGGACCCAGATCTCACCGACCTTGCCGGCCGGGTTCTCGCTGCCGGTCTCCGGATCGACGATCCGCATCATGGTCGACCGGACCGTGCCGTGGCCGAGCAGGTCGGTGCCGCCGACGGCTTCGCTCTCGCACGGCATGGCATGTCCGCTGGATAGTTTCTCGTAGTCGAACCGGACGACGTGTGGTGCACGTCCGCGGTCGCTGGTCGCGACGTAGACCGTCGCCTCGGCAAGGCCGTACGAGGGTTTGATGGATTCGGGCCGGAGGCTGAAACGGCTGAATCGCTCGACGAACCGATCGACGGTCGCCGCGTGCACCCGCTCACTCCCGCTGCAGATGCCAAGAACACCACTGAGGTCCAGCCCTGCCATGTCATCGTCCGTGGTGCGGCGCACGGCCAGCTCGAACGCGAAATTCGGTGCGGCGGTGAAGGATCCGGGGTTGATCGCGAGCTGCTGAATCCAACGGGCCGGACGCTGCAGGAACGCCATCGGGCTCATCAGCACCGCGGAGCGCCCACTCACCAGCGGTGCGCACACCCCCTTGATCAGACCCATGTCGTGGTAGAAGGGCAGCCACGACACGAAGGTCATGCCGGGAGGAGTGAGGCCCGAGCAGTCGAAGTAGTCGGTGAACGCCTGGTCGATGTTGACCACGACGTTGTCGTGGGTGACGACGACGCCGGCGGGCACCCGCGTCGATCCGGAGGTGTACTGGAGGTACGCGATCTTGGACTGTTTGGGCTGTCGGGCACCGGGCTGGGCGGGAGCATCGAGATCGAGGGAATCGACCTCAACCACTGTGGCGGCTCGCCCGCCTCCGGACAGTGCGTAGCGGGCAACCTCGGTGGCGACCGCCGACGTGGTGAGGATGATCGACGGTGCACAGTCGCGAAGCACGCTCGAGATGCGCTCGTCGTGAACACCGTACTGCGGCACCGAAAGTGGAGCGGCGATGAGACCTGCCTGCAGCGCCCCGAAGAAGGCGACGATGTAGTCCAGTCCCTGCGGCGCGAGGATCGCAGCCCGGTCGCCGGCGGCGCCGAACAACGTCAACTCCTCGGCGAGCACCTGGGCCCGGTTGTGCAGCTGCGCCCAGGTGAGCGACTCGGCGTAGCCGTTCGGGTCGACGTCGTAGTCGATGAACGTGTACGCCGCATCGGTGGGCTGCCGCAGTGCGCGCTCGTGCAGCAGTGCCGTCAGAGAAGTTTCACTCATGGTCCTACCCGTTCCTTCAGTGGCCGTCCGGCTGCGATGTCCGGTATGTGCTCAATGCGCCCGGTGCCACGTGCAGCGCCCCCGAGCGTTCGGTCGACAGACCGTCGATGTCGTCCCCCATTGCTCCCCACCAACGAATTCCGGTCATCGTTATCCACCCTCGCGGCTCGTTGATCGCCATACCGTACAACGGGGATCCGAAACATTGAGCAGAAATTCTGGCGCAGCCATTCCACTCGTTACCTACGCAAATTAAGGTCGGCGGGGGCCGCCTGCACGTCGGCCTGCTACCAGCCAGTTTGACGCCCGTCAAGCAAACCGGAACTCTCACCCGACGTCTCAAATCAGCAACGGCGTCAATCCGGCGGCACAGCCTTCCGCGCGCGCGGCACCGGACTGCCGAGTCGGGGCACAGCAATGATCACGAAGTGGCGAGTCGCTTCCGCGTCAGGCCGGACATCCACCCGTAATGCGGTCGTAACCGTGCGACCGGAACGACCTGGCGCGTCTATACCGGGTCCTACCTGCGCACGCCCAGATGACACCCGGTGCCGTTATCGACGCAGGTAGTGCCGTTCGCAACGGGTTTTCGGGGGGCAGCTGCACCGCGACACCGAATCGGCGGACCACACCGCGCCGGCCGCGCCGTCCGGCGTGGCATCCGGGAGCTCCCGCGCCGCCCCGGGGGCCGGGCGGCCACGTGGTGAACCGCCTGCGGCAAGCAGTGCCCGGGGGCGCATCAGGGTCGATTTCACGTCGTGGGCGAACCGGTGGCAACGGCGCGGAGCCTGCGCGTATGGACTTCCCCGGTCCTCCACCGGCAAACTCGCCGCCCCGGCCGCGCGGTGGTCGGCGGCCCCGCCGCCCCGCGACGGGACCAATATCGGAACCATTTGTGGACGCACTACCGACAATTCATTTCTTCGATTTTCCCGGTCGTCACTCCCATCGGTGAATCCGAATTCGATTGTTTGTCCGCCTATCCATGCGCCTTCATAAAAGTTGTCGGAAATGGCGGATTTCGGTACGGCAGTGTTTCACCGGCACGCCCACAGGAAACGGGCGGCAGCGCGGCCGACCCCCCTCACGACCGCCGACCTGCGGAGACCTTCTCTAAGCTTCTCTTCAGCTTCTTCTCAGATACTGCCGCTTGCAAGCGGTTCCGGGAAACACACGCGCCGCGGGGACCGGGCCGCTCCGGACGTGGCTTCGCGCCGAAAAGGGACGTCGTACCCCGGTCGACGACGGTCTAAACATGTTTTTCCGCCACCACCCGCGGGGTGCTCGACCGGCCTTCCGGGCGGCTGAAGGATAGTCCGGAAACCCGGAAATTGACGGTGCGGACTGAATCGGCGCTGGCGGCGGTCACTGCGGCCCGGCCAGCAACAGCGCCACCGTCGGTCGCGCTTGCTGACGCACCCCCGATCAGGACAACAGAGCAGGTCACAGGATTTCTGCATACGTAAAGATCATTGCGATCGCTTCGCCGATCCGTCGCAACCCGCGTGGTTTTCGTCCATGATCGACACGTCGACATTCCACGAAGTGCCGTACGCCGGTGGCGACGCCAGACCGGACGGCGGCAGGGGGAACCGCATGAACAGTCACCCGCCGTCGCACGCGACGGCTCCATCAGCAGTCGAGACCCTCTTCATCTTCCCGCATGCCGGCGGCTCGGCAGTGGGCTACAAACCGTTCGCCCGCGCGTTCTCGATGGATGCGAAGCGGATCGCCGTGCAGTATCCAGGCCGCGTCGGGGGCCACGACGTCCCCGATCTGGCGAGCATCACTGCGCTCGCCGACGACGTCTACCCGATGCTGCGACCGAGCATCGCCGGCTCCCGTGTCGCCTTCTTCGGCCACAGTATGGGTGGCCTCCTGGCCTTCGACATCGCCCGGCGGCTCGAACAGGACGGGAATCCCATTGCGGCGCTGTTCGTCTCGGCATCACCCGCACCAGGTCACGGGGGCTATGAGCACCTCCACCAGGGGTCTGACGACGAGTTGCTCGAGATGGTCGCGACCATGACCGGGACCGACTCCCGCTTCGTCGGTGGACAGTTCGGCGCCACGGTGCTCAAGACGCTGAGGAACTACGGCGCCATCACCAGCTACAGCTGTCCGCCGGGAACCACGCTGTCGTGCCCGGTGTACGCCTATGCCGCCGCCGACGACGCGGCGGTCGGTTACGACAGCGTATGCGCGTGGTCGGAATTCACCACCGGGGACTTCGCCGTGCGGACCGTGGCCGGCGACCACTTCTACATCACCGAACACGTCGACGAGGTCGTGGCCGACATCGAGACGCGGATCGCCGCGTGCGGCGCTCACGAACGGAGGCTCACATGACCACGAACCGAACCGCGGTGGAGGGGGCGCGATGGTGGTGAGCCGCGACGCCGAAAAGGATCTCGGGTTGGTGCTGTCCTATCTGACCGGCCGCAAGCTCACCCTCGACGAGGTGCTCGCTGCGGTCGGCATGTCCCGGTCCACCTACTACGACCGGCAGGGAAAGGGGACACTGACCACCACCGACACCCTGCTGCGTGCAGCGCGGAACCTCGACCTCAATCCGGTCGACCTGCTCATCCGCTATGGCCGGATCGAGCCGACCGACGTCGCGGACTACCTGGAGGGCGATGAACGCCCTTTTGGCCCGACGACGGCGACGTCCCCCACGCCGGCGAGCCGGCCTGAGCGCCCCCGTCGCCGTCGCCGCTCCACATCGATTGCGGCACTCACGCCGCGCCCGGACGCGCCGCCGCTCTGACGCTTACGCGAACGCCTCGACGGGCGGGCACGAGCACATCAGATTGCGGTCGCCGTAGGCCCCGTCGATCCGTCGCACCGGCGGCCACACCTTGGGCCGGAACCCCTTGCCCAGCGGGTAGGCCGCCTGTTCGCGCGTGTACGGGTGATTCCACTCGCTCACCAGCAGCGACTCGGCGGTGTGCGGCGCACCGCGCAGCGGGTTGTCGTCCACCGGCCATGCGCCGGAACCGACCTGGTCGATCTCGGCCCGGATCGCGATCATCGCCTCGCAGAAGGCGTCGACCTCCGCCAGCGATTCGCTCTCGGTCGGCTCGACCATCAACGTTCCCGCCACCGGGAAGCTCATCGTCGGCGCGTGGAATCCGAAGTCCGCCAACCGCTTTGCGACGTCGTCCACCGTGACACCGGTCTGCTTGGTGATCGTGCGCAGGTCCAGGATGCACTCGTGGGCCACCATGCCGTTCTCGCCGGTGTAGAGCACCGGATAGTACTCGTCGAGGCGGCGGGCCACGTAGTTGGCCGACGCGATCGCGGTCAACGACGCCGCACGCAGACCCGGAGCGCCCATCATGCGGATGTACATCCACGTGATCGGCAGGATCGACGCCGATCCGTACGGAGCGGCCGACACCGTGTAGTCGTCGCCCAGTTCGTCGGCGAGGGGATGGCCCGGCAGATACGGCGCCAGGTGGGCCCGGACCGCGACGGGACCCACGCCCGGGCCGCCGCCGCCGTGCGGGATGCAGAACGTCTTGTGCAGGTTGAGATGGCTGACGTCGCCGCCGAACCGTCCCGGTCGCGCCAGTCCGACCAGCGCGTTGAGGTTCGCACCGTCGACGTAGACCTGACCGCCCGCATCGTGCACCGCCGCGCAGATGTCGGCGACGTCGTGTTCGTACACACCGTGGGTGGACGGATAGGTGATCATCAGGGCCGCCAACCGGTCCGCGTTCTCGCCGACCTTGGCGCGCAGATCGTCCAGGTCGACGTCGCCGTTGGTCCGGCAGGCCACCACGACCACCCGCATCCCCGCCAGCGCGGCCGAGGCCGCGTTCGTGCCGTGGGCGCTCGACGGAATGAGGCAGACGTCGCGCTCCGGGGCGCCGTTGGCCTCGTGGTAGGCCTTGATCGCCAGCAGTCCGGCGTACTCCCCCTGCGAACCCGCGTTGGGCTGCAACGAGATCTGATCGTAGCCGGTGATGCCGGTGAGCCAAGTCTGCAGGTCGGCGATCAGTCGGCGCAGGCCCGGGGCGTCGCTCTTCGGGGCGAACGGGTGCTGCCTGGCGAACTCCGGCCAGGTGATCGGCTCCATCTCCGCGGCGGCGTTGAGCTTCATCGTGCAGGAACCGAGCGGGATCATGCTGCGGTCCAATGCGATGTCCTTGTCCGCCAGCGACCGCAGATACCGCATCATCTCGGTCTCGGTGCGGTAGCGGGTGAACGCCGGATGGGTGAGGAATTCCGATGTGCGGGTGGCGATTTCGGGTCCGGTGAACGGTTGGCCGCCGCGGGTGGCGCCGAACGCGGAGAGTACGGCGGCGACGTGGTCGGCGGTGGTCGCCTCGTCAGACGCCACCGAGACGTGATCGGCGTCCACCAGCCAGATGTTGATCCCGTGGCTCTTCGCGGTGTCGCGCACCTCGGCGGCCCGGCCGGGAACGCGGACCAGCACCGTGTCGAAGAACGCATCGTGGACCACCTCGACCCCGGCCTGTGCGAGTCCGGTCGCCACCGCGCGGGCGTGCCCGTGCACGCGGCGGGCGATCGCGGTCAGCCCCTCGGCGCCGTGGTAGCTGGCGTACATCGCCGCCATCACCGCCAGCAGCACCTGCGCGGTGCAGATGTTGCTCGTGGCCTTGTCGCGTCGGATGTGCTGTTCGCGCGTCTGCAACGCCAGGCGATAGGCCGGCGACCCGTCCGCGTCCACCGACACCCCGACCAGGCGGCCGGGCAGCTGGCGGGCGTGTTTGGTGTGCACGGCGAGGTAGCCGGCGTGCGGGCCGCCGAAGCCCATCGGCACCCCGAACCGCTGGGTACTGCCGAAGGCGACGTCGGCGTCGAACTCACCGGGCGGGGTGACCAGGGTCAGCGCCAGCAGGTCCGCGCCGACCGCGACCAGCGCGCCGCGCTCGTGCGCCTCGGCCACCAGCGGCGCCCAGTCGACGAGCGCACCGCTCGCACCCGGCAGCTGCACGATCACCCCGAAGAAGTCGCCGTCGGGCAGACCCTGGCGCAGGTCCGCGGTGACGATCTCGATGCCGAGCGGGCGGGCGCGGGTGGCCAGCACAGCCGCGGTCTGGCCGTACAGGTCGGCGTCCACGGCGAGCCGGATGGATTTGCTGCGGCCCGCACGCTGCATCAGCGTCATGGCCTCGGCGGCGGCGGTGGCCTCGTCGAGCATCGAGGCGTTGGCGACCTCCAGACCGGTCAGGTCGCACACCATGGTCTGGAAGTTCAGCAGCGCCTCGAGCCGGCCCTGGCTGATCTCGGGCTGGTACGGCGTGTAGGCGGTGTACCAAGCCGGGTTCTCGAGGATGTTGCGCCGCAGCACCGGCGGCGTGAGCGTGTCGAAGTAACCCTGACCGATCATCGACACCGCGACGGTGTTCGTCTCGGCCAGTGCGCGCAGTTCCGCCAGCGCCTCGGTCTCCGACGCGGGGGCGGGCAGGACCTCCAGGCCCGGCGCGACGCCGTCGGCCGACAGGGCGTCGAGGATGTTGGCGGGCAGCGCCTTGGCCGCGAGGTCGTCGAGGGTCGCCACGCCGATGGTGTCGAGCATGACCGAGACGGCATCCGAGTCGGGACCGATGTGCCGGTCGGCGAAACGGGGCTGATGAGCATCGAGCACGGGTGAGATCTCCTACCGGGCGCAGAACCGCTGAGCGATCCCTCTCCCTCTGTCGTCACCCGGGCGGGCGCCTGAGAGATTCGGCGGTGGACTCGATGCTCGAGATCCGCGCCTTTCCCCATGGGCGGGCGGACCGGAGTCCACCACTTTCCAGAGGCATCGAGGCCGTGCGCGGTCCTGGGTGCCTGAGAGGTTGACGGAGAGGTGTTGCTCCTTCGGCGCCCGTGACTGGCGATCACGGAGCTCTCCCGCACACGGGCGATGCGTGCACCAGTTTAGCGGTCCGCGTTCGACGCCGCGAAGTCGATCGCCGTCCACGCCAGCGCCGTCGCGCCGTCACGCAACGCCCGCTCGGCCGCCGGGCCGACCGCCGCGTCGGCGAAGGCGCGCTGGTGGTTGACCGCCGGCAGCGAACCGATGCCGAGGTACGGGTGGATGGCCCGGACATGCTGGGACACGTTCCCCATGTCTGTCGACGCCGTCTTCATCGCGGCCGCGCCCTCCGGCGGTGGCGCCGTCATGTCGCGGCCGAGGGCGGCGGCGTTGCGGATGAACCAGTCCAGCAGCTGCTCGTCGGTGCGGAACTCCGAGTAGCGGGGCGACTCGTCGCGGATCTCCAGCTCACATCCGGTCGCCGTGGCCCCTGCCTCGAAACACGCCCGGATCCGCCGCTCGACGTCATCGAGTTCGGGGAGGCTGGCGGCCCGCACATACCACCGTCCCACCGCCAGTTCGGGTATCGCGTTCGGCGCGGTACCCGCCTCGGTGACCACCCCGTGCACCCGCACCGTCGCAGGCAGGTGCTGGCGCAGCAGGCCGATCGCCACCTGGGCGACGGTGAACCCGTCGGCGGCGTTGACACCGAGATGCGGATACGCCGCGGCGTGCGCGCCGACACCCCGATAGGTCACCTCCCAGTGCGCGACGGCGAAGGGCTCGGCCCGTGCGGCGTCGGCGGGGCCGGGATGCATCATCATCGCGGCGTCGATACCGGCGAACTGTCCGGCCTCGAGCATCAGGATCTTGCCGCCGCCGCCCTCCTCCGCCGGGGTGCCGATGACGTGCACCGTCAGCCCCAGCCCCGGCGCGGTCTCCTCGGCGGCGCGCACCATGAGCGCCGCACCCACCGAGGCCGCCGCGATCAGGTTGTGTCCGCAGGCGTGCCCGAGTCCGGGCAGCGCGTCGTATTCGGCGACGAAGGCGACGTGGACGTGACCCGCTCCGGCCGTGGCGTGGAACGCGGTGTCCAGGCCACCGGCCCGCGCGTCGACCGAAAAGCCCTCGGACTCCAGCAGTGCGGTCAGCCGGCGGTGGGCGCGAACCTCCCGCCACGCCGTCTCCGGATCGGCGTGCAGCCCGGTGCTGATCCCGCGGATGGTCTCCCAGCGACGGTCCAGCCAGGCCTGCGCCGCCCGCTTCCTCCGGGTGGTCGGCGTCTCCGTCGCCGTCTCCGTCGCTGTCTCAGATGTCACCCGGTACCCCGAACGACGGTGCCGCCGCCGGGTTCAGCGCCCGGCGCACGTAGTCGTCGCGCTGGGGCTCCCAGACGTCCCACAGCGCGCACAGCGCGTCGTACGGGTCGTCGGCCCAGTCGACGCGCAGCGTGGTCTCGGGCCAGTCCACCTCCCGGTAGACCAGCAGGCCGGCGGCGTGGACGGGTCCTTCCTCGCCGCCCGCGGCCAGCGCTGCGGCCAGTCCGTCGAGCAGTCGGCGCTCGAATTCCGCTGCGCTGGAACGCTCATACCCGCGCACCAGGTCGGTGATGGTCCGCCGGCCCGCGAGCATGTTGCCCGCGGCGACCACACCGTCGCCTTCCAGGTGGTGGTGCCGTCCCAGCGCCCCCGCGCCGCTGTAGGCCGCGCTGCGACCGGTGCGGTCGAGCACCGTCAGCTGCCGGTAGTCACGCAGCTCGTGGCCGGCGACCACGGTGGCCATGGCTTCGTGCGGACTGTCACCGGCCGCCAGCCGGTCGAGCAGCCGGCCGCCCAGGCGCGGATCTGTGACGTTCTGACTGGCCGCCGCGCCCAATCCGGGACGGATGTTCAGGCAGCGTGACGCCACCGCGGGCGAAGACGAGGCGATCACCATGCCGAGCGCGCCGGTGTCGCGGTCGACGGCTGCGAGCGAGAATGTCACGACGCCGCCTGCCGGACGGCGATCGCATCGATCTCGACGAGCCACTCCGGGCGGGCCAGTGCGCTCACCACCAGTCCGGTCGACACTGGGTGCACCCCCTTCAGCCAGCGTCCGACGACCCGGTAGACACTCTCCCGGTACCGCGGATCGACAAGGTAGATCGTCACTTTCACGATGTCGTCGAGGGTCGCGCCGGTCTCGGTGAGCAGCGTGGCGATGTTGGCCATCGCCTGCTCGGTCTGTGCGGCGACGTCACCGACCCCGATGTTGGCCGCCGTGTCGAGATCCTGGCCGATCTGGCCGCGCAGATACACCGTGTCCCCCGCGACCACCGCCTGGCACAGATCGTTGTCCAGGTTCTGCTCCGGGTAGGTGTCGCGGGTGTTGAAGGGGCGGATCCGACGGTGCCTCACGCGCCCACCCGATCCGACAGCTCCGCGGCGGCCTTCACCATCGCCAGCGGTCCGTCGAAGTCGAAGTTGCGGTACACGGCCTGGTAATGCGCGAACGGCGGTGCCTGGGCGAACAACTGGAACGTCAGCCGATGCCCGGCGTAGTCGCTGTTGAGCAGGTCGCGGGCGAAGGCCAGCAGTTTGCGGCGGTCGTCGGCCTGCCACTCGTCGGTGATCGAGTAGTACTTCTCCAGCCACTCCGACGCGCCGGGGGTGGCGAAGGTGGCCGAATCAGGGGTGATGCAGATCTGGCCGCCGCACAGTTCGCGTGCGTAGTGCATCATCTGCGGCAGTTGGGTCTGTGCCCACACCCGTCCCGCGTAGAGCAGCGACTGGTTCGGCATCAGCAGCCCGCCGGGGCTGGTCTCGGCGGTGGCGATCGAGGCCGTCAGATGGGCGTCGATCCCCTCCCGGTAGCAGGCCAGCATCGCCAGCTTCTCCTGCACCGCGGGGTTCTTGTCCAGACCGGTCTGACGGACGTTGTACAGGGCGGCGCCGATCATCAGATCGGCGAACCGGATCGAGCGGTGCACGTAGGGCAGCGCGCTGTAGCGGTGCAGACAGCTGCGCACGAAGGTGGCGGCCCTGGTGTGCCGGTAGAACAGGATGTCGTCCCACGGGATCAGCACGTTGTCGAAGATCACCAGCGACTCCACCTCGTCGACCCGATTGGACAGCGGGTAGTCGGCGGCGTCGCGGCGGCCGGCGAATCCGGTGCGGCAGATGAACTTCAGGTTGGGCGCGTTGAGATCGGCGATGAAGCCCACCGCGTAATCGGACAGCTTGTCGTCGCCCCAGTTCGCGATCGTCGGCTTGGTGTAGGCCTGGGTGGCGTACGGTGCGGCGGTCTCGTATTTGGCGCCGCGCACGATGATCCCGTCGTCGGTTTCCCGCACGACGTGCAGCAGCATGTCGGGATCCTGATCCTGTGGCCGCCTCGACCGGTCGCCCTTCGGATCGGTGTTGGCCGAGATGTGGAACGGATCGCCGGTCGCCGCCTTGTGGACGTGGCGCCGGATGTTCTCGGCGAACCGGGGGTCGACCTCGTTGAGCACGTCCTGGCCGTCGTAGAGCGCCCACATCTCGCCGACCGTCTCGTCGCCGACCCGCGTGACCACACCGCGTGCCTCGTCGAGGACGAGGTCGATGGCGGCCCGCTTGTCATGCCAATCCTGTTGGGTGAACGGCAGTTTGTTCGCGATCGCGTTGCGTTCGCCGGTCTGGTCGACGTAGGTCATCACGTCCTGGGTCTGCGCCTCGTGGGCGAGATCGTAGATCCGCGCCCTGATGTCGACGATCGGCGCGAACATCGGGTGCTTGGTGACGTCGTCGACCCGTTCCCCGTCGATGTAGATCTCACGTTCGCCGCGGATCGACTCGCGGTACTCGTCGCCGGTTCTGATCATGCGTGGTGTCCTTCCGTGTGCTGCTCGGCCAGGGTTCGGTAGGTGCCGCGTTGGTGCAGCAGGGGTTCGGCGTCGCGGTGCACCGCCCTGCTGACCTCGCCGAGGTAGAGCAGGTGGGAACCGATCTCGGTGACGCTGTGCACAGTGCACTCGAAGGTGGCGAGGCCGTCGGCGAACACCGGCAGGCCGTTGTCGCCGGCGCGCCATTCCCGGTCGAGGAACGTGAACGGCGGGCGGTCCGCACCGCCCCGCCCGGCGAAGCTGTCGGCGACACCGCTGTGCTCGCGGGCGAGCACCGAGACGTTGAACGCGCCGCAGGAGCGGATGACCCCGTGGATCGGGCTGCGCCGATTGATGCAGACACCGAGGATCGCGGGCTCGTCGGAGATGCGGTTGAACGCTGACACCGTCTGGCCGAGTCGCACACCGTCGGCCTGTGCGGTGACGATAGTGACCGGAGTGGCCGTGCGCGTGATCGCGCGGATGAAGTCGCGCGGAGCGACGAGCGGAATGGTCGTGTTCACCCTGTCGATCCTTCTGGTGGCGAGATCATCGCGCAAACAGTCGATTCCGTTGCGCTGCATCGGGTCATCAGATGTCATCGGCCACCGTCACGACCACTTTGCCGACACGGTCGGGGGCGCTGAACCGGGTGTGTGCGGCGACGATGTCGTCGAGGGCGAACCTGCTGTCGACCACCACACGCAGTGTGCCCTCGGACAGTCTCGGCAGCACCTGCCGCTCGACGTCCCGGCAGATCGTCTCGCGTACAGCGTCGTCGAGTCGGCCGAGGCTGGAGGACGAGACCTCCGCGGCGCGGCCCATCAACTCGGCCACGTCGAGTGCGCCGATGGCGCCGGCCTGGACGCCGACGATCACCAGCCGACCGAACGGCGCCAGCGCCGAGACGTTCGCCGCGACGGCGGGGCCGCCCTGGTTGTCCAGGATGACGTCGAACCCCTCACCCACGATGGCGAATACGTCGCCGTGGCCGTAGTCGATCACCTCGTGGCATCCGAGTTCGGCGCACATGGCCGTCTTGCGCTCCCCGCGCGCGGTGCCGACCACGTAGGCGCCGAGCCGGCGGGCCAACTGCACCGTGAGGGAGCCGACACCCCCGGCGGCACCGTGGATCAGCACCCGCTCACTCGAGCGGATCCTGCCCCGGCACACCAGGTTCCACCATGCGGTGGCAGCGGCTTCCGGTGCGGCGGCGGCCACGGCGAGGTCGAGGACGTCAGGTACCCGCATACAAGCTCCGGCCGGCACCGCCACGTACTCCGCGTATGTCCCGCAGCGTGCCAGTGCCGCCACCCGGTCCCCCGGCCCGTACCCGGTGACTCCGGGCCCGACGGCCGCGACCACACCCGCGCACTCCAGCCCGGGAATCCCACCGTCGGGTGCCGCCGTCACTCCCCGGCGTTGCAGCACTTCGGCGTTGTTCAGCCCGAAGGCTGCGACCCGCACCAGCACCTGACCGGCGGCCGGAACCGGGGTCGGCACCCTGTCCAGGGTCAGCACCTCGGGGCCGCCCGGTCCGGTCAGGACCGCGGCCCGCATCGTCGCCGGGGTCACCGCGCGGCCAGACGTCGATGGAATCCGGTGACGGCCGCGGCGAACGCCGCCGGACAGGTCTCCGGGCTGGAGATGTCACCGCCGCTGAGTACGTGCGCACATGCCTGCGGGAACGCCGCGAGGATGCGGTTGCGGTGCGGGAAGGCCCGCGGATCTCCGTCGGATGCGATGCACAGCACCGGACCGTCGTACCGGCCGGCAGCGTCCTCCGAGTGGTAGGCGGCCACGGCGGCATGCCCACGATCGGGGTCGGGGTGGGCCAGGACGTCGCGCACATACCGCCCCAGCACCGCGGGATCGGCCACCGTCAGGTAGCTCGACCGACGCTGCCACAACCTGTGCAGATGTGCACCGTCCTCGGGGCCGCCGGCGTCGTTGAACGGCGGCGCATCTCGTCGCCGCTCCCGCTCGGCCGCATCGATGTAGGGCGTCGACGACAGCACCAGCGACTCGACGCGATGTGGGGCGACCGCCGCGAGGTGGTAGGCGACCAGGCCGCCGAAGTGGTGGCCTACCAGGTGGGTTCGAGGCACTTCGAGGGTGTCGAGCACGCTGACCACCGCCTGCGCGGCGGCGTCGATCGTGTTCTGTGCCGGGGGTTCGGAATTCCCGTGTCCGGGTAGGTCGGGAACGATCACCCGGTAGCCGTCGAGATGGTCGAGCACGGCGCGGTACTCGTCCCAGCATCGCGGTGTCTGATGCAGCAGCACCAGGGCGGGGCCGGTCCCGCACGTGACGACGTGCATCCGCCCGTGCGGTGTATCCACGTAGGCGGGGACAGGTTCGGTGGGCAACTGAGGTCCTTTCCGCTCAGCCGGGATTGACGTCGGCGACCACGAGGCGGCACCGGTCGGCGAAGGCGCGGGCGCGCCGGCTCAGCCGCAGCGAACCGAGATGGGCGACGACCACCCGCAGCGGTTCGACGTCGTCGGCCAGCGGCACCGCGACGACACGGCCACCGCCGTAGGTGGTGTCGGTCGCCGGCCGCTGGTGCAGCAGGCTGTATCCGTGGTGCTGCGCCACCATCGCGCGGACCGTCTCGTAGCTGCTGGACCGGTACTGGATCTTGGGCACCAGCCCGCGTGAGGTGAAGACGCCGACGAAATAGTCGCGGCTGTAGGGCAGGTCGACGAGGATCATGTCCTCGTCGACCAGGTCCTCGAGGTGGATGTCTGCCGACTCGGCGAGCCGGTGTCCGGCGGGAAGCGCCACATAGGGCCGGATCTCGGCCAGGATCTCGCGTTCTATGCCGTCGCCGAGCGCGAGGTCGTAGGTCAACGCCACCTCGGCCCGGCCTGATTCCAGGTATTCGCCGACTTCCCCGGCCACCGCCTCACTCACCAGGAGTTCCAGGCCCGGGTGTTCGAGTTTGAGCCCGGTGAAGATCGACGGCAGGTAGAACGGCGCCAGCGGGCTGAAGCACACCACGTGCAGCGTCCCCCACAGAGCCCGGGCGTCACCGGCGATGGACTCCAGCGACTCGGCGAGCGCGGTCAGGATCTGGCGCGCGCGCAGCAGGAGCTCGCGCCCGGCGGGCGTGAGGATCAGCCCCTTGGCGTGGCGGCGGATGAACAGCTGGACACCGAGTTCCTTCTCCAGGTGGGCGACCGCCGAGGACACCGCGGACTGGGCGACGAACAGGTCCTCCGCCGCCCGGGTCATGCTCTCGCGCTCCGCCACCCGGATGAAGTACCGCAGCTGCGTCAGCGAGATCCCCCGCAGCTGGTCGACGCTCGTCACGGCTGTCCGAGCACGGACGGCAGCCAGGTCGCCAGCGCGGGGAACGCGATCACGAGCGCCAGCACGACGACGGTGGCGACGAGGAACGGTGTGTTGGCCCGCAGCACCGCCCAGGCGTCGACCTTCGCGATCTTCGCGGCCACCACGAGCGACATCGCCACCGGCGGGGTGACCTGCCCGATGATGACGGTCAGCACGATGATGACGCCGAAGTACACCGGGTCGATCCCCACCTGCAGGATCGTCGGCAGCAGCACCGGCATGATCACCGGGATGAGGGGGTCGAACAGCATCCCGGCGAGGATCGCGACCACGGTCAGCACGACGACATACCCCAGCTGGGTGTCACCGGGCACCACGGAGGTCGCGAAATCCGCCAGCACCTGCGGTAGCCCGGCCATGGCCAGCACCGAACCCAAGGCCACCGAGACGCCGACGATGAGCATCACCTCACCGGTCAGCACCGCGGCCTCGACGAGGCAGCGGTAGAGCCTGCGCAGTCCCAGCGACCGGTAGGCGACCGCCGAGATGAGGATCGCGTACACCACCGCGAACGCACCGGATTCGGTCGGCGTGAAGACGCCGAGGGTGAGCCCCAGCAGGATGAGCACCGGTACCCCGAAGGCGAACGCCGACGCGCGCAGCGTGCGCACCACTTCGCGCCAGTCGAAGGCGATCTTCTCGCCCCACCCGTTGCGCTTGGCCTGCACCCCGACGGTGACCATGAGCACCACCGTCAGGATCAGGCCGGGCACGACACCGGCGAAGAACAGTGTGCCCAGCGACGTTCCGGTCGCCGCCGCGTAGAGGATCATCGGCGACGACGGCGGGATCAGCGGACCGATCCCGGACGACGAGGCGGTGACCGCCGCGGCGTACGGTGCCGGGTAGCCGTGGCGCTTCATCTGCGGGATGAGAGTGGACCCCGTGCCGGCGAGATCGGCCACCGAGGTCCCCACCATCCCGCCGAAGAACAGGCTCGTGCTGACGTCGACCTGAGCCAGGCCGCCGGGCAGTGGACCGAAAAGCGAACGGGCGAAGGCGAATACACGGTCGGCGATACCGCCGGCGTTCATCACCACACCGGCCAGGATGAACAGCGGCATCGCGAGCAGGACGAAACTGCCCATGCCCTCGGTGACCTGCTGCGGGTACTGCATCATCCACCCGCCCTCGAGCATGGTGTAGAGCGCGACGCCCGCGGCCATCGACACGATGAGCGGCGTGCCCAACACCAGCAGGCCGACGATCACAGCCAGGGTGACGGTGATCGTCACGACTGCTCCTCCTCGCGTCGGCGCAGCACCGCCGCACGCACGCCGGGCAACTGCACCACGACGATCACCGCGGCGGCCAGCACCCCGACGGGCAGCGCGGCGGTGAAGAAGCCACGCGGCAGCCGCAAGTACGGGGTCAGGTCGCCGCCGAACTCGACGACGTACTGGTAGGCGAACCACGCCAGGTGCAGCAGGACCAGGGCCATGACCAGATCGGTGGCCAGTTTGAGCCACACCGCGATGCGGATCGGCAGCCGGTCGACGAACGCCCGCACCTCGATGGATTCGCGACGCCGCACACCGATCGTGAAGCCCAGCATGGTCAACCACAGCATGAGCCCGGTCACCAGTTCCTCGGTGCCGCCCCAGGGCGAGTCGAACGCGAACCGCATCGCGGCGTTGGCGAACAGCACCAGCGTGATCGCGGCCAACAACAGTGCGGCAACGGCTTCCAGCACGCGGTCGATGACGGTGGCGGCGTGCGCGTCGGGTTCGACACCGAAGGTCGAGTCGAGCTGCTCGGCCACGTCGGCGGAACCCGAGATGGCGTGGTGCTCGGGCTTGTCGGGGGTCACGGTCATGATCCCGCGACCGTGACGGGTGCCCGCACGCCGAACAGCCGACCGAATCCCGGCCTGGCCGCGGACGACCCGGTCATCTCGAGTGCGTACCAGAACGATGCCTGCACCGCGCTGATCACCGGTTTGCCCAACTTCTCCTCCAACGCGGCGATCGCTCCGACGCTGGCGAAGTTCGTGCAGCTGATGAAGACGGCGTCGGCGTCGCCGATGTCGGTGGCCACCGCGAGGTCATAGACCTCGTCGAGGGCAACCCGCGCCAGTTCCCGGTCGTCGGTGATGCCCAACCCCACGCTCGCGACCACGGGGTGTCCGTTGTCGCCGAAGAAGCGCTCGGCGCGGTCGATCACCTCCTGCCGATACGGCGTGACCAGGGCGATGGCGCCTGCGCCGACCGCATCGAGGGCAGCCACGCTGGCGGTCGAGGTGGTGGTGCAGCGACCGGCCAGCCCGCTCCACTGTTCGAGGTGTTCGATCAGCATCCGGTCCCATGCCGTGCCGTGCAGGAAGGAGGCGCTGGTGCCGCCGAAGAGCAGTACGTCGAGTGGCGCCTGGGCGACTAGTTCGACGGCGGTCCGCAGCTCCGGTGAGCGCATCATCGCGTCGATACCGTCGACCGTGACCGACGGCAGCGTCACCCGGCTGGTGTGCACCGTCGCGGCCGGTGTCGCCATCGCGTACATCTCGGCCTCCATCAGCGTGCTGGACGCCATGTACACCAGTCCGATACGGGTGGCGGTGTTCAGCTCGGCGAGCGGAAGGGCCGGCCGCCCGGTGTCCTGGCCGGTCACTGGTTGTACTCGGCCAACACGCGCTGGGCGAAGTCGCCGGGGATGTCACCGGCGATCTCCTCGCGCACCTGGGCCACGGTCTCGCTGAGCTGGTTGACATCGGCTTCGTTCACCAGGACGCCGGCCTGTTCGAACTTCGCCACGAGCACCTCGTCGGCTTCCGCACCCGATTCACGGCTGGTCTCGGCCGCCGCCGCGGCGGCGGTCTCCAGGCCCTGCTGCACCTCGGGCGACAGGCCCTGCCAAGTCTTCTCGTTGATCGCCAGATAGACCGGGCTGTAGATATGCGAGGTGAGGGTGAGATACCGCTGCTTCTCGTAGAACGAGAACGCGTCGATGACCTTCAGCGGGTTCTCTTGTCCGTCGAGCACCCCCTGGTCCAGGGCGAGGTACGCCTCGCCGATGTCGATCTGCGTGGGCGTCGCCCCGAGCGCCTCGAACATCTTGACCCGGGCCGGGTTGCCCGGCACCCGGATCTTGAGTCCCTGCAGATCGGCGGACGTCGTGATCGGACGCTTGTTGTTCGTGATGTGACGGAAGCCGTTCTCTCCGAAGGACAGAACGCGTGCACCGGCGGTGTCGACGAGGGACTGGCTCATCTCGTCGCCGAAGTCACCGTCGAGAAACTCCGCGGCGGTCTGCCGGTCGGTGAACAGGAACGGCATCTCCATGATGTTGAACATCGGGTCGATGTTGGCGACCGACCCGCTCACCGCCGCGACGTCGACTGCACCGGCCCGCAGTCCCTGCAGCACGGCCTCCTCGTCGCCGATGGCACCGCCGGTCTGCACATTGAGTTCCACCGAATCACCGAGCCCGTTCTCCACCTCGTCGGCGAACGCCAGCAGCATGTCGGCCAACGGATCACCTTGGCTGGTCTCGACGGCAAGCGTCAATTCCGTTGTGCTTTGGGTTTTTTCACTGTCACCGGAGCATGCCGTAAGCGTAAGCAGTGCGGTGAATCCGCACGCCGCAACCGTTTTGACGCTTGACCTCATGGGTATGTCCTCTCGTGATCCGCCCGGCGCGGGGTTGTCTTGTCGGACTGGCACGAATCCGTCTCAGCCGCTGGTGTTTTCAAGAGTCCGAGAAGGGCGGCCGCGCGTCAAACAGTCAAAAGCGACTCTTTGCATCTGTCAAACAGATGCTCTGTAACGAGAAATTAACTGGAGCAGATGGAACGCCGATGTGACACGGCGGTAACACATTCGGGCTTCACTGAGAGGTTTCGATCAGGCCCGTGCGCCGCATCGTGGCCGGTCACGGCGGCACCGATACCGACCGGCGTTGCCTGCGAACAGGTTTCGGATGCACCGACAGCTCGCCGTGAGGAATGTCATGTCCACGCCGGTGTCACAGGCCGCCCGGCGGAAGTTCTGCGAATCCGATACCGTCGGCGCTGTGGTGTCGGTGAATCAGATGCGGCGCCGAAACAGGCCCGTGAAACATTGACGACGACCACCCTCGGAGGTGGTCGTCGTGAGGTCGGAGAAGGGGGTCAGCCGATCTTGCGGTCGCGGTGCTTGCGCCGGGACGCCAGCTCGTCCTCGGGTGCGGCGATGGATTCCCCGCCGTCGGCCCGCTCCCCGGGGAAGTCGGCGATCGCGCCGGTGAGTTCGCGCATCGCACCCGAGACCGCGATCCCGAAGACGCCCTGACCGCCTTGCAGGAGGTCGACGACCTCCTCGGCGGAGGTGCACTCGTAGACCGTGGTGCCGTCGGAGAACAACGTGATGTTGGCGAGGTCGCTCACCCCGCGCTGGCGCAGATGGTCGACCGCGACGCGGATGTTGTGCAGCGAGATGCCGGTGTCGAGCAACCGCTTGACGATCTTGAGGACCAAAATGTCCTTGAACGAATAGAGCCGCTGGCTGCCGGAGCCGGCCGCGCCGCGGATCGAGGGCACCACGAGCGAGGTCCTGGCCCAGTAGTCCAGCTGCCGGTAGGTGATGCCGGCGATCTGGCAGGCGCTCGGTCCGCGGTAACCAACCAGTTCGTCGGGGACGGAGTCATCGGGGAACAGGCCCGCCTGCACGGGTTCGCTCGGCGTCCGGGTGACCGGCTCCGCGTGGCTCTTGCCTGTCGACAGATCCAGCTCTCCCTGACCTGGCGTGTCGCCCACTATCGAATCCTCTCGCCGATCGAACCGCCCGCTACCACCCTGCTGCGACGTGCAGTTCAGTGTTCTCGCCCGCCAGCTCGATTGTGTCCGAGCATACGCGTTCCTTCGAGCCCTGACCGCTGGTCGCCCCCAAAGTATGGCCGCCTGATCAAACGTTGACGGACACTCGCACCGCGTGTCGGCGGCGTGAGACGCATCCGTGACAAAACGTGTCCCAGGTCATCTGCCTCTAGGTCGCTTTGAAGTCGTCGGGCGAGACGCTGTCGAGGAACTCCTTGAACTTCTCGACCTCGTCCTCGCGAACCGCCCCGGCCGCCTCCTCGTCGTTCTCGTCGGGGATCAGCAGCCCCGCCTCGGCGAGCACCGCCTCCTCGACGTAGATCGGCACCCCGACCCGCAGCGCGATGGCCACCGAATCCGACGGCCGGGCCGACACCTTGATGTCCCGGTCGAAGATCAGATCGGCGTAGAAGGTGCCCTCCTGGAGATCGACGATCCTGACCTCCTTGAGCGAATGCCCGAGCGCCGCGATGACGTCGCGGATCAGGTCATGGGTCAGCGGGCGCGCCGGTTCGACACCCTGCTGCTCCAGGGCGATCGCGGCGGCCTCCGACTGGCCGATCCAGATCGGCAGATAACGGTCCCCATTGGATTCGCGTAGCAGCAGCACCGGCTGGTTCTGGGGCTGCTCCACGCGAATGCCGACCACACGAACCTCAGCCATCTGTGTCTGCCCTTTCGCACCAGTGTGCTTGTCGTTCTTCGGTGCTGCGTGTCAGGTACGGGGACCTGACGCTGACGAACGAGCCGTCGTTGCGAGTCTAATCCTCAGCGATCCAGTACGTCGCGTACGGCCGATTTGATCAACGACGTATGCAGGGTGATGGCCAGTGCGGCCACTTCGCGGGCCAGGTCGTCGGCCCGGTCGCGGGCGCCGGTGGTACCGGCCTTGCCCACCGGACCGGCGATCTGGGCGATCAGGTCCGACTGCCGGTCCGCCGCGGAGCGGAAGGCCCTCAGGTGCCGCGGTTCGACGCCGTAGTCGGCCAGTGCGCGGGCGCACTGGGCGATCACCACGGAATGCTCGTCGAAGAAGATGCCGCCGCCGGCCTTGGCCGAAGGGGTGATCACACCGGACTTGATCAGCGCGGCGAGCAGATCGTCGCCGATCCCCGACCGTTCCAGCAGGTCCTCGCGGCTGAGCCGGACCTGGGTCGGCGCCACACTGGCCACCGCGTCCGCATCCTCGCCGCCCACCCCGACCGGGACCAGCCGGGGCACCGGATACGGGGACGCCGACGGTGGCAGCGCACCGTCGGGCTGGGCGTCGAGTTGGGCCTTGATGACCTTCAGCGGCAGGTACTGGTCCCGCTGGGCGGTCAGGATGAACCGCAGGCGCGCGCAGTCGTAGGCGGTGAAGCGCCGGTACCCCGATGCGGTGCGCTCCGGCGTAACCAGACCTTCGGCCTCCAGGAACCGGATCTTGGAGATCGTCACGTCCGGGAAGTCCGGTCGCAGCAGATCCAGGACCGCTCCGATCGACATCCCGGTGAGTGCGGGGCTGTCGGGTTGGCTCATCGACTCGTCGCGCCGGCGCTCATCGGACTAGCTGCTCGGGCCGTTCTCATCGGTACTGGGGCCCGTCAGGAACACCAGGCGGAACTTGCCGATCTGCACCTCGTCGCCGTTGGCCAGCACCGCCGAGTCCACCGGTTCACGGTTGACATAGGTGCCGTTGAGGCTGCCCACGTCGACGACCTGGAACTCGCCGCCCTCGAGCCGGAACTCGGCATGCCTGCGGCTGACGGTGACGTCGTCCAGGAAGATGTCGCTGTCGGGATGGCGTCCCGCCGAGGTGGTCGGCTGGTCCAGCAGGAACCGGGACCCGGCGTTCGGACCACGCTTGACGACGAGCAACGCCGAGCCGACGGGCAGGCCCTCGACACCGGAGACCGCGCCCTCGGACCCCGCCGCGGGCGGCGCGTCGAGTTCGTTGAGGAAGTCGGCCCGGAAGACGGAGGTCGTCTCTACGGTGACTTCGTCAGACGTCTGGTCGCCCCCAGAGTTGATGTCCTTTTCCGTCACCCGCTGCTCCTCACTGGCTGCTGTGGCGATATCCGGCCGGTGTCCAGCCGTCGTGTCACGTCGACCGTACCGCGCAGTGGACGTCACTGTGTCCACCACGGCCGGATCCGCCCTTCGTTGATTTCACTCGGCCGAAGATGGTCGAACCGTCGCCCAGCACCCTAACAACACATCACTCGGTCACGACGCCACGGTAGCCGTCCGCGTCGAGCAGACCGCTCAACGCGGCCTCCATGTCGTCGGCGTCGAGCTGGAGGTCGACCAGCCAGCCCTCGCCGTAGGGGTCGGAGTTGACCAGATCGGGGCTGCCCTCCAGATTCGCGTTGACGGCAAGCACTTTCGCGCTGACCGGCGCGTACAGGTCCGACACCGACTTGGTGGACTCCACTTCGCCGAACGAATCCCCCGCCGACAGCTCGGCGCCGATGTCGGGCAACTGGACGAACACGACGTCACCGAGCGCCGCCTGCGCATAGTCGGTGATGCCGACGCGGACGGTGTCGTCACCCGTGCGGAGCACCCACTCGTGTTCGTCGGTGTAGTACAGCTCGGCTGGGATCTCGGTCACGGGTCTCCTCGGGAGTGCGATGCGTCACCGGCCGGGTGGCCGGTGACGCTATTTGACTGGCTGAGCGTATTGGCGGTCTTTCGGTTGCCGCAAGGCGGTCACGTCCACCCGGTCCGCCTGCTGGATCGCCATCACCCCGCCCACCCGTTCGATGCTGTCCATCGCTCCGCCGGGGATGTTCATCGCCGCCGCCAGGGTGGGCGGATCCCCAATCGCGGCAACGGTATAGGGCGGGTTCAGCGTGGCCCCGTCGACCGTGAGCGCTCCTGGCTGGCCGAGGACCCACGTGTCCACGCCGACGCGCACCGCGACCCGCTGCCCGCCCGCGGTGCCCTGGATCTCGATCGCCTCGGCACCGGCGGCGCGCAGTTCGTTGACGACGTCGAGCATCGTCTCGGGCGGGACGCCGGGGGTGGTGTCGGTGATCGTGATGATCACGCCGGGACCCGTCGCACCCACCGCACCGATCAGGATGGACAGCGCCGCGAGCCGGGCCTGCGCGTTCTCGATGGCCGCCTGGTCGTTGCTGCCGGACGCCGCCAGCTGTTCGAGCGTCCGGCGCAGCTCGGCCACTTCGGTGTTGAGTCCGGCCTCCCGCTGCTGCAGCGAGTCGAGCAGGACCAGCAGATCGGCCGGCCGGGCCGTCTCCAGGGAGTCGCCGGACTCGTTCTGCCGGACCTGGGTGACGATGGCCACGCCGAGCAGCATGCACAGCACCACGCCGAGCGCCCCGAAGAGCAGCTGCGTCCGGCCGCGTCGCCGCAGTGGGCTCGCGGTGTGCGGGGGCAGTTCGTGGCGGCCGTGATGATCGGCGGGGTCCTCGTGTCGGCCCTTGCCGTGATCGGGTTGGTTGCCGGGGGTCGACGTCATGGTCAGGCGCCGAACAGTCTGCGCCGCAGCGCGGCCGCGTTGCCGAAGATGCGGATGCCGAGGACGACGATGATCGCGGTGGACAGCTGCGTTCCCACGCCCAGTTGGTCACCCACGTAGACGATGAGCGCGGCGACGAGCACGTTGAACACGAACGACACCACGAACACCTTGGCGTCGAAGATCCGCTCGAGATAGGCGCGCAGACCGCCGAACACGGCGTCGAGGGCCGCGACCACCGCGATGGGAAGATAGGGCTCGACGAAGTCCGGCACGCTCGGGCGGAACACCAGGCCCAGTACGATGCCGACCACGAGTGCGGCGATTCCGATCATCGGTGTCCCACCATCTAGCGTCCGATCTGCTTGGCGAAGTTGACATCCCGCACCGATCCGGCGGGCAGGGTGAGTGCCTCGGCGGCGCTGACGGAAACGCCCACCCCGTAGGAGGTTTCGAGCAACCGCAGCCGTTGCAGTCCCGAACTGCGGTTGAACGTGTCGGCCATCGAGTTCGGCGGACCGATGGCCTGCAGGACGTACGGGCTGCTGATGGGCTGGTTGTCGACGAGGATGCCGCCACCGGCCTGCCTGATCGTGACGTTCGGCCCGATCCGCACCCCGCCGACCGCCACCGCTTCGGCGCCGCTGACCCACAGCGAGTTGACCACCAGCTGCAGATCGCGGTCGAGGATGACCTGCCGGCTCCCCGCGACCCGCTGTTTGGACACGTCCGACAGGTCCTTCGACATACCGGGGTCGGTCACGGTGACCGTCAGCCCCGGCCCGATCACCGGTGTCGCCGCTGCGGCGACGTCGGCGACGTCGAGGTCCGCGAGCAGCTGCCTGCCTCGCTCGTCGCCCTCGAGGCGGCTGCGGCGCTCGGTGGCCACCTGCGCCGTCAGTGCGTTGCGCTGCGCGGTGAGCTGATCGTCGGCCGCCTCGGCCGCCCGCACGCTGCCGGCGAGGACCTGCTGGGCCTCCCGGTTGGCGGGTGCGGCGGTCTGAGCCTGCGCGGCGGCCACACCGAAGACCGTCGCCACCGCGAGCGCCGCCGCCACCTGCCAACCCCATTCGACGGCGCGGGGGCGGCGGGCACCGTCCCGCCGCGCGGCCGCCGCCGCGGCATAGCCGGGGTCGAGGTGTTCGGACAGCAGCGAGCGCAGCAGCGACGGCACCGGGATCCGCTTCGGGGCGCCCGCATCGTGCTGGTTGCGTCCCGCCTCCGGGTCGAAACCGCCGAGGAGCCGGTCGGGCTCAGCCATCGCGCGAGACCTTCGGCAATCGGTTGGCGACCATCACCACCTGCACCAGGTACAGCACGCCCGACCACAGGTACAGCGCCATGCCCCAGATCAGGAACCCCCAACCGCACGCCAGCACCACCCGGCTCCATTGCGCGTCCCACTGGCCGAGCAGCACCAAGGGGAAGCCGGACATCAACGCGAACGTCGCCGCCTTGCCGAGATAGGTCACCGGGAGGGCCGCCAGCCCCCGGCTGCGCAGCAGCGGCAACGTCGCGGCCAGCACCGCGTCGCGCCCGAGCAGGGTCAGGACGAACCACCATGGGACGCTGCCGTGGACGGCCAGCGCCAGCGGCACCGTCACCATGTAGATGCGGTCGACGAGCGGATCGAGCAACTCCCCCAGCCGCGACGACTGGTTGTCCACCAGTCGCGCGATCTTGCCGTCGGCCCAGTCGGAGAACCCGCTGAACATGAGCACGCCGACCGCCCAGGCGTTGGCGTGGGCGCCGAACAGCAGCCACAGGAACACCGGGACCAGCACCAGGCGCAGCACCGACAGCGCGTTCGGCACCGTCAGCACCCGGTCCCGCTCCCCCGACGCAGAGGCGTCCATGCCGGTAAACCTAGCGGAACACCCCCGGCAGGCTCAGCGCCGCCATCGTGTCGTCGGACAGCGGGTTGTCGTGGACCATGTAGGTCCACGTGGAGGTGGGCCTGGCCAGTTTGGACAGATCGACACCCGGTTCGTCCTCGATGGACGGTGCGGTCTCGAAGGTCTGCTGAGCCGCTTCGATCGCGTCGGCCGCCAGCGACGCGAAGGCGTCGACCGCCATCCGGTGGAATTCGTCGAGCGGGTTCTGCCGCCCCAGCGCGCGCAGGTGGATGCTCTCGCGGATGTCGGCCAGGTACGCCAGGTGTTCACACCAGCCGCGGTCGAGGTGGTACAGCATGATGAGCCGGCAGATCTCGCTGAGCCGCTCCTCGGAGAGTTCCTCGGAGAGCTCGGCGTAGCGCTTCGGCGACAGTTCGGCGAGTTCCTCACGCGCGGTGTCGGTGCGCAGCAACGTATCCCGGCGTTCGACGATGATCGCGCGCTGCTGGGCGGTGAGCTGGTTGTAGCGCCAGGTGTTGGCGTGCACGTCGAGCAGCCGGCCTTCGGCCACACGCTGGGCGTGGTCGAGCAGTGCGGCCGCCTTGTCGGTCAGCACCCGTCCGTTCTCGTCGGCCTGCATTGGGCGTTTGTTCGGTTCGAGATGGGCCTGGACGAGCTCGTCCTCCCAGCTCGAGAAGAACACCGACGAACCGGGATCGCCCTGGCGACCGGCGCGGCCCCGCAGCTGGTTGTCGAGCCGCTGGGTGTGGTGGCGGCCGGTGCCGACGACGTGCAGACCACCGAGTTCGGCGACCCGCTCATGTTCGGCGGCGTGATCGCCTACGTCGGATCCGCCGAGCCGGATGTCGGTGCCGCGCCCCGCCATCTGGGTGGACACGGTGACGGCCCCGAGTTTGCCGGCCTCGGCGATGACGCGGGCCTCCTCGGCGTCGTTCTTCGCGTTCAGCACGACCGCGGGCACACCGCGTTTGACCAGCTTCTCGTGCAGCTCTTCGGATTCGGCGACGTCCTGCGTGCCGACCAGGACCGGTTGGCCGGTCTTGTGGACCTCTTCGATGTGTTCGATGATCGCGTCGACCTTGGCGGCCGCGGTCACGTAGACCCGGTCGGACTCGTCCTCGCGGACGTTCGGTTTGTTCGGCTCGATCGGCGAGACGCCCAGCTTGTAGAACTGGCGCAGCTGTTCACCGGCGGCCAGCGCCGTACCCGTCATCCCGCACACGGTCGGGTACCGGTTGATCAGCGCCTGGACGGTGATGGTGTCGAGCACCTCGCCGGTCTCGGTGGTCGCGATGCCCTCCTTCGCCTCCACGGCGGCCTGCAGGCCGTCGGGCCAGCGCTGCAGCTGGGCGATGCGGCCGCGGGAGGCGTTGATGAGGTGTACCGCACCGTCGCGGACGATGTAATGGACGTCGCGCTGGAGCAGCACGTGGGCGTGCAGGGCGACGTTCACCTCGGTCAGGGTGGTGCCGACGTGCTCCTCGGAGTACAGGTCGATGCCGCCGAGCTTGGCCTCTAGCTTGCGGGCGCCCTCTTCGGTGAGGTGCACGTTGCGGCTGTCGGTGTCGGTGTCGTAGTCGCGGCCCGGGGTCAGCTCACCGACCATGCGGATCAGCTCGACGCGCGGGGTCTCGCGGTGGCTGGTGCCGGCCAGGACCAGCGGGACGAGGGCCTCGTCGACGAGCACGGAATCCGCTTCGTCGATGAGCGCCACGTCGGGGTTGGGCGAGACCAGGTTGGCGACGTCGGTGACGAGCTGGTCGCGCAGGACGTCGAACCCGATCTCGTTGACCGAGGCGTACGTGACGTCGCAGGTGTAGGCGTGTCGGCGTTCCTCGGGTGTCGACTCGGCGGTGATCCACCCGACCGTCAGCCCGAGCGCCTCGATCAGCGGACCCATCCATTCGGCGTCGCGGCGGGCCAGGTAGTCGTTGATCGTGATGACGTGCACGCTGCGCCCGGCGAGGGCGTAGCCGGCCGCGGCGATGGCACCGGACAGCGTCTTGCCTTCACCGGTCGCCATCTCGACGACGTCGCCGGCCAGCATGCGCAGCGCACCCAGCAGCTGCACGTCGAACGGGCGCAGCGACGTGCTGCGCTCGGCGGCTTCCCGGGCGATGGCCAGGAACTGCGGGATGTCGGCCGACTCGGAGAGCTCGTCGAGCCGCAGCAGCTTGGCCGCCTTGCGCAGCTGTTCGTCGTCGAGGTCGGCGGCCTTGGCTTCGAAGTCCGCCGCGGCGCGCACCTGTGCCAGTGACCGGCCTTGGTTCTTCTCGGTGGAGGCGCCGAGGAGTTTCCAGAACTTGCCGCTCAGGCGGCCGGGGGTGCGTGTCGTCGTCTTGGGCACACGTTTACGGTACGCGGAACTCCACCGTGATCGAGTCACCCACCGGCACGAAACCGAGCCGCTGATACACCCGGTTGCTCGTCGGGTTGTCGAGGTCGGCGAACAGCACGACCTGCGTGGCGCCGGCAGCCAGCGCCCATCGGCAGGCCGCCGCGGTCACCGCGGCCCCGAAGCCGCGGCCCCGCACCTCGGGCGCGGTGTACACCGGGCCGATCCGGGAGACCCCGGCCGCCGGCCGGCGCACCCCGGCCATACTGACCGGCGCCCCCTCGGCGGTCCACAGCAGGAAGGCGTTGCCCGCCGCGGCGGCGGCGGTCAACGTCGCCGCGGCCCTGGCCGGGTCGGGTACGTGACCAAACGCCTCGGCGGCGAATTCGCACTGGAACTTGACGAGCACGGGTTCCTCGGCTTTGCGGGCGACGCGGTGACCACCCGGCACACCGGCCGGCGCCGTCAGTGTCCCCAACCGGTACAGCCGCTCCCCCGCGCTGGATACGGCGACGGCGCCGGTGGCCGCACACCACTGGTCCGCGAAGGATTGCGCGGTCTCGCGCGGGCCCCGCACGCCCGGCAGGATGAGACCGGCGCCGACCATCTCGCCGACCACGCCGTCGTCCGGTGCGGCCGACAGCCCGCCGCACAACAGCGGCAGGGGCGGAGTGCGGATCGCGGCGCCGAGGAGTTCGGCGTCCGCGCCGGCGCGGTCCCACACCGTCATCAGCAGCGGCGGTTCGTCGGACGGCACACCCTCGCGCAGCAGCGACAGTTCGATGGTGTGCACCATCGGCCGGCGGGTGTACCAGGACGCTGCCGAGGATGCGAAGTCCTCCACGTCCGAGTGAAAGCGCAAGCGCATGCGCCCAGCATGCCGGGCGCGGGGCCGAAGGTCGTGAAACACCGCCCACGCGGCGCGCGCGCGACATACTTCTCGCTGTGCCCGACACCGCGAACACCCAGGTCCTCATCGCCGGCGCTGGTCCCGTCGGGCTCACCGCGGCGATCGAGCTGACCCGGCGCGGCGTCGACTGCATGGTCGTCGACCCGCTGACCGAACCACCCCGGTACGCGAAAGCCGTTGGGCTACAACCCCGGACACTCGAGGTGTTCGAGAACATGGGGGTACTGCGCGCCGTACTCGACGCCGGCATCGAGATGAAGGGGCAATGCGTCTACGTCAACGGTCAGGCGGTGTCGCGGATCGACCTGTCGCTGCCCGCCGACGTCCCCTTCCGGTTCCTCTGCATCCCCCAGTACGAGACCGAACGCATCCTGCGCGACGAGTTCGCGCGGCGCGGCGGGGCGGTGCAGCGAGGCTGGCGCCTCACCGGTTTCGGGCAGGACGACGACGGGGTGTCGGCGACCGTATCCACCGGTAGCGATGAGCGCACCATCCGCGCCCAGTACCTGGTCGGTGCCGACGGCGCCCACAGCGTCGTCCGCAAGACGCTCGGGCTGAACTTCGAGGGTGCGGCGTTCGAGGAGCAGTACATGCTCGGCGACGTCGAGGTCGACTGGTCGCAACCTCGCGGATACGCCATCCGCTCCATGCACCAGACCGACGGCGTCACCGACGATCTGCTGGTCTGCATCCCCCTTCCCGGTCGCAACCGGTACCGGATGTCGATGCTGGCGCCCGACGAACTGGCCACCGCATCACGCGACGGGGTGGCGCACGGATTCGAGGGCGGCCGGGCTCCGGAGCTGTCCCACATCCAGGCGGTGCTCGACCGACTGGCGCCCGAACCGACCACGGCCCGCACTCTGCGCTGGTCGTCGGTGTTCCGGATCAGCCACCGCATCGTCGACGCGTACGGCCGCGGCCGAGTATTCGTCGCCGGCGACGCCGCCCACATCCATCCACCGACCGGCGCGCAGGGGATGAACACCGGCATCCAGGACGCCCACAACCTGGCGTGGAAGGTGGCGCTCGCGGTGTCCGGGCACGCCGCCCCCGGGCTTCTCGACACCTACGACGCCGAACGCCGCCCGGTCGGCGAGGAGGTGGTCGGCCGCACCGTCCGCAGTGCCCGGCACGGGATCGGCGCGGACACCGACGATCCCGACCACGTCATGCGTCGGGAGGGGCAACTGCTGATCACCTATGCCGACAGCCCCATCGTCTCGTCGGCGGGGCCGGTACCCGAACCGGCGCCAGGTGCTCGCGCACCGGATGCCAACGGGCTCAGCCGCGCCGCGGTGTCGGGACCGCTGCGGCTGTTCTCCCTGTTGGGGCGCCACCACACCGCAGTCTTCTACGCCGACGGTGACGCCACCGCCGCCGACGTCGCGCGTTTCGAAGCCGCGGCCGCGGCCGCCACCGACATCGCGCACGGCATGCTCGACGTGTATCTCGTCGCGGCGCCCAGCGCCGATGTGGACACCACGGTCCTTCCACTGCTGCGCGACACCGACGGCGACTTCGCCCGCAGCTATTCGACCGCGGGCACCTCGGTCTTCGTCATCCGGCCCGACGGCTATCTGGGGTTCACCGCCCACCGGCTCGACACCGAGGCGCTCGAGGGCTTCCTGCACAACACCTTCGGCTGAGACGACGATGTTCAGACCGTCGATCGACTGGGGTTCGGAACTCCTGAACTCGACGGTGTGGGTGGTGTCGTGTTTCCTCATCACCGCACCGTGTCTGCTGCTGGTACTGGTCGCCGTCGGGCGGTGGACGGAGTGGGGCAGGCAGTTCTGGCGGATCTCCGGCGGGTACTTCACCGGCAGGCGAAGCGTTCCGGTGTGGACCGCGCTGGCGGCGCTGCTGCTGTCGTCGATCCTGCTGGTGCGGATCAGCGTGCTGCTCAGCTACTACGCGAACGATCTGTTCACGTCGCTGCAGGTGGCGTTCCAGGGCGGTCCGGCCGACGCCGCCCGCAGTGGCGAACGGGGATTCTGGGCGACGATGCTGGTGTTCGTCGTGCTGGCCGCCTGCCTGGTGGTGCGGCTGCTGATCGATCTGTATCTCACCCAGCGGTTCATCATGCGCTGGCGAATCTGGTTGAGCCGCAGGCTGATCGACGACTGGCTCGCTGACCACGCCCATTATCGGGGCCGGTTCTCGCGCCAACCCGTCGACAACCCGGATCAGCGGATCCAGCAGGACATCGACGTGTTCACCACAGGCGTCGGCCGCCAGACCAACAACCCCGCCTACACCTCCGACCGAGTGCTGCTGTTCGGTGCCGTGCAGGCGGCGTTGTCGACGGGTGCGTTCAGTGTGATCCTCTGGCAGCTCTCGGGCCCGCTCACGCTGTTCGGCGTCACGCTCCCCCGGGCGCTGTTCTGGATAGTCCTCGTCTACGTGGCGGTGGTCACGTACGTCGCCGTCGTGGTCGGCCGGCCGCTGATCCGGCTGAGCTACCTCGACGAGGTGCGCAACGCCGGGTTCCGCTACGCCCTGGTGCGGTTGCGCGACGCGAGCGCGGCGGTCGGGATGTACCGGGGTGAGCGGGCCGAGACGGCCGAACTGGACCGCAGGCTGACCGCGGTGATGACGAATTACCGGCACTGGCTCGACCGCACTCTGCTGTTCATCGGGTGGAACGTGTCGATGAGCCAGGCGATCAACCCGTTGCCGTTCCTCGTCCAGGCGCAGCGACTGTTCGCCGGTCAGATCTCGTTCGGCGGGGTCATGCAGTCGGCCACCGCGTTCGGCGTCATCCACGATTCGCTCTCGTTCTTCCGCAACGCCTACGACGAGTTCGCCGGGTACCGCGCCGCGGTGATCCGGCTCGACGGGCTGGTGACCGGGAACGCGCGCGCCCGCACCGCCGATCACGTCCTCGTCGCCTCGAAGGACGGGGCGGTGCTCACCAAGGGTCTCACCGTCCGCACCCCCGACGGACGCGAACTGATCAGTGCACTCGAACTGGCGCTCCCTACGGGCGACGCGCTGCTGATCCGTGGGCCGTCGGGGGTCGGCAAGACGGTGCTGGTGCACACGCTGGCCGGACTGTGGCCGTTCGCGACCGGGCGGGTCGCCGTACCGGAGACCGCGATGTTGGTACCGCAGCTCCCCTATCTCCCGCTCGGCGATCTGCGAGCCGTCGCCACCTATCCCCAGCCGGGCGGCACGGTCGATGACCGCGAGATCCAACGCGCGTTGGTGGCGGTGGCGCTGTCCCACCTGGTGATCCGGCTGGGTGAGGTGCGGGACTGGACACAGGCGCTGTCGGTCGGCGAACAGCAGCGCATCGCGTTCGCCCGCATCCTGCTGGCGCGGCCGAGCGCGGTGTTCCTCGACGAATCGACGTCGGCGATGGACGAGGGACTCGAGGCGATGCTCTACGCGCTGCTTCGCTCGCGGCTGCCGCAGACCACCATCGTCAGCGTCAGCCACCGCGACACCGTCGCGCGGTTCCACGGTCACGAACTGCGGTTACTCGGCGACGGCCAGTGGCTACTGGGCCGACTCACCGCGTCGGCTTGAGCGTCCCGAACGGCCACGGCCAGTTCGTCGCGGTACCTTGCCCGCATGGAAATGTTCACCCCGACGCTCGACTGGGGCAATGAGCTGTTGACCTCGCTGGCGTGGATCGCCAAGGCGTGGGTCGTCGCCGCCATCGCCACGTTGGTGATCCTCGCGCTGATCGTGCGATTCACCACCTGGGGCAGACAGTTCTGGCGCGTCACCCGCGGTTACTTCGTCGGGTCGGAAAGCGTCGTGGTGTGGGCCTGGCTCGGGGCGCTGCTTCTGTCGGTCATGATCGGCGTACGACTCTCGGTGCTCTTCAGCTACCAGGGCAACGACATGCTGACGAGCTTCCAGGTCGTCGCATCGGGTGTCGGGGCCGGCGATGAAGCGGTGAAACAGTCCGGCGCGGACGGCTTCTGGATGTCGCTGGCGGTCTTCGCGGTACTGGCGGTTCTCAACGTCGCGCAGATCATGCTGGATCTGTATCTGGCCCAGCGGTTCATGCTGAGGTGGCGGACCTGGCTGACCGATCAACTCACCGGTGACTGGCTCGACGGTAAGGCCTACTACCGCGCCCGCTTCATCGACGACACGATCGACAACCCGGACCAGCGCATCCAAACCGACATCGACATCTTCACCGCGGGCGTCGGGTCGCTGCCGAACACGCCGAACAACACGTCGACGGCCACCCTGCTCTTCGGCGCGATCTCCTCGATCACGTCGATGTACGCGTTCACTGCGATCCTGTGGAACCTCTCGGGCCCGATCACGCTTCCGTTCGTCGGCGTCGAACTGCCCAAGGCGATGTTCTGGATCGGCATCTTCTACATCCTGCTGGCGACCGTGGTCGCGTTCTGGATCGGCCGGCCGATCATCGCGCTGTCGTTCAACAACGAGAAATTCAACGCCGTGTTCCGGTACGCGCTCGTGCGCCTGCGCGACGCATCGGAGTCGGTGGCGTTCTACCGCGGTGAGATCGCAGAGCGGACGGGCCTGCGGCGCCGGTTCGCCCCAGTGGTGAGCAACTACAAGAAGTACGTCAACCGAATGGCGGGGTTCTACGGGTGGAACCTGTCCATCACCCAGGGCCAGGAGCTCATCCCCTACCTCGTCCAGTTCCCCCGGTTCCTCAACGGCGACATCACCCTCGGCGCGCTGAACCAGACCGCCAGCGCGTTCCGGGAGATCCTCACCGGCCTGTCCTTCTTCCGTAACGCTTACGACCAGTTCGCCGGCTACCGCGCGGCGATCATCCGTCTCCACGGCCTGGTGATCGCCAACGACGAGGCCCGGGCACTGCCGTCGGTCGACGTCGAGGGTTCGCGGGACGGCAGTGTCCAACTCGACGACATCGAGGTCCGCACCCCGGCGGGCAAGCAGCTGGTCCGACCGCTCGATCTCAACCTGGAGCCCGGTGACAGCCTGGTGATCACCGGACCGTCGGGCAGCGGTAAGACCACCCTGCTGCGCAGCCTCGGCCGACTGTGGCCGTATGCGTCCGGCACGTTGAAGTACCCGGCCGACGAGAACGCCACGATGTTCCTGTCCCAGATGCCGTACGTCCCGCTGGGTGATCTGCGGGCAGTCGTGACCTATCCGCTCCAGGGCGGCGCGGTCACCGACGACGAGGTCTGCGACGTCCTGAACAAGGTGGCGCTGCCGCACCTCGTCGACCGGCTCGACGAGGAGAAGGACTGGGCGAAGGTGCTCTCCCCGGGCGAGCAGCAGCGCGTCGCGTTCGCCCGCATCCTGCTGACCAAGCCGAAGGCCGTGTTCCTCGACGAGTCCACGTCCGCACTCGATGAAGGCCTCGAGCTGACGCTCTACCGGCTCGTGCGTACCGAACTGCCGGAGACGATCCTGGTCAGCGTCAGCCATCGCAGCACTGTGGAGCAGCATCACACGCGGCAGCTCAAGCTCCTCGGCGACGGTGAGTGGGAACTCGGCACGATAGAGGCGGGCGTGCCGTCGCGATAGGCGTCACGTCTCGGCAGGGAGATCGTCATGGGGGCGCACGCGGGAACGCCGAACATCGTGCTGGTGCACGGAGCCTTCGTCGACGGATCCAGTTGGCGAGCCGTTCGTGACCTCCTGGCGGCGGACGGTTTCCACGTCGCAGTGGTACAGAATCCGACTCTCTCGCTGGCCGGCGATGCGGCGGCCACCCGGCTGATCGTCGACGCACAGGACGGGCCGGTCGTGCTGGTGGGGCATTCCTACGGCGGCGCGGTCATCACCGAGGCGGGAAACCACGACAAGGTCACGGCACTGGTCTACATCGCGGCGTTCGTGCCGGATGTGGACGAGTCGGTGGAAATGCTCGGCGGCCACCCCGGTGTGCCCGGGTCGCCGATCGTCGCGGCACCTGGCGGGTTCTTCTTCCAGGACCGGGGGAGATTCCACCATTCGTTCGGTGCGGACCTGCCTGCCGACGATGCCGCGTTCCTGGCCGATTCGCAGGTGCCGTGGTCAGTGGAGGCGATGACCGGACAGGTGACCACAACGGCCTGGCGGGTCAAGCCGAGCTGGTACCTGATCGCCACCGACGACCGCATGATCCCGCCGGCCGCCCAGTTGGCCATGGCGCAGCGGGCCGGCGCCGTCACGGTGGAGGTGGCCGCCAGCCACGCCGTCTACCTGTCACAGCCGGGCGCCGTCGCCGCGCTCGTCCGGCGGGCCGCCGCCTAGGGGCGTCGAACCTAACCGCGCTGCGCCGCGTGCGTTCCCGCGCGTCTACCGAAGAACGACCCCTCGCCCAGCTGGGTACCGCTCGCGTAGCCCTTACCGTCCTGGGCGATGTTCGACGCGCAGGCGCCTGCGGCATACAGGCCAGCGATCGGCGAACCGTCCTCGCGCAGAACCTCACCGTCGACGGACACCGCCAACCCACCCATCGTGAAGCCCGAGTACATGGCCCGCCCCAACGACAGATCGAACGCCGCCCACGGCCCGCTGTCCTGTGCCGCAACGTATTCCGGCTGCTTGTGGAAGTCCGGATCTTCACCGTGGGCCGCGTGCTCGTTGTACCGCGCGAGGGTCGCGGCCAGCCTGCCCTCCGGGATACCGAGCGCCGCCTCCATCTCCGCGACGGTTTCCCAGCCGTCGATGAATTTGATGAGCGGCATCTCGGGCATCTGCATGTGCGCCTCGTCGACGATCAGGTACGCGGTCTGATCCGGCTGCTCCAGCACGAATGCCGATGTGCGTGAATGGTAGGAATCCTCGGCGACGAACCGCTGGCCGTCCTTGTTCACGATGACGCCGGTCAGCAGGATCTCCGGCGGATACGCGGCGGCGGTGATGAACAGCTGGTCGAGGTTCTTGGCGACTCCACCCGCCGAGATGCCCATCCGGATACCGAGACCGTCGTCGTTGGTGTTGCCGAGGATGTAGGGCTCGACCTCGCCGTGGTGCTTGGTCTTGCGCTTCTGCCCGAGCGCCGGGGTGTACTCGGCGACCATGTCGGGGTTCATCGCGAAACCACCGGCGGCAATGACCACCGCGCCGGCCCGCACAGTTCCGGTGTCACCGAAGTGCTTCCATCTCACCCCGGCGACCCGATCACCGTCGAGGACCAGGTTCGTCACACCGGTCTCGTACCGGATCTGCACCCCGAGGTCCGCGGCCCGCTTGACCAGAAGGTCGATCACCATCGCGGCTCCGCCCAGCTCGCCCGGCACCGGCACCGAGTGCCCGCGCGGCGCGGGCTTGGCCTGTTCGCAGAACGGCCACACCTTCTCGTTACCGGTGTAGGACAGCCCCTCCGTACCCGGTGGCACCACCACCTTGCCCGGATAGAAGCTGCGCTCGAACTGGAAGCCGAGGCCCTCGAGCCACTCGAAGTGCTCGACGCTGCCCTCGCAGTACGCCCGGATCTTGTCGTATTCGGGCTCCCGCGACATCGCGACCAGGTACTTGTACATCTCCTCGGCGCTGTCGTCGAAACCGGTCGCCTGTTGCACGGCGGTGCCGCCGCCGAGATAGAAATGCCCACCCGCCATCGAGGTGGTGCCACCCGCCGCCGCGGCCTTCTCCAGCACCAGAACCCGGGCTCCGGACGCGGCGGCGCTCACCGCGGCGCAGCCGCCGGCGATGCCGAACCCGATCACCACCACGTCCACCTCATCCGACCACTCGGTGACCGAGGCGGCCTCGATGGTTTCGGGAATGTCGGTGCTCATGACTGCTGCTCCTGTTTGACGTAGTCGAAGAAAGTGCGGATATCGTCTGACAGACAGGCGATTTCGATATAGGGCACACCGGCGTCCTCAGCCGAGACGTAGGCGAATCGCATCCCACCGGCCATCACCCCGTCCGCGACGACGCCGGCACCATCCCGTTCGGCGGCACGCACGGCGGCCTCGAACGCATCGCCGTCGGCCACCTCCCTGCAGACATGGTGGAGGCCGGGACCGCACCGGTCGAGGAACTCGGTGTAGAGGCTGTCCCCGCGCACCGGCTTGATGATCTCCAGCTGCGTCTCACCGGCGTAGCTCAACGCGACGTCGGCGACGAAGTCGGCGGGCCTGCCGCGGAACCGGCACGCGTCCGGCCCGAAGTGCACACCCGGCATGCGCACCCACTTTCGCGCGCCGAGCAACGCCGACAGCGCCCGTTCGGTGGCGTCCATGTCGCGGGTCACCCAGGCAATCTGGACAGGTGTCTGATCGACCATCGGACCGAGAATATCGCTCCGGGTGCCGGCGCGCTAGAACGTGTTCTAGTTTCGCGTGCCGGCCGGCCGGGCCGAGAGCAGATCGGTCAGCGCTCGCACGTGGATGTCGAAGACCTCCGCCGGATCACTGAACGTATCCGCGCCGTACTGGCCGAAGACCTCGAGGCTGATCGCCCCGACAAGCCCGGCCCACAGCGTGACGGTCCGCGCCACGGCGGCGTCGCCACCGGTGAAGCCGAACTCCTGGCGGAGCTGATCGAAATCACCCGAAAGGGCTTGCGATGCACTGATTCCCGAAGCGTCGACCTCGCCCGCAGCGATACCCGCCGCCACCGCGCCGAACAGCGCCCCGACCACGCGGGTGCCCGGTCCGGTGGTGCGGTCGGCGGGTGCCCGGTAGCCGGGTACCGGGGTGCCGTAGAGCAGCGCCCAGCGCGCCGGCTGGGAGACCGCCCACTCGCGCGCGGCGTGCGCCATCCGCAGGATCCGGTTCCGCCACCCCGGATCGCCCGAGGCGGCCGCCTCGTCGACCAGATCCGCCAGTTCGGAGTAGGCGTCCACCAACAGGAGCGTGAGCAGATCGTCACGGCTGCTGACGTAGCGGTACACCGCCGAGGAGACCACGCCGAGGTCGCGGGCGATCGCGCGCAGCGAGAGCCCGGCGGGGCCGTCGGTGATCAGGTGCCTGCGGCCGACCTCGACGATCTGCGTCTCCATCCTCGCCCGGCTGTCCTGACGTACACCCATGTCGTCAGTCTGACACAAAGCGAGATCACTGCTCTTGCTTTCCGGCCGACAAGGGCGCACCATCAATAGAGAGCACCGCTCTCTGAACTGAAAGGGGAAGACCATGACCGTCCGTTACGACGAACCGACCGCGAGCGCGAAGGCGTTCAACCAGGTGATCCGATGGCTCGCCGAAGCCGGTGTCAGCATCGCCGGGACCTGCGCCCTGCGGGTCCGCGGCCGCAAGACCGGACAACCGCGCACCGTCGTCGTCAACCTGATGTCGGTCGACGGCCGTCGCTACCTGGTCTCGCCCCGCGGCAACACCCAGTGGGCGCGCAACGCCAGGGCCGCCGGGGAGGTCCAGACAGGACCGCGCTGGCGGCGCCGCACCGTCCGGATCGCCGAAGTGGCCGACGCGGACAAACCCGCGCTGCTGAAGCGCTATCTCGATCGCTGGTACTGGGAGGTCAAAGGCCACGTCGGCGGACTGACGCCGCAGTCGGGCGACGACGACATACGCGCGGTGGCGCCGTCGATCCCGGTGTTCGAACTCTTCGACTGACCGTCAGGCGCCGGCGGTGATGATGACACCCTGGCCGGCCCGCTGTGTGGCCGCCTGCCACGACACGGCCGCCGGGAACTGACCCCAGGTGCTGTTGAACATGCCGATGATCACCGCGCGACCGTCGGGGGTGTTGGTGTAGACGGGACCGCCCGAGTCACCCTTCTTGCTCACCACACCGTTGGCCATCGTGAACCAGCCGTTGTTGACCGCCTCGATCGTGCCGCAGCTTTCACCGGTGACGACGCCGAAGTGACACACCGGCATGCCCTTGGTGGGGACGACGGAAGCGTCGGCGACCAGCGCGCGACCGCTCGGAAGGAGGTTGTTGACCTGGACGTCGGGCGCCAACGCGATGGTCTGCCAGTCCGAGATCTGGTGGTTGATGTCGATGGTGGTGCCGTCGGGGGTGTTGTCCTCGAAGCCCGTCTGGACGCCGATGAAGCTACCCGCCCGGTCGTTGACCGGCCCGCTGCCGCGGCAGTGTCCGGCGGTGTAGGCCACCCGCTGTTGCAGATCGACGAATCCCAGCGTGCAGACGTTGGTGTCCTGGCGGATCTCCATACCGGGAAAGACCAGGACGCCGGGATCGGCGTTCGCCGGTGCCAGCGGCGCCAGCAGTGCCGCCAATGGCGCGGCGACGGCCGCGAGCACGCTCAGCAGGTGTCGGCGCACGTCTGCTCCTCCCGACGGTGACAGCGGTGCGACCCCGATCAGCGGCCGCTCGAAGGCTGTATCGGGGGCTTCGGCTCTCACGTTACGGAAGGATCACGATGACCGCTCAGGTGGTCACGAGTCGAACCCGAGCCCCAGCGCATCGAGCGTGCGCAGCAGCACATTGCGCCGGCCCGCGGAATGGTCGGCCCGGTCCAGTGACCAGCGGGTGGCATTGATGCCGGCGCTGGCCAGCGGTTCGGGCGGGAACGGCAGCGGCTTCTTGCGCACCATCTCCAGTCGCGTGCGCGCGGTATCGGCGCCATCGAGCAGGTCGAGGCACACGTCGGCGGCGAAGCGCGCCGCACCCACCCCGAGCCCGGTGAACCCGTTGACGTGGGCGACGCGTCCGCCACGCGCCAGTCCCCAGTGAGCGCAGAACCGCGTGTTGGTGTCGATCGCACCCGCCCAGCGGTAGCCGAACCGTACGTCGGTCAGTTGCGGGAACGTGAGGAAGAAGTGCGCGGCCAGCCGCCGGTACGTCTGCGGACGGTCCTCGTAAGCCGCCTTGACCTTGCGTCCGAAGTGGTAGATCGCGTCGTAGCCGCCCCACACGATCCGGTTGTCCGCACTCAGCCGGTAGTAGTGGAACTGGTTCGCGCAGTCGCCGACGCCCTGCCGGTTTCGCCAGCCGATCCGCGAGAGCTGTTCTTCACTCAACGGTTCGGTGGCGAGCACGTAGTCGTACACCGGCACCGTGTGGAGCCGGTTGCGCCGCAACAGACTCGGGAAGACGTTGGTGGCCAACACCGCCTGCCGCGCGGTGACGCGGCCGCCTTCGGTGTGTACGCACACGGTCGAACCGCGCGTCTCGAGTGACGTCGCGGCGCTGTGCTCGTGGATCTGCACTCCGGCCTCGGTGCAGGCGCGCGCCAACTCCAGCGCCAGCTTGGCCGGGTGCACGATGGCGCACGACTCGGCGTCGAACAGCCCGGCCCGGTAGGTCGGTGACGCGACCTCGGCGCGCACCGCGGTCTCCTCGAGGAAACGGCCCTGGCCTTCCAGCGCCGCCGACCGCAGCCACTCCACCTGATGTGGTTCGGTTGCCACGGTCAGCATCCCGGTGCGCTGCCAGTCGACGTCGAGCCGGAGCCGCTCGATATCGGCCTGCATGCCGTCGAGGTTTTCCATACCGAGCCGCTCGAGGACGTCGATGTCGTTGGGCCAGCGAGCTTTTCCGTTCTCGCGGCCGTGGGTGAGGCTGGCGTCGACGAATCCGCCGTTGCGCCCGGACGCCGCCCACGCCACGCGGTCGGATTCGATGACCACGATCCGCCGGCCGGGCTGGCGTTCGGCCGCGTGCAGCGCCGTCCACAACCCGGTGTAGCCCGCCCCGACGACGACCAGATCCGCGGTCACCGCACCGGTCAGCGGTGCGAACCGTGGCCGCGTCACGTCGAGCCACATCGACCCGGGGATGCTGGGAGCCAGCGCCGCATCGATCAGCGTCGCGTCGACCGGGGCGTCGAATACCGTCTGCACAGGCGGAGACTAGCCGGGCCGGCGCCGCGCGGGCACCCGTGCTCCGGTGAAGCGGGCCAGCACCGGTCCGACCATCGCCAGGATGAACACGTACGGCGTCGCCACCGCTTCGAGCGAGTCCACGGTCGCACCGACCAGACCGATGATCACCAGCGAGAACTCGCCGCGCGCGATCAGCGCCGTCCCGGCCCGCAGCTGACCGGGGCGTCCGACCCCGTCGCGCCGCGCGGCGAACTGCCCGGTGAGCACCTTCGTACCCGACGTGACCACCGCGAGCGCGAGGGCGACCGGGAGCATCGGGAGCAGCGCCATCGGGTCCACCGACACCCCGATCGCGAGGAAGAAGATCGCCGCGAACAGGTCGCGCAACGGGCTCAGGACGGTGCGCGCACGGTCGGCCGCCTCACCGGTCAACGTCAGACCGACCAGGAACGCACCGACCGCGGCCGAGGCGTGGATGAACTCCGCGAGCGCGGCCACGATCAGGGTCAGACCCAGGATGCGCAGCAGCAACTGCTCGTTGTCCGGGTGCGCGACCAGGCGGCCGACGTGATGACCCCAGCGATAGGACACCACGAACGCCAGCACCAGCGCGCTGATGGCGATCGCCATCCCGAACAGCGCCTGCAGGAACGTCCCGCCGGCAGCCAGCACCGCGAGCAGCGGCAGGTAGGCCGCCATCGCGAAATCCTCGAGCACCAGGATCGACAACACCGCGGGGGTCTCGCGGTTACCGAGCCGCCGCAGGTCGGACAACAGCCGCGCGATGACCCCGGACGACGAGATCCACGTGACGCCCGCCAGCGCCAGGATGCCGACGCCGTCGAGGCCGATCAGCCAGCCGGCGATGGCGCCGGGCGCCGCATTGAGAACCAGGTCGACGCCTGCCGACGGCAGATGACGGCGCAGGCTGGTGGCGAACTCCCCGATCGAGAACTCGAGTCCGAGGGTGAGCAGCAGCAGGACGACGCCGATCGTGGCGCCGGTCTGGACGAACTCCCCGGCGGCGGGCACCGGCGCGACACCGCCTTCTCCCAGGGCCAGTCCGGCCGCGAGGTAGAGCGGGATCGGTGACAGCGCGAAGCGCCGGGCGATCGTGCCGAGCAGGGTGAGCACCGCGAGGATGACGCCCAGCTCGAGCAGCAGCGTCGCCGAGACCTCCATAGATCAGCCCCGGCCGGGCGGACCGGGCCGGTGTGATTCGCCGGCGTGGCCCTGGCTGACGATGATCTCCACGCCGCCGATGCCTTCTTCGGTGCCGATCACCACCAGGACATCGCCTGCCCGCAGCAGATCGCCGGGACCCGGGGACGCCAGCACTTCCTCGTCGCGAACGATCGCCACGATCGAGGCGCCGGTGCGGGTGCGGGCGCGGGTGTCGCCGAGCGGCCGGTCGACGAACGGGCTTCCGGCCCGTACGAGGACCTGACCGGCGTTGAGGCCGGGCACTTCACGGGTGAGGTCGGCGAACCTCTCGGCGATACGCGGGGCGCCGAGGATCTGCGCCAGCGCCTCGGCTTCCTCACCGGTCAGCCGGAACACCTGCTGGGCGAGGTCGGGGTCCTCCTTGGGGTAGACCACCACCTCGAAGTCACCGGTGCGCCGGGCGACCACGCCGATCCGATCGCCGTCGCGGTTGTCGAACTCGAACCGCAGCCCCACGCCGGGCAGCAGAACCTCTTTGACATCCATGATGCTCATCTTGCTGCCCGCGCCGAATTCACGCACGAACCGCGGCCGTGTCCTCCACATGTCGGTCCGCGGCCGGTTTCCACCCGGGCGGCCCGAAGGCGTACCCGAGGCGGTCACGCCATCGGCGGGCGCGGCGCACATCGCGGGCGATCGCCGCGTACTCGTGTGTCTGCAGCCGCCAGATGTTGTAGGTGTCGACCGGTTTGGTCAGCCCGTAGTGCGGGCGGAACAGCTCGCGCTGGAACGTGCCGAACAGCCGATCCCAGATGATGAGGATGCCGCCGTAGTTGCGGTCGAGGTACTCGGCGTCCCTGCCGTGGTGGACGCGGTGATGCGACGGCGTGTTGAACACGAACTCGATGGGGCGCCACAGCGTGCCGATGCGCTCGGTGTGGACCCAGAACTGGTAGATGAGGCTGATCGAGAAGCTGGCGAACACCATCCACGGCGGGACACCCAGCAGCGGCAGCGGCAGCCACATCACGATCTCGCCGCTGTTGTTCCACTTCTGGCGGAGTGCGGTGGCGAAGTTGTAGTACTCGCTGGAGTGGTGGGCCTGATGGGTCGCCCAGACCAGCCGAACCCGGTGGGCGACGCGGTGATAGCAGTAGAACAGCAGGTCGACGCCGACGATCGCGATCACCCACGTGTACCACTGCGTCGACGGAAGCTGCCACGGCGCGACATAGGTGTAGAGCGCCGCGTATCCGATCAGCGCGCCGAACTTCCACGCCGCCATGGTGACGACCGACACCAGCCCCATCGACAGGCTGGTCCACGCGTCGCGGGCCACGTACGCCCCGGCGGGGGCACGCTCAGCCGACTCGAGGTGCTCGAGGCGCCGCGCGGCGGTCCACTCCACGATCAGCAGCACAAGGAAGAACGGAATCGCGAACAACACCGGTTCGCGCATCTGCGGCGGCAACACATCCAAAAATCCGCTGACGGCGTCGATCACTGCGCCCAATTCACCACACCTCCGGGCGGAGTCTATCCGCCTGGATCACTGGAAACTGAGGACCTCATCACCCCATGCGGCGCGCAGGGCACCGTCGAGGTCGTCGACCACCGCGTCCTCGGTGTCGATGACCAGAGTGGCCCGGTCGTCGGCGGTGTAGGGCCGCCACCGCGGCGCGCCCGCGGGAACGCCGGACGCGGCGAAGCCGGTCCACCGGCCGCGGAGCCGCTGCGAGACGGCGGTCCCCGCCTTCAACCCGCCGAGCTTGAAGGTCGGGTCCTTGGGGCCCGCCACCAAGTTGCCCCAGACGTAGGGCAGTTCGGTCGCGTGCGCGGCGCCGAGACGCAGCAGCCGCAGCATCGGTGTGGCGAAGTCGAAGCGGTACAGGTAGACCGGCGCGACGGCGCTGTGCCCTTCGGCGAACCACACCGACGGCATGCGGAAGCCGATGTCGCGGGCCACGCCCATCCCGCGGGCCTTACCGCGCAGCCCGGAGTACGCACCCACCAGATCCGCCTCCGACGGGATCTGCAGTCCGGGTTGCTCGGCGGCGATCTCGGCGAACATCGAGCTGATGGCCTGCGGCGTGATCGGCATCAGCGGTGACTTCATCCACCGGAACAGCGCCGCCTCGTGTTTGTTGGTGCCGATGATCAGCGGGACGGGAAGGGAGCCGCCCTGGCGGGCCACCTTGACCGGCAGATCGGGGACGAGGTCCCCGTCGACGATCGGAGCGAAGCCCAGTGTTCCCGGGGTGCGCACCGGGACCTCGTCGAAGAGCCGCTTCGAGGCGGCCAGCACGGCAGGCAGTGGCGCGGCGACCAGACGGTCGGCGTCGGCGGGCGCGACGCCGAGCCGGTCGAGGAACTGCTCCGCGGTGCGCCGGCCACGCTCGGCGCTGTAGACCGACGTCGCCGGGGAGCTCTGAGCGATCGCCGCCGAGAACAATCCCCGCGCAGCGGGGCTGGTCAAGAGCGTGGTGACGATGCCGCCGCCCGCGGATTCCCCGAACAGCGTGACGCGGGCCGGGTCACCGCCGAACGCGGCGATGTTGCGCTGCACCCAGTGCAGTGCCGCTAGCACGTCCCGTAGACCGGGGTTGGTGTCGAACCGGGTGCGCGACGTGCTGAACGCCGAGAGGTCGAGGAAGCCGAACGCGCCGACGCGGTAGTTGACCGTGACGACCACGACGTCACCGCCCGAGGCCAGCGCCCGCCCGTGGTACAGGGGCTGATTCGCCGAGCCGAGCACGTACGCGCCGCCATGGACCCACACCATCACCGGTTTGTCGTCGCCGGCGGCGGTGCCCGACGGCGCCCACACGTTCAGCCGCAGGCTGTCCTCATCCTGTACACCGCCGAGGTCGAGCGGAATCCGCGGATCCGTCGACTGGGGACAGACCGGGCCGACCCGTCTCGCGTCCGCCACCTCGGCCCATGGTTGCGGCGGTTGCGGGGCGCGCCAGCGCATCTCACCGACCGGCGCCGCGGCGTAACGAACGCCTCTCCAGGATTTGACGACACCGTCGTCGGTGCCCCGGACGGGTCCGTACTCGGTCTCGACGACCGGCTCGGCGGCTGCCGTCCGGCCCGAGGCCCCGGTCGATTCGGTGGTCACGCAGCAGCACCTCCTGCGGTAAGCGGCGACCTGTCCAGGCTACTCACCGCGTCGGGTGGGCCCGGTCCCTCACATTCAGGACGCCCGCGCACACCACGATCAGCAATCCGGCGAACGGGACGCTGAGCAGTCCGACTCGCAGGCTGGTGGAATCGGCGATCACCCCGACGACGGGTGGTGACGCCAGGAAGCCGATGCGCAGCAGCCAGGTGACGACGGTCAAACCGGTGCCGGGTCGCAGCCCGGGCAGCTGATCGGCGGCATGCATGGCCGCCGGGATGGCGGTGGCCACGCCGAAACCGGCGGCGGCGAAGCCGGCGATCGTCGTGGGCACGCTCGGGAAGGCCAGCGCCGCCCCCATGCCGGTGGCGGCCAACGCTCCCCCGGCGCGCGCCACCCGCGCTTCCCCGAACCGATCGACCAGGCGGTCGCCCATGAGGCGGCCGACGAACAGGAACGCGACCAAAGCGATGTACCCGAACGCCGCGACGGCGCCGGGAGCCCCGACGCTCTCCCGCAGATACAGCGTCGCCCAGGAGCTTCCGGCGTCTTCGACCAGCGCTCCGGCGATCGCGATCAGCGCGAGCACCCCCAACAGCAGGTACACCTTGCCACCGCGGTGGGCGGCGCCGGTGTGGGCCGCGGCCGGATGGTCGTCGTGGTCGGGCCCGCGCAGCATGAACCGGTAGGCGACCAGCACCACGGTGGAGAACAGCACGGCCGCCACACCGAGGTGCAGCGGGCGGGGAATGTCGAGAGCGATGGCGCCGGCGCCCATCAGGCCGCCGAGCACCGCGCCGGCCGCCCATACCGCGTGCACCGAATTGATGATCGAGCGGCCGTAGTTGCGCTGCACCCGAAGGGCGTGTGCATTCTGCGCCACATCCGTGACAGCATCGGACGCGCCCGCCAGGAACAGCGCACCCGCCAGCAGCACCGGTGAGGGGGCGAGCGCCGCCACGAACATGAAGACCGCGATGGCCACGGTGCCGCCGACGGCGACCCGGGCCGAGGTGAACCGGCGGATCAGCGCGGCCGCGGTGAGGCCTGCCACGAACGCTCCCGCGGAGAAGGCGGCGATGGTGATGCCGTACACCGCGTTGGACAGCGCGAGGTCGGCCTTGATCTCCGGATAGCGAGGCAGCAGGTTCGCGAAGAGCGCACCGTTGGTGAGGAACTGCGCGCCCACCGCGATCCGCGCCCGGCGATCGCGCACCATCGACTCGTCGAGCACCCCGGACGTCATGGCCGCGACCATACCCACGCGGGTTACTTTCACACCGAAGGGGAATGCTTGCGCGCGTGCCACCGATGACGACACCACAGCAAGGCCGTCCCACGCCCGCGCGCCGTTACCGGCAGGATGGTCAGGCATGACCGAACTGTCCCCGGCACTGGTCGAACTCGCCGCCCGCCACGGCGTGGCCACCCACTACGAGGACTGGACCGGTACGCAGGTCCCGGTGCCCGAGTCGACACTGATCTCGGTGCTGGCCGCCCTCGGCGTCCCCGCCGCGGACGACGACGAGCGGGCGGTCGCGCTCAGCGAACACGACCGCCGGTACTGGCGGCGGCCGCTTCCACCCACGATCCTCGGCCGAACCGGCAGCACGTCGACGTTCTGGGTGCATGTCACCCACGGCGACGACGTCGAGGTGTGGGTCGCCCTCGAAGATGGGTCGACCCGTGGGGGCCTGCGCCAATTGACAAACGACACACCACCTTTCGACCTCGACGGCCGTCTGGTCGGCGAAGCCAGCTTCGAGCTTCCCGCCGATCTGCCCATGGGATACCACCGGGTCCACATGCGGACGGGGACGTTCGAATCCGATGCACCGCTGATCGTCTCCCCGGCCTCACTTCCGGTGCCGCCGCGGCTGGGGGCCCGGCGCAGCTGGGGGCTGGCGACCCAGCTCTACAGCGTTCGCTCGGAGCGGTCCTGGGGAGTCGGCGACCTCACCGATCTGACCGATCTCGCCGTGTGGTCGGCGACCCGCCACAACGCGGGCTTCATCCTGGTCAACCCGCTGCACGCGGCCGCCCCGGCGGCGCCGATGGAGCCGTCGCCGTACCTGCCGACCTCGCGGCGCTTCGTCAATCCGCTGTACCTGCGCCCCGAGGCGATTCCCGAGTACGCCGAACTGCGCCACCGCGGGCGGTTGCGGCGCGCACGCACCGAGGTGCAGGCGCGCGCCCGACGCAGAGAGCTCGTCGACCGGGACTCGGCATGGCGGGCCAAGCGGGCGGCGCTCACCGCGATCTACCGCGTCGAGCGTTCGGCCGGGCGCGAACTCGCCTACACCGGATACCGGGCCCGCGAGGGCCGCGCCCTCGACGATTTCGCCGTCTGGTGTGCGCTCGCCGAGAAGTACGGCAACGACTGGCACCGGTGGCCGGACGAGCTGCAGCATCCGCGCAGTGAGGCGGTGGCCTCGTTCGCGGCCGAGAACGCCGAGGACGTCGACTTCCACCGCTGGCTGCAGTGGCAGCTCGACGAGCAGTTGACCGTCGCGCACGCCACGGCGATCACCGCCGGGATGGATGTCGGGGTGATGCACGACCTGGCGGTGGGCGTCGATCCCAACGGCGCCGACGCGTGGGCGTTGCAGGAGGTGCTGGCGCTCGGCGTCACCGCGGGCGCCCCGCCCGACGAGTTCAACCAGCTCGGTCAGGACTGGTCGCAGCCGCCGTGGCGGCCCGACCAGCTCGTGGAGCAGGCTTACACACCGTTTCGCGCACTGGTCGAAGGTGTGCTCCGGCATGCGGGCGGCGTGCGGATCGACCACATCATCGGGCTGTTCCGGCTGTGGTGGATCCCGCGCGACGCCGCTCCGACCGAAGGCACCTACGTCCGGTACGACCATGAGGCGATGATCGGCATCGTCGCGCTCGAGGCGCACCGGGCGGGGGCGGTGGTGGTCGGCGAGGACCTCGGCACCGTCGAACCGTGGGTGCGCGACTACCTGCACGACCGCGGGCTGTTCGGCACGTCGATCCTGTGGTTCGAGAACGACCGCGACGGGGACGGCGGTCCGCTGCCCGCCGAGCGGTGGCGGGAGTACTGCCTGTCGGCGGTGACGACCCACGATCTGCCGCCCACCGCGGGTTACCTCGCCGGCGAACACGTCCGGCTGCGCGACGAACTCGGACTGCTGACCCGCCCGGCCGAGGAGGAGCTGGCCGACGACCGCGCCGCGCAGGCCGCCTGGATGGACGAGCTGCGGCGGGTGGGGCTGCTGCCCGACGGCGACGGCGCGGAGCCGGATGCCGACGCCGTGATCCTCGCGCTGCACCGGTATCTCGGGCGCACACCGTCGAAACTGCTCGCCCTCTCACTCGCCGACGCGGTGGGTGATCTGAAGACCCAGAACCAGCCCGGCACCAGCGACGAATACCCGAACTGGCGGGTGCCGCTGCGCGGTCCGGACGGCCGCCAACGCCTCGTCGAGGACGTGTTCCGCGACCCGCGCGCGGCCGCGCTCGGCGCCGTCATGGGGGCATTGGTGCGCCCGGTGCACTGAGGCGGGATGTAACACCGGACGGGCTTTCTCCGGTTTCACATTCGTCACCGCTGCGATATGTTCGCACCCGCACCACAACCGACGGAGGCCATGTGAAGAAGCTCGTGACGCTCGGCGCCGGAGTGCTGGCGGCCGGAGCCGCAGCCGTGATCGGCACCGGTGTGGCCGCGTCCCAGCCGGGCGGCAGCTACAACGTCGTCGGGGAGCCTTACAACAAGGCGCTGCAGATCCTGCGCTCCCAGGGTGTGAAGGCCACCTTCGGCGGCTCGTTCGGCAGTGTCCTGCCGCAGGCCAGCTGCCTCGTCGACACGCAGAAGCTGACCTCCGCGGGCAAGATGCTGCTGATGCTCGACTGCAGCCAGGCCGCCGCGGACCGGCTCAAGGCGTCGCAGCCTGCCGGCGGACCCCGCGTGGGCGCCAACGGCATCACCACCGTGACACCGACGCCGATCGTCCCGATCCAGGGTGCCCCCGGTGCGGGCACGCCGCCGCCGGTGGGCTGACCTCAGCGATCCATCGGACGCGCGATCAGCCGGTTCAGCCGCGCCTTGACGCCGTCGGGCAGCACCATGTTGGCCGCGCCGAGGGCTTTCGACATCAGCGATGCCGCGACCACCTTCCGGTCGCCGCGCATCAGCGCCTCGTAACCCTGTCTGGCGACGTCCGCCGGGTCGTCCTTGGGCAGCGGACCGCCGACCGGGGTGTTACGCATCTTGGCGCGGGTGAAGAACTCGGTGTCGACGGGTCCGGGCATCAGTGCGGTCACCGTGACCCCGGTATCGCGCAGTTCGTCGTGCAGCGCCTCGGCGAAGTTCTGCACGAACGACTTCGACGCGTTGTAGATGCTCTGATAGGACCCGGGCATCGCGGCGACCGTCGACGACGTGAACAGCACGCGGCCGCTCCCCCGCTCCACCATGTCGGCGAGCACCAGCTTCGCCAGGTGCACGGTGGACCGCACGTTGAGATCGATGATCGCCAGGTCCTCCTGCAGGTCACCGTCGACGAACCGGCCGGCCCGGCCGATGCCGGCGTTGATCGCCGCCGCGTCCAGACGACGGCCGTCGGCGGTGGCGGTCTGGTACAGCGAGGCCACGCCGTCAGGGGTCCGCAGGTCGACCTCGACGGGCGTCACCTGCCGGCCGGTACTCGAAAGGTCTTGCGCGGCAACGTGAATCTGGGCCTCGTCAGCGGCGATCACCAGGTCGTACCCGTGCTGGGCGAACTGTTTGGCCAGTTCGAAACCGATCCCTGTCGACGCTCCGGTGACCAACGCGAGCTTCGTTGCTTGAGCCATGGGGCCCGACTACCCGTCGCGGTGCCGGTGAAACCGCCTCAGCCCTCCACCATCGCCTTGAGCCGTTTGACCGTCTCCGACATCGTGCGCCCCACCTGGCGCGCCGCCACCCGGTCGGCGATGAGGCCGAGCAGCCCGCCCGGCGCCTCGTAGGACAGCCGGAACGTGACCTTGGTGCGCCCGTCGTTGCAGTCGCGCAGCCGGAACCGGCCGCGCAGCGTCACCCCGGTGATGCCGATCCACGCCAGGTCGCGGTTGCGGTCGAACTCGACGATCTCGACGACGCCGCCGATCGGCACCGAGCCGATCTTCCAGTGGGCGGTGAAACGCGAACCCACGCCGACCGGACCCTCGGTCACCGTCTCCCACCGCTCGAGGCTGGCCATGAACTCCGGATAGCAGTCGGGGTTGCTGACCACTTTCCACACGGTGTCGCGATCCGCGTCGACGACGCACCGCCGTTCCAGCCTCATCAGCCGATCACCGGGAACCGTCGCTCCGCGGCCAGCCTGTCCACCCCCGCCTGCAGGCTGGCCACCACCTTGTCGTTGATCACGTCGTCGTCGGTGTCGGCGATGTCGTCGGCGGCGATGGGCTCCTGCACCTCGATGACGATCTTCGTGGGCAGCGGCAGTCGCGGGATGAGATCGCTGACCACCAGTCCCCACGGGGGCGCGAGCAGGATCGGCACGCTCTTGAGCCGGGCCAGCTTGTCCACCATCAGCAGGCGTGCCAGCCACTGACCGCGGTCGAGGAACAGTGCGGCCTCCTGGCCGCCGACGCTGGCGACGGGCACGATCGGCACACCCGCCTCCCGGGCCAGCTTCACGTAACCCTTCCGGCCGCCGAAGTCGACGCGGTGGCGTTCCCATGACGGCCGGAACACCTCGTAGTCGCCGCCCGGGTACACCAGCAGCGCAGCACCGGACTCCAGCGCCAGCCGAGCGTTGTCGTGGTTGGCCGCGACCGTGCCGAACTTGCGCAGCCACCCCAACCCGGGTGCGGAGACCACCAGGTTGTGTGCGAGCTGGTAGAAGGGCCGCTCCACTCCGAAGTAGGAGCAGAACGCCAGCGTGAACACGAACGTGTCGGGTGGGATGTTGCCCCCGCTGTGGTTTCCGACCAGCAGCACCGGCCCGTCGGGTGGGATGCGGTCCAGCCCCCGTACGTCGGCCCGGAAGTAGAGCGACGCCAGCAGCCACGTGCCGGGCAGTTGTTCGCGGATGTAGTCGGCGTCGCGCTGGTCCAGGTCCGCCTTCGGCACCCGGGAGGACACCTGGTGTTTGGCCCAGTCGAGAACGTCGCTGACTCCCGCCATGGCACGTCGTATTGACGCCGCGGGGTCGGCCGAAACCTCGCCTACAGCTGATCGGCGAACGGCCACCACAGCCCGTCGCTGCCACGCACCCCGTTCGGCGTGTCCATGGCGGCGGTGATCGCCTCGATCTCGTTGTCGTGCAGCGTCTCTGGCGCCAGGTGGCCACCGGAGCCGTCGGTGACGTCGTAGGCGAAGCTCACCGGGAGACCGGGGTGCAGCCAGTGGCTCACCGTCCGCTCGACGCCGTCCTCGCCGACCTCGGTGGTGGCCAGGATGAATCCCTTACCGGACGCGAACCGTGCCACCGTGGCCACCTGCAGGTGTGCCAGGAAGCGGTTGCTGAACGTGCCCGGTAGCGGTTGCCCGCCGACGTGAACCGTTGCCACGGACCTGCCCTTCGCTCGTGTCGTCGTCGACCTTCGCCCGCCCGCCAACGCCGATCGGTACTATCGCGCCATGCCGTTGGCCGAGGGGGCGACGTTCGCGGGCTACACCATCGTGCGACTACTGGGGACCGGCGGCATGGGTGAGGTCTACCTCGCCCAGCATCCCCGGTTGCCCCGGCGCGACGCACTGAAGGTGCTGCCCGCGACCGTATCAGCGGACGACGAGTACCGAGAGCGGTTCAACCGGGAAGCCGATATCGCCGCGACACTGTGGCATCCCCACATCGTCGGCGTGCACGACCGTGGCGAGTACGACGGTCAGCTCTGGATCTCCATGGACTACGTGGAGGGCACCGACGCCGCGCGACTGTTGCGGGAACGCCACCCCGGCGGACTGCCCGCAGCCGAGGTCGTGGAGATCGTGCGTGCGGTCGCCGATGCCCTCGACTACGCCCACCAGCGCGGCCTGCTGCACCGCGACGTCAAGCCGGCCAACATCCTGCTGACCCGCCCGGGTTTCGGTGAGCGGCGAATCCTACTGGCCGACTTCGGGATCGCGCGATGGGCGCATGACATCAGCGGGCTCACGGCCACCAACATGACCGTCGGCACCGTGTCGTACGCCGCGCCGGAGCAGCTCATGGGAGGCGAACTCGACGGTCGCGCCGATCAGTACGCGTTGGCCGCCACGGCTTTCCATCTGCTCACCGGCGAGCCGCCGTTCTCCCACGCCAATCCGGCGGTGGTCATCAGCCGGCATCTGTCCGCGGCGCCGCCGGCGCCGGGCGCGCACCGCACCGACCTGGCCCCCGCCGACCCGGTGTTCGCCCGGGCGCTGGCCAAGGATCCCGCGGATCGGTTCCAACGGTGCGCGGACTTCGCCCGCGCCCTGACCCACCATCTCGCCGACGCGGACCCCGGCGCCACCCAGCAGTGGCTGCCCACCGCACCGGCGCGGGCACCGTCGCGTCCGTCGCTGCTGCGCCCCGCCGTGCTGATCCCCGCGGTGCTGGCGGTCTTGCTGGTGGCGGCCGTCGCGGTGGCGGTCACCGAGTTCCGCCGGGCCGACGAAGAGCGTCCCACGGCCGCGACCGCGACCACCGGCGCGCCGGCGACCACGGCCACCACGGCCACCACGGCCACCACGGCCACCATCACACCGGCCTCCACCACGCCGACGGCCACGTCAACCGGGCCGGCACCGGTGCCGGCCGCCGTCGTCGGTGCCGACTGCGCACCCGTCGGCATCACCTCCGTAACCGTCGACGGCACCACGGCGTACTGCGAAACCCTGCAATCCACCGGGGCTTCCATCTGGTCGCTGACCCCCGGCGACGTCCCGGAGCCGACGGTGACGGCCGCCCCCACCGAAGAGGTGCTGCCCTTCGCCGAGGAGTCCCCGGTGCGGGTGTGCATGCAGCAGACCGGGATGACCCGCCGGGAGTGCCGAGAGGCGATTCGGCGCAGCAACGAATCGCCGTTCCCGTGAAGTACGCCGTCGTCGCGCCGGTCGCCGCAGGCGTCACCGCCGATCCGGTCTGGATGGCGGCGTTCGCCCGCCATCTGGAGGCCTGCGGCTTCGAATCGATCGTCGTGGTCGAACACACCGTGTTGCTGACCCAGTACGCCAGCGTGTACCCGTACGACCCGTCGGGGCGGGTCGAACTCACCGCCGACACCCCGGTGCCCGACCCGCTCGACCTGCTCGCGTTCCTCGCCGCCCACACCGAACGACTGACGCTGGCGACCGGCGTGCTGGTGCTGCCGAACCACCACCCGGTGGTGCTGGCCGAGCGGGTCGCCACGCTGGACGTCCTGTCGGGTGGGCGGGTCCGACTGGCCGTCGGGACCGGTTGGCTGGCCGAAGAACTCGACGCGTGCGGTGCCGAGTTCACCACCCGCGGGCGCCGCGCCGACGAGCAGATCCAGGTGCTGAGGGCACTGTGGGCCGACACGCCGGGCGGAGCCGGCTTCCACGGCGAGTTCTTCGAATTCGAGCATGCGATGTCCTACCCGAAGCCGGTCGCCCGCATCCCCATCCACATCGGCGGACACAGCAGGGCCGCCGCCCGGCGCGCCGGCCGGTTCGGCGACGGTTTCCAGCCGCTGGGCGTCGCCGGCACGCAGCTCGCCGACCTGATATCCGAGATGCGTTGCACCGCAACACGATTCGACCGCGATCCCGACTCCTTGGAGCTGTCGCTCGGACATGCGGTTCCCAAGATCGACGCCGGCCGTGCCGAGAAGCTGGCGTCCCTCGGAGCCGACCGTGTCGTCCTGGCGATGCCACCGGTCACCGCCATCGAGGAAGCCACCGACATGGTGTCGGCGTGCGCGCAACGGCTCGGGCTGGCGCCGTGACCCTCACTCCCGCCGACCGGCTCGCGGTGGCCGATCTGGTGCACCTGTACGCCGCCGCGGTCGACGATCGCCGGTACGAAGACGTGGTGCGACTGTTCACCGAAACCGCCGAGCTCCGCCTCCCCGATCCGCCGCGCATGCTGGAACCGGCGCGGCACCTACACGGCCACGACGGGGTGCGCGAGGCGATGGCCGCGCTCTCCGGTGTCGCCCGCACCGAGCACGCGATCGTCGGCGAGGTCTACACCCACACCGCCGACCCCGGATACGCCCTCGGCCGTGTCACCTGCATCGCCCACCATTGGAGCGCGTCCGCAGGTGAGGTGACCGACGTCGTCTGGCACCTGCGCTACGACGACGAATACCAGCGCACTCCACGCGGGTGGCGGATCCACGGCCGGGCGCTGACCGTCAACGCCATCGACGTCTCGCCTACTCGGATTCTGCGTCGATGGCCGCCATCAGCTGATCCAGCACCGGGCGCTGACCGGCGATCAGCTTCACCCGGGCCGCCGCCACCGGAAACCATGCCACCCGGTCGATCTCGGGAAACTCCCTGAGCGCACCGGAACCCCTCGGCCATTCCAGGGTGAATGTGTTGCTCACCGCGGTGGCCGGATCGAAGTCGCCCCGGACCGCGAAAACCGTGACGATCTTGCCGCCCGCCTGCTTGACCGGTTCGAGCTGCAACGGGTCGCCCGTCGGCGCCGGTGCGCCGAGCTCCTCGCGGAACTCGCGCTGCGCGGCGACCCAGGGGTCCTCGTCGAGAGTGTATTCGCCCTTGGGAATCGACCAGGCGCCGTCGTCGCGCCGAGCCCAGAACGGCCCGCCCGGATGGCCCAGCAGCACCTCGACAGCGCCGTCGACCATCCGGTACAGCAGCAGGCCGGCACTGAGTCTGGGCACGGCGCTACCGCCCGCGGCGGTCAGTAGGAGCGGTCACCTTCGCTGTCGTCGAGGAAATCCCAACGGTCGTCGTCGACTTTGACTTCCATCCGGTAGCCCAGCTCATTGCCGGGGACCTGATCGACGAACCAGGCGTGCGCGTCGTCGGCGCTCTCGATGTCCTTGGTGGAGACGACCTCACCCTTCGGATTCAACACGCGATAGGTAGCCATGGCAGTACTGTTCCCGCTGCGGTGAGTTTGAATCAGTCCGCTTTCGGCATGGGGATGCCCTCGCTGGCGGAGAACCGCGCGTCGTCGGCCGACGACAGGCCGATCGACACCACCGACCTGGCGAAGAACACATCGGTCAGATAGGCCAGCGAGACCGCCCAGCGGTTGACGAACCGAGGGATCGCGTACAGGTGGTAGGCGCGCGTGACGGCCTTCGCCGGCAGCCCGGAGAGCTGCACGCCGAGAGGATTCGCCACGGCGTAACGCGGACCCAGATCGACCACCAGGCCCATGTTGCGGTGCTTGTAGAGCTTCTTGGTGCCGTAGCCGAGGCTGGCAGCGACGTTGCGCGCCAGCACTTTTCCCTGCCTGGTGGCGTGCTGCGCCGTCGGCGGGGTGATCGCGCCGGACTGGGTGAGGTCAGGGACGGCGGCGGCGTCACCGGCCGCGAACACATCGGGGTGACCCGGGACCTGAAGATCGGCGTCCACCTTGAGCCGGCCCTTCTCGGTCGGCAGACCGAGTTTCTCGATCAGGGGCGCGCCCGTCACCCCGGTGACCCAGGCGACGGTGTGGGTGTCGATGCGGGTGTCGTCGGTCAGCAACACATGGTCGTGGTGCACCTCCTTGAGCGTGACCCCCAACCGCACGTCGACGCCGCGGCCCTTCAGGACCCGCTGCGCGGCAGCGCCGAGCTTCTCCCCCACCTCCGGCATCACCTGTTCGGCGAGGTCGAGCAGGACGAAGCGCACACTGTCGGGATCGAACCCCATCTGCTGGGCAGCGGCGTCGGCCAGTGCGCGGAGTTGAACCGCCAGTTCCGTACCGGAGTACGAACCACCCACCACCACGACGGTCCGCCTGGCCGCCGCCACCTCGGGGTCCTCGTCGATGTTGGCCAGTTCGAGCTGTTCGAGAACGTGGTCGCGCAGGTAGAGCGCTTCGGCCGTCGACTTGAGTCCACGGGCGTGTTCGGCCAGCCCCGGTACGTCGAACAGTCGTGTCACCGAACCCGGGGTGAGGACCAGCCGGTCCCATGACATGCTGCGGGTCCGTTGTTCGGGGTCGGTGAACGTGACGGTGTGTCCGTCGAAGTCCACGTCCTCGACCCGGCCGCGCACGGCCCGCACGCCCCGCAGGCTGTTCGCCAGCGGGATGGTGACGAACCGGGCGTCCACCAGACCGCCTGCGACGTCGGGCAGTAACGGTGTGTAGAGCATGTAGTCGACCGGCGAGATGATCGTGATCTCGACCGGTTCGGACCCGGATGCGGTGTGCTTGCGCAGTCTGCGGGCCAGGTGGCGGGCGCACTCGAAGCCGGTGAACCCGCTGCCGACGATTACCACCGAGGTCATCGGCCCCACTGTACGCAGGTCGGGCCGCAATCGTGCGGTGTCGCGAAAGTCGTTGCCGTGTCCTTCAACTCAGGTGTGCGCCGGGGTGTTGGCGAACTGGTCGGTGATCGCCTGACAGAAGGCCGGGAGGTCCTTCGGCGACCGGCTGGTGATCAGGTTGCCGTCGATACAGACCTCCTGGTCGACGACGGTTGCTCCGGCGTTGCGCAGATCTGTGCGGATGCTCGGATACGACGTGAGCGTCCGGTCGCGTACGACGTCGGCCTCCACCAGCGTCCAGGGACCGTGACAGATGGCGGCGACCGGTTTACCCGACCGCACGAAGTCCCGGACGAACGCCACCGCCGACTCGTCGAGCCGCAGCTTGTCCGGGTTGACCGTGCCCCCGGGCAGCACCAGCCCGTCGTACTCGTCGACCGACACCTCACCGACCGTGCGGTCGACGGAGAACGTGCCCGCCGGTTCGAGGTCGTGGTTGCGCGCCTCGATCTCGCCGGCCTCCAGCGACAGCAGGTCGGCCTGCCCGCCCGCGGTCTCGACGGCGGCGCGCGGCTGCTCGAGCTCAACCTTCTCGACGCCGTCGGCGGCGAGGATGGCGATCTTGCGGCCCTTCAGTTCGTTCGGCATGTGCGATTCCTTTCATCGACGCACTCCACGCGTACCCGCGTGGATGCGGTCGAAAAACACCGCCCGTAGTGTTTCGAAGGTGATTCCCGCTGCACTCCGCCGGGTGCCGGCCGGCCAGATGGACGTCACCGTGCCGGTGACCGTGGACGGCCTGAGCTTCGTCCCGCCCGACGACCCCGCGATGCCGATGTACCGGCTGATCGCCAACAACCGGCAGCCGGTGGCGTTGCGCGATCTGATGATCGGGCCCGTGCGCAGCGGCTACATCGGTGACGGCCACCAGCCGGATCCGGCGCTGATCCCACCGAGCGGGGCCGAGGCGGTGCCGGACGTCGACGTCGACCAGGTCTACCTGCCGGTGCGCGACGGGGTGGCGCGGTGCCAGCTCTACCGGCCGGCCGCCGCGTCTCCTGGCGAGCGGCTCCCGGTGATCGTCTACTACCACGGCGGCGGGTTCACGGTCGGGGTGTCCGAGGACTGCGACTTCCTCGCGCGCAAACTGTCGTTCACGAACTCCGCGCTGGTCGTGTCGGCCAACTACCGCTGTGCGCCGGAGTTCATGTTCCCCACACCGCTCGACGACGCCTTCGACGTGTACCGGTGGGTGACCGGGAACGCCGAGTCGCTCGGCGGCGACAGTGGCCGCATTGCGGTGGCGGGTGATTCGGCCGGCTCGAATTTCGCTGCGGCACTGGCATTGCGGGCGCGCGACGAGGCCGTCCGGGTGCCGGATGCGGTGGTGATGCTCGGCGCGATGCCCGACTTCCACTTCGAACGCTGGGAGTCGTTCCGCACGCAGGCGCCGCGCGGGATCGTCTACGACATGGCGTTCGCCGGGTTCATCCGCGGCGCCTACGTCGGCCCCACCCCGTGGAACCATCCGTGGGTGAGCCCGATCGAAGGCGACCTGACGGGCTATCCGCTCACGGTCATCGCGGCGGGCACCCATGACCCGATCCTCGATTCGGCGAAGGCGTTCGGCGAACGTATCCGGGCGGCCGGTGGCCGCACCGTCGAGTACTTCCCCGACGGAATGCCGCACGGCTTCTACTTCTTTCCCGGGGTGCACCCCGAGGAGAACGTCGCCTACGACATCGTGGCGGAGGCGCTCACCGGAGCATTCCGCAAGTGAGCGGCTTCGCGCGGTACGTCGCGATCGGCGACAGTCAGACCGAGGGGCTCTACGACCGCGACGCCGACGGCAGCCTCATCGGTTTCGCCGACCGGCTGGCGGCGCGGCTCGACACGCTCCATCCCGGTCTGCAGTACGCCAACCTCGCCGTACGTGGCCGCCGGATCGCCGACGTCCTCGAGGACCAGGTGCCTCGGGCGCTCGCCATGCGGCCGGACCTCATCACGGTCTGTATCGGGATGAACGACGTGACGCGGCTCGGTCGCTCGTTCGGCGTCGCCCTGGCCGACCTGGAGACCCTCTATGCGACGTTGGCCGCCTCCGGCGCGACGGTCGTCACCACCATGTTCCCCGACGTCGCGCAGACCGTGCCCGTCGGCCGGGTGCTGGCCGGACGCGTGCGCCGCATCAACGACACCATCCAGGCCGCCGCCCACCGTCACGGGTTCCGGCTCGTCGACCTGTTCCACGCGGAGTCGATGCGTGAACCCGACACCTGGAGCGCCGACCGGGTGCACGGTTCGACGAAGGGCCATCGCCTGTTCGCCGCGGCCGCGGCCGAAGCCCTCGGACTGCCCGGCAGTGATCACGGCTGGGCGGCGGCGAATCCGGCCGCCGAGCAGCCGTCGCCGCGGACCAGGGCCGCCTCGCAGGCGGCGTGGACCCGCAACATGCTGGTGCCACACCTGTGGGGGCAGCTGCGGGGGGTCTCGGGTGGCCGCGGCCTGGCACCGCGGCGTCCGGAGTTGGCGCCGGTGGGCGGTTAGATCCCGGTCCAGGACTCGTCGATCATCTCCGCGACGTTGATGACCTGGGCCTGTTTGCTTTCGGGGCTGTCGATCTCACCTGCGACGTGGGCGGCGATGAATCTCTTGATCTCGGCGTCGATACCGGCCAGCACGCGAAGCACCTCGCCGCGCAGCGATTTCGACGTGACATGGATCGAGATGTCGGACGGTCGTGGCTTCTTGACGTCGAGGATCAGCAGCAGCGGCTGCGCCGCGAGCGCCGACGCCCGCAGCGAGATCTCGCCGTACACCACGAATTTCGGCTTGTCGATGCGCAGATCGACGACCATGTCGATCTCGAGCGGGATCCGGATCGCGAACGTGATCATCTCGCCGACGTGACGTGTCACGCGCGGCTGCTGGATCTTCACCCGGGCGGTGACCTTGGCGATGCCGCCCGGCCCCTGGCCCATCGGGCCCATCTCGAAGGCGTCGCCGGCGATCTCGCCGATCGCCGCGCCGACGCGCTCCTCGGTGACGGCGACTTCGAAGAACTTGCGGCCGAAGTCCTCGTAGGTCATGTGTTGGCGGTCAGACATGGTCGTCATACCGTCTCATGCCCGGGTATGCGCGCTGTGCAACCCGGCCGTACCGCCGTGGTCAGGTGCCCTGCTGCTGTGCGCGGGCCTCGGCGCCGGTCTGTTCGTCATCGAGTGCGTCGTCGCTGCCGGTCCGGCCGACATAGGTGCCGTCGTCCTCGTCGCCCTCCTTGCCCGCCCGGGAAGAGGCGACCTTGGCATCGTCGCCGACGTCGGATTCGCTCTTGTCGTCGTCATCGCTTGGGGTGCTCACGGGGGCAGGTCTACCCGCGGTCCGACCTGGTTAACCCCAGTGACGGGAACAGACGGACACGCGTGATCGCGAACGGTCGGTTCTCGACGTCGGCGATCACGACACCGTGCTCGCCAGTGGGCGAGTCGATCGCTGCCACCACATGGCGTCCCGCGGCGATCAGCTTGTCGCAGCGGACGTCGCCGAGGGCGCGCAGGAGTTCGGCCCCGCTGAGCGGGCGGTTCTCGCCGACGGTGATGCGTGCGCCCCTGCCCAGCCTGCGCCGCACCGCCACTTCGTCGCCTGCGCGGGCGTCCTCGAGGAACCGCGCGACGTGGCGTCGGCCGGAGGGACCCGCCCCCGAAGCCCGGCCAGGAATCCGGCCGCCCCGCCCAGCCCCTGGTTGCGCAGCAGCCCCACCGTCAGTGCACCACCGGCGGGCACGGCCCGCGGACCGCGGCGCAGGAACGTCGCGACCATGCCCGGCAGCTCCCAGAACGCCTGCAGCCGGGTGATCTTCAGCTCGCCGTCCACCCCGGCGAGGTCGTACCGGAGGACGGCGGGGATCCGCATCGTCACCCCTGCCGTCATCCCCACCTCGAGGTCGACATCGCGCACGACCGTTTCGTCGACGACCACGTCGCGGCGCACGTGGAAGGTGATGTCGCGCGGGGCGATGAACGTCGCGTAGAACCGGTCGATCTCGGCGAGGCCGCGGTGCGGACGGCTGCCGACCGGGTCCTCGATCACCGCGTCCGGCGTGTAGAGCGCGACCCAGCCGGCGCGGTCGTGCTCGGCCACCAACCGCGGTGACCGCTCGACCGCCGTCAGCAGGTCATGTCGGGGGAAGGCCATGCGGTCACCTCTCTCGCGCGAGACGAACTGTGAGTACCGTGAGTGTTGCGGCCCACGAGGAGGACGGCAACGATGGACACACGACCATGAGCAACAGCGGACCATTCGGCTTCGACCCCGACGATCTCGACCGCGTCGCCCGCGAGGCGCTCGAGGGTGTCGGCCGGTTCTTCACCACCTCGGGTGAGCGCGCCGGATGGAGCGCGCTGCTCGACGAGCTGGGGCGGTTCAGCCGGCCCCGGCCCGAGCCGGAGACGACCGGCGAGGCCGGTGACGGCGTGTGGGCGATCTACACCGTCGACGCCGAGGGCGGCGCGCACATCGAGCAGGTCTACCCCACCGAACTCGACGCGCTGCGGGCCAACAAGAACAACACCGATCCCAGCCGCAAGGTGCGGTTCCTGCCGTACGGGATCGCGGTCAGCGTGCTCGACGCCAGCACTGGTACCGATACGCACACCGACTCGGCGGAGTAGGGCCGAAAGCGGTCGTGGCCCCTCGGCCACCGGCTAGGCTTTGCCCGCTGGGCCGTCGAGTGAGCCGTGAGGGTGGACATGTTTCGTGAACTTCTCGTCGCCGCGTCGATCGCGGGAGCCGCTGTCGGGCTGGCGCCGGGCGCTGTCGCCGACCCGTCGAACGACTACCACGACGACCCCGGCCGGTACCCCACGGATGTGCCGGGTATGAGCTACGAGGCAAAACTCGGTGCGCCCTGCTACAGCTGGGAGCGCAACGTCTTCGGCCGCGGCCGCGGCGGCGAACCGCTGCAGTGCAAGTGGATCCCCAACCAGTGGCCCCCGGTGTACACCGGGTTCTGGACGGCGACGTACGCGCTGCACGGCGTCCAGGACATCGGTGCGCCGTGCCCCGGTCCCCAGTCCGCCGCCCAGGCACCCGACGGGCGGCCGCTGCTGTGCGTGGGGGCACGCGGCTGGCAACCGACCGTGCTGACCGGCAGCGGCCTGCACCCGGCCTGAGACTTTCGACCATACGGGCGCCCCTTCGTTGTATGGTCTGCCCATGACCGACGGCGCTGTGAGTTTCGATCTGTCGACCGTGTTCGCGACGGTGGCCGAAGCGGTCCCCGACAACACGTTCCTGGTGTGGCGGGACCGTCGGCTCACCTACGCCGAGGCGAACGCGCGCGTGGACGGTGTCGCGCACTACCTGGCCTCGGTCGGACTGGGCTGCCACACCGAACGGGACGGGCTGCGGGGCCACGAATCCGGACAGGACCACCTCGGGATCTACCTGCGCAACGGCAACGAGTACCTCGAGGCGATGATCGGCAGCTACCGCGCCAGGGTCGCACCATTCAACGTCAACTACCGCTACGTCGGAGAGGAACTCACCTACCTGCTCACCGACGCCGACGCCAAAGCCCTGGTCTACGGCGCGGAGTTCGCACCGCAGGTGGCGGCGGTGCGCGACCGGCTGCCGAACCTGCGGGTGCTGATCCAGGTCGCCGACGATTCGGGTAACCAATTGCTGCCCGGCGCAGTCGATTACGAGTCCATCGTCACCACGGCCGCGCCCGCGGGCGGGATGCCGGTGCCGACCGGTGACGATCTGTACATCCTGTACACCGGCGGCACGACAGGTATGCCGAAGGGCGTGCTGTGGCGCCAGCACGACATCTTCCTGTCGTCGATGGGCGGCCGGCCGTTCGGCAGCGACACGTTCCTGTCGTCCTACGCCGAACTCGCCGAACGCGCGCGGGCCGGCGCCGGTGCGATGGGGCTGTTGATGATCCCGCCGTTCATGCACGGTGCCGCGCAGTGGGCGGCGTACAACGCGATCACGATGGGTGGCCGGCTGGCCATCCCCGACCACGTCGACCGGTTGCATCCCGACGACGCGCTGCGGGTCGCCGCCCGTGAGCGCGTGCTGAGCATCCCGATGGTGGGCGACGCGGTCGCCCGCCCGCTGCTCGACGAGATCGAGCGGGGTGACTACGACCTGTCGGGCCTGGTCACCCTCACCAACGGCGGGGCGCCGCTGTCGCCGACGGTGCGCGACCGCATCCTCGCGGCGCTGCCCCATGTGATCGTGATGGACGCCGTCGGGTCCTCGGAGTCCGGTGCGCAGATGAGCACCTACGCCAGCGCGGGCGCCGAGATCGAGGCGGCCACCTTCACCCCGCAGAGCGACACCGCGGTGATCGCCGCCGACTTCAGCCGGGTGTTGCGGCCCGGTGAGGGCCAGGGCTGGCTGGCGCGCCGCGACCTGGTCCCGCTGGGCTATCTCGGCGACGAGGCCAAGACCGCCAAGACCTTCCCCACCATCGACGGCGTCCGCTGGTCGGTGCCCGGTGACCGCGCGAACGTGTTGCCCGACGGCCGGATTCAGCTGCTGGGCCGCGACTCGGTCACCATCAACTCCGGCGGCGAGAAGATCTTCGCCGAGGAGGTCGAACGGGCTGTCGCGGCCCATCCGGCCGTGTACGACGTCGTGGTGGTGGGCCGTCCGTCTGAGCGCTGGGGCAGTGAGGTCGTCGCGGTCGTGCAGTTCACCGACGGCGCGTCGGCCACCGACGAGGAACTGGCCGAGGTCTGCTCCCGGTCGATCGCCCGGTACAAGGTGCCGAAGGTGTTCATCCGGACCGAGAAGGTGGTGCGCTCGCCGGCGGGCAAGGCCGACTACCGCTGGGCGAAATCGGTGGCCACCGAGAGTGTGACCAGCTGACAGACGGGCGCTCTACCATCGGTCCGTGAGTGTCACCGGCCGAACGCAGGCGGTGCCCAACCGGCTGCTCAGGCTCCTGCTCCGCCCGACCGCACCTCCGTTGTGGCTCGGTGTGGCCGTGGCGGTCGGGTTCATCGGCGTCGAGACGCTCCTGGTGTTCCAGCTCAAGCGCGTGGCACCGGAGAACGCGTTCGGGGCGGTGTTCCTGCTCGGTGTTCTCGTGGTGTCCGCAGGCTGGGGTTTCGGCCTGGCGATCGCCACCTCGCTGGCCAGTGCGCTGGTGTACGTGTACTTCCACCTGGAAGGCACCGACAGTCTGGCGCCCGCGGTGTCGGTCTTCCTGCCGCTGGCGCTGCTGACCAATCTGCTCGTCGGGCAGGCACGGCTGCGCGCCGCCGAGGCCGAACAACGCCGCGTGGAGGCCGACCTGTCCGCCGAACTCGCCCGCTCCACCCTCGGCGCCGGTGACCTGCGGGCCGCGCTCGACAGCGCGGGCCGCCGGATCGCCGAGGTCCTGGAACTGCCGTTCGCGGTGCTCGGCCTCGGCGACCTGACGGCAGACGCCCGGTCCACCGCGGTGGCGCTGTGCGACGGTGCGGAACGGATCGGAACACTGCTGGTGCCGGCCGATCTGCCGGCCGACGCCCGCCGGCGCGTGCGGCGCATCCTGCCGTCGCTCGAGGCTCTGCTGGTGTCCACCCGGGACCGGCAGCAGATCAATGCGGCGCTCGCGGCCACCCATGCCGAGGTCAGCGCGCTGGCCGATCAGCAGGCCGCGTTGCGCCGCGTCGCCACGCTGGTGGCTCGGGGTGCCGAACCGGCGGAGGTGTATCCGGCCGCGGTGACCGAACTGGCCGCCGGACTCGGCGTCGAACACGTGACACTGGTCGCCTACGACGGTGACACCGACTGTGTGGTCCTCGCGGCCAGAGACAGCAGGGACACCGCGACCCTCAGCCCCGGTGAGCGGCTCAGCCTCGACGGGGACAGCCTGACCCGGCGGATCCGGATGACCGGCCGGCCGGCCCGCATCGACGACTACGCCGGGCTCGGCGGGCCCATCCCCGCCCGGCTGCACGGGCTGCGGGTCCGTTCGGGCGTCGGCGCACCCGTGATCGTCGACGGACGGCTCCGTGGCGCCGTCCTCGTCGGTTCGGTCACCGCGGACCCGCTGCCGGCGGAGTGCGAGGCCAAGGTCGGCGACTTCGCCGACCTGATCGCCACCGCGATCGCCAACGCCGAGACCCGAGCCGAGCTCAAGGCCTCCCGCAGCCGCATCATCACCGCCGCCGACCATGCGCGCCGGAGCCTGGAACGCGATCTTCACGACGGCGCCCAGCAGCGGATCGTGTCGCTCGGCCTGGAGGTGCGCGCACTCGAGGCGTCGCTGCCTCCCGACGCCGAGCAGCAGCGGCACGCGATGTCACGGGTGGCCACCGGCCTGGCCGATCTCCACCACGATCTGCAGGAGCTGTCCCGTGGGATCCATCCGGCGATCCTGTCCCGGGGCGGGCTGGGCCCGGCGATCAAGACGCTGACCCGGCGCTCCGCCGTCCCGGTCGAGCTCGACCTCGACGTCGACCGCCGGCTGCCGGAATCGGTCGAGGTGGCCGCGTACTACGTCGTCGCCGAGGCGTTGACCAATGCCGCCAAACATGCGCGCGCCTCGCAGGTGACGGTGCACGCGCGCGCCGGGGACCGCGCGCTGCACCTGGCTGTCGCCGACGACGGTGTGGGCGGCGCCGACGCATCGGCCGGCTCGGGGCTGATCGGCCTCAAAGACCGGGTCGAGGCGGTGTCGGGGCACCTGGAGGTCACCAGCGTCCACGGCGCCGGCACCACGTTGACGGTGGAGATTCGGCTCTGAAACCCCCGATCAGCGGCCGGAAGTGACAAGATCGTGTCGATGGATGTGCATTCCCGGAACAACGTCCGGATCGTGGGCCCCGAGCAGGGATCGACGATTGTGCTGGCGCACGGTTTCGGGTGCGACCAGAACCTGTGGCGGCGGGTGACCCCACGGCTGGCGCCGGAGTTCCGTGTCGTCCTGTTCGATCACGTGGGCTCGGGATCGTCGGATCCCGCGGCATGGGACGCCGACCGCTACTCGTCGCTGCAGGGCTACGCCGACGACATCCTGCTGCTCCTGCGCGAGCTCGACCTGCGCGACGTGGTGTTCGTCGGGCACTCGGTGGCGGCGATGATGGGAGTGATCGCCGCCGGCGCGGATCCGAGCCGGTTCGCCAAGCTGGTGCTGCTCACCCCGTCCCCCTGTTACGTCGACGACGGGGACTATCGGGGCGGGTTCTCCCGCGCGGACATCGACGAACTCCTCGAATCGATGGAGAGCAACTACCTCGGGTGGTCGCGGGCGATGGCGCCGACCATCATGGGCGCCCCGGAGCAGCCCGAGTTGTCCGAGGAGTTGGCCGAGAGTTTCTGCCGCACCGACCCGGCCCGGGCGCGGGTATTCGCCCGGGCCACCTTCCTGTCCGACAACCGCGCCGATCTCGACCGCGTCCACGTCCCGACCCTGGTGGTGGAATGCGCGTACGACGCCATCGCCCCGCGGGGTGTGGGCGCGTTCGTCCACGACCACATCGGGGGCAGTGCGCTACTCACCCTCGAGACGACCGGTCACTGCCCTCATCTCAGCGCCCCGGAGGAAACCGCCGAGGCCATCGCCACCTTCGCCCGGTCGACGTGAATCCCCACGAAACCAGCCAGCAGACAAGCGAATTCACGGTCGAGGACCTCTACGACCGGGCCCCGTGCGGCCACGTCGCGACCGGGCCGGATCGGCGGATCCTGGCGGTGAACGACACCCTCGCCAGGTGGCTCGGCAGATCCCCTGAGGATTTGATCGGCACGCCGTTCACCGATCTGCTGACCGTCGGCTGCCGGATCCACTTCGAGACCCACTTCGCCCCCCTTCTGCATGTCGCCGGCGAGATTCGTGGGGTGACCGTCGATCTGCACGCGGCCGGCGGCACGCGCCTGCCCGCGCTGCTCGCCGCCAACGCCGAGACCGATGCGTCCGGAGCGCCGACCACCATCCGCTTCGCGCTGCAGGACGCCAGCGACCGCCGGGCCTACGAGCGTGAACTGCTGGCCGAGCGCCAGCGCGCCGAGCAGGAACGGGCGCGGGCGACGGCCCTGGCGCGCACGCTGAAGCGGTCGTTGCTGCCGCCCGCCCTGTCGCCGCCGGCCGGCCTGGAAGCCAGTGCCCATCTGCACGCCGCATCCGACGACGAGGTGGGCGGCGATTTCTACGACCTGTTCGCGCTGGGTCATGACCGGTCGGCGTTCTTCCTGGGTGACGTCTGCGGTAAGGGGGTCAGCGCCGCGACCGTCGCCTCACTCACCCGCTACACGCTGCGCGCGGCCGCGGTCTTCGACGACGATCCGGTGGCGGTGCTGCACAACCTCGACACCGTGCTGATCAACGAGTACGGCGCGGACGGGACGCATTTCTGCACCGTGGTGTTCGGCCTGCTGATCCGCGACGGCGACGGGTTCGACGTACACCTCGCCAGCGGCGGCCATCCACCGGCGCTGCTGCTCAACGCAGACGGTGCGGTCCGGAAGGTCAGCACCGAAGGCGGTCAAGCCGTGGGGATCTTCAGCAACGCCCGGTTCGCGTCGGCGCGGATCCACCTCGGCGCCGGTGACACCCTGGTCCTGTACACCGACGGGGTCACCGAGGCCCGGATCGGCCGCGGCACAGAGCGTTTCGACGATCACGATGCGCTGATTCAGCTGGCACGCGCGCACGCGCCAACCACCGCCACCGAGATCGTCGCGACGCTGCGACACCTGTTGGCCGAACTCGGCGACGGGGTGGAGGACGATGCGGCGGTACTCGCGCTCGGGGTGCCCCGGTAGTCATGCTCCTGCACGACCTCGTGGCGTCGGCCGCCGCCGCCGATCCGCGGCGCCCCGCGGTCATCGGGCCGGACGGAGCGGCGGTGCCGTTCGACGAGTTCGACCGGCAGATCCGTGCGGTCGCCGGATGGGTCGGCGCGCACAGCGCGCCCGGTGACCGCATCGCGGTCGTCGCCGACAACAGCACCGCCTACGCCCGGCTGTACTACGGGGTGCCCCGCGCCGGCCGGATCCTGACGTTGATCAATCAGCGGCTGCGGCCGGGCGAACAGTACGCCCAGTTGGCGCTCACCCGTCCCACTGTCGTCGTCGGCGATCCGGTTCACCTGGACCGGCTGACCGAGCTGCGCTCCGAGGTGCCGTCGGTCGTTCGTGTGGTGACGGCCGACGCCGCGGAGCTGACCGCGGACCCGGCCGGCTCCGACGCCGCCCGGCCCGCGCCCGACGACCCGGCGTGGCTGCTGTTCACCAGCGGATCCACTGGCACACCGAAAGGCGTTGTGCACAGCCACCGGTCGGTGCTGGCCGCCGTGCGCGGTTCGGTCGTCGGGCGCGCCGTCGCACCCGGAGGGGTTTATCTGCTGCCGTTCCCGATGTGCCATATCGCCGGGTACAACATGCTGGTGCAGCACGCGGTCGGCGCGACGGTGGTGCTGGCCGCCCAGTTCCGCGCGGATGCGTTCGCGAAGGCCGTCCGCGACCACGGCGTGACGGCGTGCTCCCTCGCCCCGACCATGTTGCACGCCCTGTTGACGCACCTAAAGGACACCGGTGCGACGCTTCCGACGCTTCGGTCGATCGCCTACGGTTCCGCCGCGATTCCCGCCGATCTGTTGCGCACCGCCCTCGACCGCCTCGACGTCGACTTCCATCAGGGCTACGGCATGACCGAGACCAGCGGCAACGTGACGTTCCTCGGTCCTGCGGAGCACCGCCGCGGCCTCGCCGGCCATCCCGAGATCCTGACCGCCGCCGGGATCCCCCATCCACAGGTCGAGGTGCGGATCGGTGCCGGCGGCGAGATCCTGGTGCGGGGCGCCCAGGTCGCGGCCCAGTACTGGCCCGACCGGCCCGCGGTGGACCGCGACGGCTGGCTGCCCACCGGCGACGTGGGCAGGGTGGACCCCGAGGGCAGGTTGTATGTCGTGGACCGTCGAAAGGACATCGTCGTCACCGGCGGGGAGAACGTGTCCTCACGCGAAGTCGAGGACGCGCTGACCGCGCACGCCGACGTGGAGTCGGCGGCGGTGGTCGGGGTGCCCGACGAGTACTGGGGTGAGGCGGTCTGCGCGGTGGTGGTCGCGGTCGACGGTCGGCGTCCGGCCGCGGCGGACCTCATCGCGCACGTACGTGACCGGCTCACCGCGTTCAAACGGCCGCGCCATGTGCTGTTCGTCCAGCGGCTACCGCTGACGACGAACGGGAAGGTCGACAAGAACGCGGTCCGCCGGTACGCCCGCAGCGAACTTCGGGCGTAACCGGCGGGCCGTCTCGTCAGTTGCCGGTCTGCTCGGACTTCTGCCGCTCCTCGGCGACCTTCGCCGAGCCTCGGGCGGCCTCGGCTTCGGCTTCCTTCCTGGCGGCGTCGCGCTGAGCGTCGGCCTTGTCCTGCTGCGCCTGACCCTCGCGGTACAGGTCGTCGCGGCCGAGCACGGCGCCGGTGACTTCCTTGACCTTGCCCTTCACCCCTTCGACCGCGCCCTTGACGGCCTCTTCCGGCCCGGTGTTGCCGCTGTTGTCATCGGCCATGATCGCTGGATCCTTCCTGTTCCCGGCCCCGCGTCGAGGCGTTCGGGAGGTCTGTTCCCTGAAGTGATCATGTGCCAAACCTGGCGCCGCGCGGACGGTGATGTCACAACGATGACGAAATGCCGGGTTCCGTTTGCCGCCTTCGCTCGGCGGCTAACCGGGCCGCGAACGGAGGAACGGGGACCATGGTGAAAGCGATAGTGCGGGCGGCCGGCCAGGTGGTCGAGGCGGCCGGGTCGACGGTGGGCATCCGGTGCGGCACCGAGGAACCACCCCATACGACGCAACGTCTTTCGGACTCTGTCGAGATTCGCCGTTACCAGCAACGCATCGCCGCCGAGACCACGGTGTCGGCCGACGAGGAATCGGCGCGCAACGAGGGTTTCCGCCGACTGGCGGGCTACATCTTCGGAAGCAACCACGGCGACACCGAGATCGCGATGACCGCGCCGGTGGCTCAGCAGCGTGGTACCACCATCGCGATGACGGCACCGGTGGCGCAGTCCAGCGGTGGCGGTGGCGACTGGACGATCCGGTTCTTCATGCCGTCCCGATGGACGATGGACACCCTGCCGACTCCGAACGACGACCGCGTGCGCTTGACCGTCACGCCGGCCGAGACGGTCGCCGTGCTGAGGTTCTCCGGCGACCGCGGCGGACCGGCCGTCGCCCGCCGCACCGCAGAACTGCGAGACACCGAGTTCGAGCCCACCGGTGAACCCGCCGCATGGTTCTACGATCCGCCGTGGACGCTACCGTTCCGGCGACGCAACGAGATCGCGATACCGGTCCGACCGCGCACGGGCTGATCCGGCTCAGCTCATCCCGTCACGCAACTGCTGGAGTGTCTTGGCGAGGATGCGCGAGACCTGCATCTGTGAGACGCCGATGCGCTCGGCGATCTGCGTCTGCGTCATCGACGCGAAGAACCTGAGGCTGATCACCGTGCGTTCGCGTTCGGACAACGCCGCCAGGAGCGGGCGCAGCGATTCCCGATCGGTGATGTGCTCCATGTCGCCGTCGACCGCGCCGAGCGTGTCGGCGAGTGAGCGCGTCGTATCGTCGGCCGAGGAGATCGGGCTGTCGATCGAGCGCAGACTGTAGGAGTCGCCGGCGACCAGGCACTCGACCACTTCCTGCCGATCCGCCCCCAGTTCGAGGGCCAGATCGGACGCGGTCGGGGCGCGCCCCAGCGACTGCGTCAACCGGGGTGTGGCCCTGGTGATCTGGACGTGCAGATCCTTGAGCCGACGTGGTACGTGCATGGCCCACCCGTTGTCCCGGAAGTGGCGCCGGATCTCGCCGAGCATCGTCGGCACCGCGAAGGACAGGAAATTGGCGCCGTTCTCCGGGTCGAACCGGTTGACCGCATGCATCAGGCCGACCCGCGCGATCTGCACGAGATCGTCGAGGTTCTCACCCTTGCGGTGGTAGCGGAACGCGATGTGGTCGGCCAGCGGCAGGCAACGGGTGACGATGCGTTCGCGCTGGCGGAGGAATTCCGGGGACTCGGCGGACAGCGCCGCCAGGAGCCGGAACATGTCGGGAACGTCTGCGTAGTCGTCTTGTGTGCGGGTCGACGGCTTGGCAACCGTCACCTGGGGGGTGTCGTCAATGATCGTCATCGCGGGTCCTTCCGGACTCGGTGCGGACGCGAAGTCAACGCCGTTGGGACGGCGCGTGCCTCACTGTTCCGGGAGACGGAGAACTGCTGTCACGCTGGGCGCTACACCACGCGGAGGACATCGGCGGTAATGAGAGACCGTTGGCTCGATCGGACTATCGCCTACAGCGGTCCGCTTTGCACTAAACGGTGGCGCCTCCCGGACGGGATGTGTGTCACTCTACCCCCTCGACGCGGCTACGTCGCGGTTGTGATCCCGGAAGTTCCGAGATGTGCGCAATCAGTCGTCGCCGCGGCTGCGGCGGCCGGAATATGCGGACACGTCAACGGGAGTCACAGCAAAACCCCAGGTAGAGGCCTTCCTGAGAACCTCCTAAACCTTGTAGTAATACGACGCATTCCGTAGTAATCTGCGTCACAGGTTGAGAAGACCAGCCAGCGGCGAGGTCATTCGCGTAAGGCTTGCCGGCCATCCCCGGCGGCGCGCAAGCTGTGGTTTCGCGGTGGCCGCAACACCCATCGGGGCATCACAATCGAGGGAGTCCCACCCATGATGGACATCGGCACCGTCCGGGTTTTCCGCCCCGACCCATCGGCATCCGAGGCGCCCCAACGGTGCGGCCGGGCCGTCTTCTCGATCCGATCACTCTCGCCGACACTTTCGGTGGTCACCGCGGTCGGCGACGTGGACGCCACCAACGGCCGCGACCTCGGCCGCTACGTCGAGCGCCACACGGCGACCGCGTCGCAGTTGATCGTGGATCTGAGCGGCGTCGCGTTCTTCGGTTCGCAGGGTTTCAGCGCACTGCACTACATGAGTGTGGGCTGCGCGCGGATCGACGTGGACTGGGTGATCGTGCCGGGCAGGGAGGTGCGCCGGTTGCTGCGCATCTGCGATCCCCAGGGTGAACTACCCCTCGCCGACAGTGTCGAGTCCGCACGCGGACGGCTCGACCGGGTCGCGCGTCGGCGGCAACCGATCTCCTGGGCGGGTTGAGCCGGACCCCAGCCCTGAGATCAGTTGCGCCGGCGAGGGTTTCGGCGCCGTCAAGTGGCGAGCTCGACCTCGTAGCACACAGCGTACCGCCGGAAGTTGGGCGTCGGACGGAACAGATGGCCCGCGTCGGGCGACCACGTCACCACCCGCAACAGGCGCTTGTACGAGGGCAGTTGCTTGGCCACCAGTTCGGCCAGCGCAGCGCGGGGTGAATACCCGCAACGATCGTCAACGTCCTTCGGGAGCAGCACATCCCACATGGTTTCCTCGAACCGCATGCCAGAAGTCTCAGGCGTCACGGCTGACGAACGGGGACCTCACGCCGACGTGTCGGAGATCGAGACCAATTAGTGACCTTGCTCACATCGGGCCCACCGGGTCGAAGCGCACCCGGTAGGTCGTCGACCAGTTCTTGCCGGTGACCAGGAATTGTCCGTCGCCGGCATAGGCAATTCCGTTGAGCACGTTGCGCTCCGGCTCCCCCCGCCGGAGCACCGAGGCGTCGACCGAGGCGGTCACCGTCCCGGTTCCCGGATCGATCCGCACGATCTCGTCGGTCGGCCAGACGTTGGCCCACACGTCTCCGTCGACGCATTCCAGCTCGTTGAGTCCGGCGATGGACACGCCGCCCGGTCTCGTGACGGTGACGCCGCCGGTTTCGGAGAAGCCGGTGGGTTCGACGAACCGCAACCGGTCGGTGCCGTCGCTGCGCACGATCCGGTCGCCGTCGAAGCACACCCCCCATCCCTCACCGTCGATCGGGACTTCGCGACGTAATTCGAATGTCGTTGTGTCCCACTCGATAGCGACACCGTCACGGTAGGTGACCTGCCAGATGCCGGTGCCGACGCTCGTCATGCCCTCACCGAAGTAGCCGCCCGGCAGCGGCACCGAACGGCGCACCGCACCGGTGTCGGGGTCGAGCTCCCGCAGCTGGGATTGCCCGGCCAGTCCGGTGGTCTCCAGCAGTGTGTCACCGTCGAACTCCAGCCCCTGGGTGAAGGCCGCCGGATCGTGGGGCATCTCGCCGAGCACCGTGATACGAAGCTGTTGCGGGGCATCGGGAGCCGCCGCGGCGTCATGGGCGTCGGCGCACCCCGCCACGAGCAGCGCGGTGGTGGCGCATGCCGTGGCGAGCACACGTAGCGCGGTCATCACCACATGGTGCCCTATCGCCCACCGCGCCGTTCAGCCACGGTAGAACAGAGCCGGCGGCAGCGCACGCAACCCTCCCCCGCTGTTGCTCGCGGCGAAACCGACCGAGGCTCGCGGGATCTCACTACCCAGGCGGATGTCACCGATGCGGTGGAAGCGGCCGATCAGGCCCCCCAGCAGGAAGTCGAGCCGGTCGCCCCGGCTCAGCGCACCGGAGCGTGATCCGGCCGGGGCCGACGCACCGAAGACGACGGGACGCACCCCCGCCAGGTACGGCCACAGTGAGGAGTACAGCTGGTTGTCGGCACGTGTGGTGGGGAACGCGACGTGGTGCAGTGGCGCGCCGTCGCCGGAGGAGGCGAACAGGAAGTCCTGGTCGTCGCCGGGGCCGTAGGCGTCGGGGAACTTGACGCAGACTGTGCGCACGACGGCGTCCCGGCTGAGCGGGGCGATCCGCACGAAGGTGGTGTAGCGCCGCCCGGGGCGCAGCAGTTGGGTCAGGCCGGGAAGGCGGGCGTCGTCGTCGAAGGTCACGTCGGCTTGGAAAACCTGACCGGGTTCGGCGAACACGCGCAGCGGGTCGCCGAGTGCACCCGAGACGGTTGAGCGGACGGTGTGCGGCAGCGTCGCCAGGTTGTCACCCATGTGCCGTGACTACCCAGACGTGGCGAATCTCAACATGACGCCGGCCGACGCCCCATCAGCCACGCCGTCCCCGATCCTTCACCGGCAGCGACGACGTCGAGGGCGGCGAACGCGGTGGTCAGTTCGCCTGCACGGACGCGGAACCGGCCGGGCGCGGCGCCGACTTCGCTCAACGCGGCGATCGCCAGCAGCCCTCCCGGCGCGAGTCGGGTGACCAGCGCTGCGTCGAGGCGCTCGTCGCGGAAGAGGTGGCAGACGATGACGTCGGCCGGCGGCCCGGCGGGCAGTCCGCCGTCGAGGTCTGCCACCTCGAACCGGCACCGACCGGCCACCCGCCGGTCCCGCGCCGCGGCGGCGGCGTGCGCGATCGCGACCGCGGAGACGTCGACCCCGTGCACCGCCATGCCGCGTTCGGCCAGCCACACGGCGGTGCGGCCCTGCCCGCAGGCGATGTCGAGTGCGAACCCGGTCGTGGGGAACGCGTGGGCGTGAGCGGCGAACACCTCGGGCGGGCCGACCTTCTGTCTCGGCGTCGGCCCCTCGGCCAGGTACCGGCGGTCCCAGTGCTCGGCGTCGCTCATCGTCACCGGGACGCCACCGATGCCGAGGCCGGGGCTCCGGCCACCGCTGAGCCCGCCCAGATCCGGGCGGCGACCGCGGCGGTGAGGAAGCCGCCGAGCGCAACCCACCCGGCGGTGCCGGCCAGCCCCTGTTTGGCCATGAGCGCCAAGGCCACCCCGGCCGCACAGACCAGCGCACCGGTGACGGCCGACCGGGCACCGGTGGCAGCAACTCGGTCGTCCCACCATGGAAGCCGGCGGTGCTCGAGCGGTGAGAGCAGGCGGAACAGCGCGGCCATGACCCCGGCGAACACGACGGCCCGTAGGGCCAGCATCGCCCAGAAGTCCGACGCCTCGACATCGTAGGCGTCGAGTCCGACGGCGTGCAGCGAGAACGCCGCGACCGCGATGGCGGGGATGTGCCACAGGTAGAGCGTCATCGCTCCGGCGTTGCCCGAGGCGACGATGCGCCAGACGCGCGGCCGGTCCGCCCACCGCCGGATCGGCGCGGCGACGGCCACGAAGGCGCACGACATCCACGTGCAGTGCAGTCCGAGCAGCAGCGTCGGGGGCGAGACGTTGGAGACGTGCTCGGCACCGGTGACGACCAGCGCGACCTCGTAGGCGCCGGTGACCACGAGCGCGCACTGCGCCGCAAGTGCCGCGACAGCGACGAGCAGTGCGGACCGCGGGCTGATCAGCCGGCGGGCGTAGGCGACGCCGATCACCACGGGGATCGACCAGATGAGGAGGAAGTTGGCGATGCCGGATTCCGGTGTGCCGACGGCGAATCGGATGCGGTCGACCGCCCATGCGGCGGCCAGCAGCGCGATGACCACGACAGCGAACGTCCGGCCGGTCCGCAGGTGGGTCAGCGACGGCACGAGGGCCAGGGCGATCAGGTAGACACCCAGGAACCACAGCAGCGCGACGCTCTCGCGGCCCAGCGCGTCCGCCGACTGCACACCGAGCAGCAGCCGCACCAGGAGCAGGGCGGTGACCCACACCGCCAGATACCAGAAGACGGGGCGGCACAGCCGTTGGGCGCGGGTGAACAACCATGTGCCCCACGGGGTACCGGACCGACTGCCATAGGCGCCCGCAGCCCCACCGGCGAGGAAGAACAGCGGCATCACCTGCACGACCCAGGTGACCGGCGCGAGCGCGGGCACGGCGCCCAGCAGGTTGCCGATCCGCACACCGCCGGAATCGATGGTGGCGAGCAGCAGGGCGCAGTGCCCGAACATGACCACCACCAGCGCCGCGAGGCGGGCGACGTCGACGGCGCGGTCACGCTGGCGAACGGTGTCGGAGGTCGGCATGGGTCCAGCATGCCCGCGGCGCCGGCCCGCGGGCTGAGTAGGACTACCCGACATCACCGGGTCAGTGGGCCGGAGTGACCCCGAGCTCGGTGAGCAGCGCGCGGACGCGCCGAGGGCCATCTGCGAGCGGCCGGCGTTGTGGGTGCTCAGGAACAGCAGGGTGGGACGGTGTGTGAGGGGTCGGTCATGCGAGGCTCCGCGAGGTCGGTGTCCGGTCGATCCGTCGCCGCAGTGCCAGCGAGGCGTAGACGAGCGCGACCAGCACGGGCACTTCGACGAGCGGGCCGACGACGCCGGCGAGCGCCTGCCCGGAGGTCGCGCCGTAGGTGGCGACGGCGACGGCGATCGCGAGTTCGAAGTTGTTGCCCGCGGCGGTGAACGCCAGCGTCGTGGTGCGTGCGTAGCCGAGGCGAAGACAGGCTCCCGCGAGGTAGCCGCCACCCCACATGACCGCGAAGTAGACGAGTAGCGGCAGGGCAATGCGGGCGACGTCGAGCGGACGACCGGTGATCTGTTCGCCCTGCAGTGCGAACAGGATGACGATGGTGAACAACAGTCCGTACAGCGCCCAGGGAGCGACCTTCGGCAGGAACGCCGACTCGTACCAGTCACGTCCCTTCGCCTTCTCGCCGAACCGGCGGCTGAGATATCCGGCGAGCAGCGGGATGCCGAGGAAGATCAGCACGGATCGGGCGATCTGCCACGGCGACGTGTCGATGGTCGCCTGCTCGAGTCCGAGCCAACCGGGCAGGACGGAGAGGTAGAACCAGCCGAGCACGGCGAACATGACGACCTGGAACACCGAGTTCAGCGCGACGAGGACCGCTGCGGCTTCGCGGTCTCCGCAGGCGAGGTCGTTCCAGATGATGACCATCGCGATACAGCGCGCCAGACCCACGATGATCAGGCCGGTACGATATTCGGGCAGATCAGGCAGCATCAGCCAGGCAAGGGCGAACATCAACGCCGGGCCGAGCACCCAGTTGAGCGCCAGCGAACCGACCAGCAGCTTACGGTCGCCGGTGACCGATTCCAGCCGGTCGTATCGGACCTTGGCCAGCACCGGGTACATCATGATGAGCAGCCCCAGCGCGATGGGGAGCGAGATCCCGTCGACCGCAACCTGGCTCACGACGTCGCCGACACCCGGCACGAGCCGGCCCAGAAGCAGACCGGCAGCCATCGCCAGACCGATCCACACGGGCAGGAAACGGTCGAGCAACGACAGGCGTTCGACGACCGGCACGCCGGCCATCAGCAGCAGGATGCGTCTACGTGGTCCGGTCCGCCGCCCGAGGTCCCGCCGAAAGTCTGCGAGTCGGCCAGCACGGTGTAGACCTCCCACTTCTCGCCGCCGGGGCCCGTCACCCAGACCTTGTCCTGGGTGGCGAAGCAACAGGTGGTGCCGATCTCCTCATCGGTGAACAAGCCCTCGCCGGTCAATCGGGCGATCTCGGCGTGTACGGCGGCGCTGTCGTCGACCTCGACACCGAGGTGGTTGAGGGTGCCCCCGGCGCCGGGGTTCTCCAGGAGCACCAGCTTCAACGGCGGTTCGGCGACGACGAAGTTGGCGTAGCCCGGCTTGACCTTGGCGGGCTGGGTGTTGAAGAGCCTCGAATAGAACGCGACGGCCTCGTCGACGTCGTCGACGTTGAGCGCCAGTTGGACTCGGGACATGACGATCCTCCAACGGTGAGACATATATCGAATTGGCATTGCCGATGATGCTCACCTCTTTGACATAAGTCAATATGGTCGGCAAGATCGGGGCATGCCCAAGACGCTGCCCGCGATCGACACGTCCGGGCCGATCTGCTGCCCGCCCGTGGCCGCCGGCCCGATGAGCGACGCCGATGCGCTCGAAGTGGCGCTGCGTCTGAAGGCCCTCGCCGACCCGGCCCGGGTGAAGATCATGTCGCTGCTGTTCGGCGCGGATCCCGGCGGCGTCAACAGCGGGGAACTCGCGCAGGTGCTCGGCCTGACGGAATCGACCGTCAGCCACCACATGGCCCAGTTGCGCAAGGCCGGGATGGTCGAATCGGACCGGCGCGGCATGAACGTGTACCACCGCCCGCACCGCGATGCGGTCGGAGCGCTGTGCGCGGTGCTCGACCCCAACTGCTGCCGGTGACACCGAACGCGGCGAATTAGCGGAGAATGCCGGTGATCAGCCGGTCACGACTCTAAAGTCTGCTCATGGGCGCGACGATGTGGGCGAACGGGATGGGCCGCTGGGCGGCGCTCGCCGGATCGCTCGTGGTGTCCGCGGGCATGATCTACGCCGCTGACAGCGAAGCGCCGGGCCCCGCCGAGCCCCCCTTGGCTGCGGCACCGGCTGCGACGGCCCCCGCGCAGGCGGCCGCGCCGTCGACCGCCCACCCCGCCGAGGCCGAACTCCTCGCGGCGAGCGCGCCCGTCGCCGCCCAGGATTTCAAGCTCGAGTTGCCGGCGGGTATCACGCCGGAAGACGGCCTGCAGGTCAAGACCATCTGGGTCGCGCGCGCGATCAACGTGATGTTCCCGGAGATCAAGACCATCGGCGGCTACCGGCAGGACCCGCTGAAGTGGCACCCCAACGGCCTCGCGATCGACGTGATGATCCCCAACCACGGCACCGACGAGGGCATCGAGCTCGGCAACCAGGTGGCGGGGCTGGCGTTGGCCAATGCGCGGCGCTGGGGCGTGCTGCATGTCATCTGGCGGCAGGGCTTCTACCCCGGCATCGGGGCGCCGAGTTGGACCGCCGACTACGGCAACGAGACGGCCAACCACTACGACCACGTCCACATCGCCACCAACGGTGGCGGTTATCCCACCGGCCGCGAGACCTACTACCTCGGCTCGATGAGCCCGGCGCCCAAGGCGTGACCCGCCGGGTCCGTCAGTGTGCGGTCCAGCCGCCGTCGACCAGCAGCGAACTGCCGGTGGTCAGCGATGACGCCGGGCCGGCGAGGTAGGCGACCGCCGCGGCGACTTCGTCGACCGACCCCAGCCTGCCCATCGGGATCTCACCGAGCACCCACTGCCGGAACTCCGGCTTCGCCAGGCTCTGCGCCGTCAGCTCCGTCTCGACGAAGGTCGGGGCGACGGTGTTCACCCGGATCCCCTCTGCGGCCAACTCCAGCGCCAGCGCCTTCGTCATCCCCTCCAGCGCCCACTTCGAGGTGCAGTACAGCGTCCGTTGCGGCCCGCCCACGTGGCCCATCTGGGAGCTGATCGAGACGATGGACCCGCCCTGCCCCTGGGCGCGCATCCGGGCGACCGCCTGTTGGATCACGAACAGCACCGCTTCGACGTTGACGCGCATGACGGCCGCATAGGTTTGCGGGGTGATGTCGTCGAGGAGTTGTGCGATGTTGCGGCCGGCGCTGTTCACCAGGACGTCGACACGCTGACCGTCCATCAGGGCGGCCACGAAGGCGGCGTCGGTCACGTCACCGACATGGATCGTGGCCGCTCCGTCGTACTCGCGCACCAGCCGGGCGGTTTCCCGCAGCGACTCGGCGGTCCGGCCGACGAGATGAGCGGTGGCGCCCAGTCGGGCGAGGGCGACGGCCGACGCGCGACCGATTCCGGAACCGGCACCCGTGACCCAGGCGTGTTTCCCGGCCAGAGAGGCTCCCCCGACCAGGGCGTCGACCGCTCCCGGACTCATTTGACGGCTTGGGGATTCACCGGCGAACCGACCGCTCCGGGGATCACCAGCGGGGGCCCGACGAGGAGGAACTCGTACTGGCCGTCGGCGGCGCAGTCGTCGGCCAGAGCGTCGAGATACCAGATCTCGCCGACCAGCAGGCCCATGGACACGATCATCACCAGATGCAGCGGCTGGAACGTCCCTTCGAGTTCGTTCGGCCGGACCTCGGCTCCCCAGGTGTCGGTGGCGATCCCGGCGACCTCCTTGTCGTACAGCCAGCGCGCGACCGAAAGCGACAAGCCGGGCGCATCGCCGGCGGAATAGCCACCCCAACCGGGCAGCCCGCGGCGTGCGGCCATGTCACCGGTCCGGATCAACACGATGTCACCGCGGCCCACGGTGACCCCGTGGAACGCGCACGCCTCGTCGAGGTCCTCCGGGTAGATCGCCTCCCCCGGCTCCAGGTGCGTCTTGCCCTTGACGCGCGGCATGTCGAGCAGGACACCGCGCGAGACGATCGTCGGCATGTGCTCCACCCCGCCGCGCGCCGCTCCCGAGGACGTCACCTCACCCGCGCTGAATCCGTTGAACATCTTGCCGTCTCGGAAGATGTGCCCGAGCGCGTCCCACTGTGTCCCGCCCTGCAGGAACAGGAACAGGCTGTCGTCGGCGAACCCCCAACCCAGGGGATCGGCGCTGTAGGTCTGCGTGCCGGCCAGGTGGTCCGTGCCGGTGGCCGCCATCTGGTGGACGGGGTTGACCCGACCGAAAGCACCGGTCTGCGGGCCGTTTCCGTCGAGCGGGAGTTGCAGCGAGATGGCCTTACCGGTCCGAACCGTGGACGCCGCGGCGCTGATCACTTCGGGAGTGATGAAATTCAGTGTGCCCCTTTGATCTTCGCTCCCCCAGCGACCCCAGTTGTTGCAGGATTCGTACAGCTCGTGGAAGAGCTCGAAGGTGATGGACTTCTGGTCTGTGGTCATGTGTCGGCTCCGAGTGATCGTGCGGGCGCGGATGTGGCGCGGTGCAGCGAAAATCTACGGCGGAGCCGGGGCGATCCGTTCCTCTGATACGAGAGAACTACGCCGGATCCCCCCGCGGATCGGAGGAAGCGCCCGCTATCGGAGGAGTAGTTCGCACAGCAATCGCTCGGCCGGGTCGTCGAGGTTCAGCCCCGAGATGGCCTGAATGCGCTTCAACCGGTACCGCAGAGTGGTGACGTGGACGTTGAGTTGCCGCGCCGCGGCCACCACGTTGCCGAACGCGGTCAGGTATGCCGTGAGCGTCACGATGTACTCCGACCCGGTGGCGCCGTCTTCGGCCCTCAGGCGTTCGAGCTTGGGATGGTCGATCGCGTTCGCGGTCATGAACTGACGGACCTGCGACAGGGCGATTCTCGCGAGCGCGTCGTCGTAGGTGGCCACGGCCAACCGATCCGTTGCCGGGCTCGTGGCGAGAACCTCGTCGACCTGGCGCCGCGCGGACGGGATGTCTCGCAGTGCGGCGACATTGCGACTCAGCGAGACCAGAACGCCGCGCCCGAGCAGCGCACGCCTGACGTGTTCCCCCACCGCGGCGGCGATGTCGCCGAGTCTCGCGTCCGAGGTTTCGGCGTCGTGGGCCAGCACGCAGTAGACGGTGTGCCCGATCGTCGTGGTCGCGGCACGCCAACGGTAGGACTGGCAGTACATACCGACGGATTCGACGGTCCGGCTCCGGTCGAGGCTCGTCAGCAGGGCATCCGGGGAGGCGCGCAGACCGAGCACGGTGTAGCGGGTGGCAGGTGACAGACCGTATTCCTCGGCCGTGGACTGCGCGATCGTGCCCTGATCCAACAGGACACGCAGCTGCCGGTTCTGCGTCGCCCGCCGCTGGAAACCGGACTCCTGGTGCCGCAGCAGGAACGGCGCTGCCGTACGTGCGGCGGCGATCATCCGGTCATGGATGTCGGCGGGCAGCGGTGTCTCGCCCTCGGCGACCCAGAGGACGCCGAGCAGGAAGCGTTCGGCGCGGATCGCGCACAGCAACCGTCGCCGGGCCTCGAAGGGCCCGTCGTCCACGGTCACCACCTCGTCGGTGCCCAGCAGTGTGTCGATGACGCCGAGGGACTCCAGGTGCCGCAGCCAATCGTCGGGTATCCGACGGCCGAGGATGGCGATGTCGCGACCCCTGTCGACGTGGCCGGTGGAACTCGAGTACGACAGCAGCCGGAACTTCGCGTCTTCGACGATCACATGGCCACCGAGCATCTCGGCGAGCGATTCCGCCAGGCCGGCCAGATCATCCAGCGCCACACCGGATTCCCTGATCTCCCAGGTGTCTGCCTGGCGGATCAGATCCCGGATCAGATCGCCCAGCGTCAGCCACGGCACCTCGGCTCTGCGCTCGAGCAGACCGACGCCCGCCTGTACGGCCGCGGACCGGACCCGCCCCCGGGCATCGTCGGGGATCGGGCCGAGGACCACTGCGCAGGCGCCCCGGCCGGCCGCCCGGGTGATCAGGTCAGCCCACTCCGCCGGTGCCGCACCGATCAGCAGCAGCACGTCCGGGCACTCGTCTGACGAGCCGTCGAACACACCCACCGACCGGATCCGCGTGCTCTGGTCGACGGGTGGCACCACCATCGTCACGAGATCCTCGCCGAGTAGCCGACCGATGTCCGGCGCCGGGATTCCGCCGAGGGATTCACCGGCGACCGGCGGGTTGAGCGTCGCGTTCACCCCGACAGTGTGCCGGACCCGCCGCGGCCGCCGTTAACCGTTCGGTGCGCGCCGACCGCTGATGTTCCTCTCATCGGAGAACCGCGGACGCAGGGGCCGCCCCTACACTTCAGCGAGCCGGCACGGAACGCTCGATGCACCTGCCGTGTACGAGACCACGAAAGAGACTGGAAGATCACGTGACCGCTCCGTCCCCGCTCGCCCCGGGCCACATCGACATCCATGCGCACCTCCTGCCGGAGGACTGCTACGAGATACCGGCCGCCGACGGCACGCGCCGCCTCGCCGAGCGCACCGACGACGAGTTGTACCTCGGCGACTTCCCCATCGCGGTCACCCGGGACCAGATCTCCGGGGTGCCGCGCATCCTGGCCGACATGCACGCCGAGGACATCGCGGTGCGGGTCGTGTCCGCGCCGCCCTACGCCTTCGCGGTCACCGCCGAGCCCGACGCCGCCGCCGAGTACGCGCGTCGGGTCAACGAAGGCCTGATGCGGATGTGCGAGGGTGCTCCGGACCGGCTGATCCCGCTCGGGGTCTTGCCGCTACAGGACCGCGGCGCCACCGCGGCCGAAGTGAAACAGCTTGTGGCCGACGGCGTTCGGGGTGTGTCGGTGCCGCCGGTCGTCGGCTCGCTGACCCTGGGCGATCCGGAGCTGCACCACGTGCTCGACAGTTGCGCGGCGGCGGGCCTCGCGGTGCTCGTTCACCCCACCCAACAGCCACGGCCCGGGTTCAACCACCACTACCTGCAGAACCTGATCGGCAATCCCGTCGAGTCGGCGACCGCGATCGCCTCCATCCTGCTCGGCGGCACCTTCGAGCGCGCACCGGCACTGCGTATCGCCTTCGTCCACGGCGCCGGAGTGGCGCCCGCGCTGCTGGGGCGGTGGGACCACGGTTGGCGCATGCGGGGGGATGTCTCCGCCGACAGCGACACACCCCCGAGCGAACTGTTCCGCGCCCACGTGTACGCCGATTCGCTGGCCCATTCGGTGGAGGCGGGCACTCTGCTCTGCAGCACCGTCCACCCCGATCGCATCACCTTGGGCTCCGACTACCCGTTCGACATGGCCGATCCGCACCCGGTCCGCTCGGCGGAGGCGTTGGGCCTCGACCGAGAAGTGCTGCGCGGCAACGCGCTGAGATGGCTCGACTGGTCCTGAGGCCATCCGGTCCGCATCGATCGGCGTGGCGGGCCCGCCGACGACCATGACCCCGCGGCGACAACCGATTTCGGCCTGACTCGCCGACTCCGGACGGTACCGGAGCGGGCCACCGACGCCGGTCGGAGCCTGAGCCGCAGGGCGCCGACGCGTGTCCGCCCCAGGATGTGACGCCGATCATGGGTGCGGCAGCAAAGTGATTGACAACACACATCCTGATGTATACATTTCTCGCAGTTGGTAGACAAGGAGGCCAGATGGCATACACCAGCGCTGCCAGTCGCATCGCAGCCGAGCTGCGAATCGAAATCCTGCAGGGCCAGATCGCCCCGGGTTCGCGGCTGTCGCAATTGAGCATCGCCGAGCGGTTCGGAGTGAGCCGCATCCCGGTGCGGGATGCCCTGCAGATGCTCGCCGGCGAAGGGCTGGTGCATCCGAGCTCCAACGCCACCGCCGTCGTCATCGGGATGTCGATCCCCGAACTGCAGGAGCTCTACGAGCTTCGTGAAGCGGTCGAGCCGCTGGCGACGCAGATCGCGGTGCCGAAGGTGGGTCGCGCCGACATCCTCATGATGCGCAAGCAGATGGCGGTCATGGAGACCAGCAGCGAAACACCGATCTGGTTGGCCGCCAACGCCGAATTCCACGCGGCGATCTACAAGAGGGCGGGGCGTCCCCGCATGATCGACCTCGTCGAGCAGCTACGCCGCCTCACCGATCGCTATCTCTACATGCACCTCGAGGTGATCGGACAGACCGAGCACCTGCATGCCGAGCACGCCGCGATTCTCGCCGCGGTGGAGAGCGGCGACCCGGCGCTGGCCGCCCAGCTCACGCGGGACCATCTCGCCACCTCACACGATTTCATCCTGTCCTACCTGTTGGAGCATCCGTCCGCGACCGGTGGTGACGACCTCATCAGCTACCACGATCGCGATCAGCAAGAACCCGCGCCCACGGCAACGATGCCCAGGGGCGGCCGAGTGAAGGGAACACAATCGTGAAAGTACTGGGACGCCGAATCACGGCTGTGGTGGTCGCCGCCACGACTGCGCTCGCGATGTCCGGGTGCGTCTCCCGGCCGGATTCCGGCGGCAGCGGCGGCGACGGCGGAACCATCCGCTTCACCTTCGCCCCGGATCCGGTGTGGGACTACATCACTGACCAGGGCATCCTCGAAGAGATGGAGGCCGAGTCCGGCATCAACATCGAAGCCTCGTCGACCTGGGACGAGTTCGGGGTGTTCGCCGGCGGGCACGCCGACATCGTCTCCTCCGCCTCCTACGAGGTGCCGGTCATCGAAGAGGAGACCGGCCGCGACACGATCATCATCGGCAAGTACAACCTCGACCGCAGCGTCATCATCACCAGGGCCGACAACCCCGCGCAGAGTCTGGCCGACATCAAGAGCGAGGACGTCTCGGTGTACACCGCCGTGTCGGCGACGCTGCTGTGGGGTGCGTACGCCAAGAAGATGCACGGAGTCGACTTCCGAACGGGCGGTGGCGATTACAACCTGATCGTCTCGGATCCCCAGCAGCAGGCCGACCTGGTGACCAAGGGTGAGGTGGCCGCGTGCGTGTGCCTGCCCGAGTTCGCCGCGCCGGGGCTGCGCAGCGGTGAGCTCAAGGTGCTCTACGACGGCCGGTCCGCGGCCGACATGTACTCCGATCTGGTGGTCGAAGGCCACGAGGGGCCGATGATCAACGTGTTCCTCGCCGGTAACGAATGGGCACAGGAGAACCCGGACAAGGTCGAGTTCTTCCTCGACGTCTGGCAGCGCGGCCTCAAGGAGTGGGAGGCCAACAAGGCGACGATCATCGAGACCTACCCGCAGCACTTCGCGGTGGAGGCACCCGAGGACATCTCGTTCGTGCAGGACTACATCGCCGATCACGACTGGTTCGTGCGCGACGTCCGATTCGATCAGTCCTGGGCCGACAACGAGGGGAAGGTCTTCCCGTTCCTCAAGGAGACCGGCTTCATGGCGCAGGATCAGGCCCTGCCGAAGTTCCGGCCGTCTGAGCAGGGCGGCCAGTCGTGACGATGACCCCCAATCGAACCGCTGACGTCGACACCGCCACCCCCGAACCGGGGGTGGCGCCCGCCAGCCCGCTGGCGGCGTCGGCGCGCCGGATCGGACTCCACTTCGTCGGTTACGCGCTGCTCCTGGCGATCTGGGCTTTCTGCTCGCTGGTCGTGTTCACCGAGTACGTGCTGCCCGCTCCGTGGACGGTCGGTGCCGAGATGTGGCATCTCGCCGCCGACGGGACGGCGTTCCTCCAGTTCGGCTCGAGCATCGTCAAGATCGCGCTGGGGTTCGCGATCGGCACACTGTTCGGTGTGCCCCTGGGCCTGCTGATGGGCCGCATCCGGTATCAGAAGTACTTCTGGCAGCAGCCGCTTCTGGTGCTCGGCAATGTCCCCGGTCTCGCCTTCGCGGTGTTCGCGCTCATCCTGTTCGGCATCGGAGCCATCGGGCCGATCGTGGTCGTGGCGTTCGTCGCGCTGCCCTATGTCGCCCTCAACGTCGCGCAGGGCGTCGAAGAGGTCGACCGCCGGCTGATCGACATGAGCACCGTCTACGGGCTCGGGCGTCGGGACGTCGTCAAGTCCGTCTTCCTGCCCTCGGTGATGCCCTTCCTGTTCGCCGCCCTGCGGTACGGGTTCGCGATGGCGTGGAAGGTCGAGGCGCTCACCGAGGTGTTCGGCGGACGCAGCGGCATCGGTTTCATGATCCGCCAGTCATTTCAAGAGTTTTCCGTCGCCGGCGTGCTGGCCTGGACCGGGTTCTTCGTGGTCTTCATCTTGTTGATCGAACGAGTGATCCTGGCCCACCTGGAACAACGGTTCTTCGCATGGAGAGGGGGCCGCTGACATGAGCGCACCCGTGACCGACCGTGGCAGCACGGTCACCGCACGCCGCAGGTCCGTACCCGGTTGGCTGACCGGCCCGGTGGGCGCCACCACCGCGGCAGGACTGCTGTTCCTGCTGTTGTGGCAGCTCGCCGGTACGTTCGGCGACCGGATTCCCGGTCCCATGCCGGTGGTCCAGGCCGCGATCAAGGAGATCGAGCGCGGCGAGTTCTTCTTCAACTTCGCCATCAGCATGCAGCGTTTCGTGATCGGGATGGCCATCTCGATCGTGCTCGGCATCGTCATCGGGCTGGCGATCGGCTCCTTCCGGGTGTTCGACGACCTCTTCGGCGACGTGAACCTCGTCGGGCTGGCGATACCGGCGGTGATCTGGGCGCTGTTGTGCGCCATGTGGTTCGGGTTCTCCGACACCGCGCCGATTCTGACGGTGATCCTGTCGGCGATTCCGTTCGTCGTGGTCAACGTCGCGGCCGGGGCCCGGTCGATACCGCCTGCGCTGCTGGACATGTCCCAGTCCTACGACGTGCCCCCGGCACGCCGGTTGCGCCATGCCGTGCTGCCGTCGGTCACCGGCTACGTGGTGGCCGGTATCCGGTTCGGCGTGATGTCCGGCTGGAACGGGCTGCTGCTGTCGGAGTGGTTCGGCTCGGCGGACGGCGTCGGGCACCGCGCCCGCTACTGGTACGACGCCAACCAGCTACCCGGTTTCGTCGCGTGGATCGCGTTCTTCATCGCCTTCATGGTGCTCACCGACCGCGTCCTCCTCGAGCGCCTGTCCCGCCGTGCGTTCCGCTGGCGCGACGGTGAATCCAAGCCCGGCGAGCCCACCGCCGCGGCAGCGGCTTAGCAGTCGCAGCGGCCGCCGCCGCCTAGACCCTCACTCACTCAAGGAGATTCATCATGGCCAACGTCACCGTGACAGATCTGCTCAAAGTGTTCGGCACCCCGACCGGACCGCAGACCGTCATCAACCGCATCGGATTCGAGATCGCCGACCAGTCCTTCGTATCGCTGGTCGGACCGTCGGGCTGCGGTAAGACCACACTGCTCAACATCATCGCCGGGATCGAGTCCGCTACGTCGGGCACCGTCACCATCGGCGGAGCCGGCCAGTCGGCCAAACTCGCCTACGTCTTCCAGGAGCCCCGGTTACTGCCGTGGCGGTCGATCTTCGACAACCTGATGTACGTGCAGGCGGTGCGCGACGACGCCGCGAAGGAGCGCGTGCACGAGGCACTCAAGCGCGTCGGGCTGGGTCACGCTGAGAAGAAGTGGCCCGGACAGCTGTCGGGCGGACAGCAGCAGCGCGTCGGTATCGCCAGGGCGCTGTCGATCGAACCGGACGTGCTGTTGATGGACGAGCCGTTCAGCCATCTGGACGCGATCACCGCCCGTGGCCTGCGGGAGCACCTCCAGGAGATCTGGGCGCAGACCCGCAAGACCGTCGTCTTCGTCACCCACGACGTCAAGGAAGCCGCCGAACTCTCCGACCGCATCCTGATGCTCGCACCGGGCGGCACCATCCACGAGGACATCGCCGTCGATCTTCCCCGTCCACGCAAGGCCTCCAACACCGAAGTCGCCGTGCTGGAGTCGTCGATACTGCGCCGCTTCGAAGAACTCGAAGCCAGTGCCCGTCAACGCTCCGCGATTCCCGCCGGCGCCTGATCCCTGCCCACTCAGAAAGAGTTCAAATTGTCTCAATCGGTTGCGACTTCCGCTGTGACCACTCCCAGTCCCTCCCCCAACGGCGACCACGTGCACGGCCTCCTCATCGACGGTGAGCACCGGCCGGGCGGCGGCGAGATCCTGCAGGTGATCAACCCCGCGACGGGGCAGGTGTTCGCCCGCTGCCACAGCGCGAGCGCCGAGGACACCAACGACGCCGTGGTGTCGGCACGAAAGGCGTTCGACTCCGGGGTGTGGTCGCAGATGTCGATCCACCAGCGGTCCCGCATCCTGAACCGTTTCGGCGATCTGCTGGAGCGTGACATGGACAAGCTGTATCGCCTGGAGACCGACAACAACGGCAGGCCGATCACCGAGACCAAGGCGCAGATCACCCGACTGGCCGAGTGGTACCGGTACAACGCGGCCCTTCTGCTGGCCAGTCGGGACTCCGTGGTGCCGATGTCGGGCCCGTACCACTCCTACACATCGCGCTTCCCGCTCGGTGTGGTCGCGACGTTGTCGTCGTTCAACCACCCGCTGATGATCGCGTCCAAGAGTGTGGCGCCGGCGTTGGCAACGGGGAACAGCGTGGTACTCAAGCCTTCTGAGCAGACGCCGCTGACCGCGCTGCTGGTGGGCGACCTGGCCCTGGAGGCCGGCATCCCGCCGGGGGTGTTGAACGTGATCCCAGGTCTCGGTCCGGTGGCCGGCGCCGGTCTGGCAGAACATCCGCTGGTCGACAAGGTGGTGTTCACCGGCGGCACCGAGGTGGGCCGCATCATCTCCGTCGCCACCGCGCGCCGCTTCGCGAAGTCGACGGTGGAGCTGGGCGGTAAGACCCCGGTGCTGGTGTTCGACGACATCCCCACCGAGGTCTCCTCCCGCGGTGCGGCCTTCGGCGGGTTCGTCGGCGCCGGCCAGACCTGCATCGCCGGCACCCGAATTCTGGTGCAGGAGACGGTGTACGACGATTTCGTTGCCGGCCTGGTGGCACAGGCGGAACGCATCAGGATCGGTGACCCGAGCCAGGCCGACACCCAACTCGGTCCGGTGATCTCCGAACGCGCCCGTCAGCGCATTCTGAACTACGTCGAGATCGGCATCGGCGAAGGTGCGACGCTGGCCACCGGCGGCAAGGCCGTCGACGTTCCGGGTCTCGACGGCTACTTCGTGGCCCCGACGGTGCTCTCGGACGTCACCAACCAGATGCGGGTGGCGCGCGAGGAGATCTTCGGACCCGTCCTCGTGGTCATCCCCTTCAAGGACGAGGCGGACGCCATCGCCATCGCCAACGACTCGCCCTACGGGCTGGGCTCGTCGATCTGGACGCGCGACGTGGCGCGTGCCCACCGGGTGGCGTCGAAGTTGGAACACGGCATCGTCTGGGTCAACGACCATCACCGGCTCGATCCGTCCTCGCCCTGGGGCGGGGTCCGCGAGAGCGGTCACGGTCGGGAAGGCGGGACCGAGTCGTTCGACGAATTCACCCATGTCCGTGCGGTGACCATCCGCACCGCAGCCGATGACGTCGACTGGTACGGCGGCGTGGCGCTGGAGAGGCTGAACTGATGACGATCACCGACGAGATCGGGACAGTTCCGGGACTGACCTTCGAACGCGACGGCGCCGTCCTGACCGTTCGTCTCGACAGCCCCGGCGGAAACCTCATGACGATGGACATGTGTGACGCCCTGGCGGGGGTGCTCACCGCTCCGCCGGCGGGGGTGCACGTGCTCGTGCTGTCGGCCGCCGGCGACACCTTCTGCATGGGGCGCGAACGCACTGCAGCAACGCCCGACGACCTGCCCACCGAAGTGCGCCGTCTCATCGCGGTCAACGAGGCGCTGGCCGCCACGCCGCTGGTGACGGTGGCCAGGGTTCACGGCGATGCCGCGGGATTCGGCGTCGGGCTGGCCGCGCTGTGTGACGTCGCCGTCGCGACCCGTACGGCACGGCTCAGTTTCCCGGAGGTCCGCATCAATCTGGCGCCCGCCCTGGTGCTGGCGTGGCTACCGCACATGGTGGGGCGCCGGGCGGCTTTCTGGCTCACGGCCAGCGGGTTGCCCCTGTCGGGTGACGATGCGGTGCGCCTCGGACTCCTCAACGAGGTCACCGAGGACATCGACGCACTGGACGCCGCGGTGACCGAAAAGGTGGAGGCGCTGTTGGCGGGCGAGCCGCGGGTGCACAACGAGATCAGGGCGATGCTCCGTTCGGTCGAGTCCCTGTCGGAGCGCCAGTCCTACGAGTTGGCCGCCGACCGCCTGGTCCTCGGATCGCTGAAGCGTCTGCACGTCCCCGGTCACTGAAACCGGCCGCGGGGGAGCCGGTTCGCCGGCTTCCCCCGCGGCCGATTGTGACTTCGCCGAGCGGTGGGCGTGATCTTGAGCCGCGCCGGGTACCGGTATGGCATGGCGAACGGGCGTGAGGTCATGGACACGAGCTGGCCGGCGGACAAGCCGCGAGTGGCGGCATGTCGGGCGTGTGGCTACCCCACCCTGGCCGTGAACTACTGCGCGGTGTGTACCAGCGACGTGCTGGCCAACCCCACGTACCCGGATCCCGGAGTCACCCGGGCGGCCTGAGCTCGGCTACTCGCGCTTGCCGGGGTTGCCCTCGTTGCCGCGGCCCTCGCCCTTCTTCTCCTCCTCTTTCTTCTTTTTGTCCCCGTTTCCTTCGTCATTCGGCTGTTCGACGACAGGAAGCGGGGCCGGAGGCGGTGGTGGCGGCGCGGCGCTGGTCGGGGAAGGCGGGGTGGTGGTGCTGACCGGCTCCGGCGGTGGCGTCGTGGAGAACGGCTCGGCGGCCAGCGCGAGACCGGACACGGTAAGGCACACCAGAATCGCGGCGGAGAAGATCGCCGTGCGGGTGCGGCCGGGTAGGCGCCGCCACCAGGACGGGGCCGGTGACTGCGGCGGCATAGCGTCGTGCGCCGACAGCGGCAACGGCTGGTCGAGAACCTTGGTGGCCGGCCGGATGCCGGCCGCCATCACCGGTGCGGCACCGGCGAAGAGCGCCCGGCGATCACCGTTGAGGGCGGCACGCATGTGCGCCGCATCGGCGAAACGCCGGGCCGGGTCGCGGGCCATGGCGCGGTCGATCGTGCCGGTCAGGGCTGGATCGAGGTCGGGCCGAACCGCCCCCAGGGGCGGCGGCGGGTCGTCCATGATGGCGCGCGCCATCGCCGCGGGCGTGTCCTGCGGGAAGACGCGCCGGGAGACGACCGCTTCATATCCCATGACCCCCACCGCGTAGAGGTCGTCGGCCACCGAGGCGGGAGCGCCGGTGATGCGCTCGGGACTCAGGTAGGCCATCGTGCCGACGATCTGACCGGTCATGGTGTGGGCGGCGCCCCCTGTCTTGGCGATGCCGAAGTCGCCGACTTTGACGCTGTCTCCCGATGCCGCCAGCAGGATGTTGGCGGGCTTGATGTCGCGGTGGAGCAATCCCGCCGCGTGCGCCGCTTCGAGCGCGGCCAGCACGTCGTCGAGCATGGACCGGACGTGGTCCGGCGGCATGGGACCGCGAGCCATGACGTCGAGGAGTGTCTGGCCGGGCAGCCGCTCCATGACGATGAACGGTGTGTCGTCGTGTTCGCCGTAGTCGTGGACCGCGACGATGTTGGGGTGCGACAGCATCGCGGCCGACCGAGCTTCGTCTCGGAACCGGTCGAGGATCTCTGACTGGGCCTTCATGCCGGGGTGCAGCAGCTTGATCGCCACCGGGCGATCGAGTCGGGTGTCCCAGGCGTCGCGCACCTCGGCCATCCCGCCGGCGCCGAGCAGTCCGCGCAGGAGGTAGCGTCCCGCGAACAGGTCTTCTCCGGTCACGTCCATGGGCCCCGCTTGTCCTCGCCCGTCACAACGGGTGGCGCACGACTCGATCGGCCACCGCACGCTGTCCGGTCATCGAGAGGATTATCGTCACGGGCCCGGCCGCCGTTATCAGCGCACAGCGCGCGGTCAGTCCCTCGGGCGGCGTCAGCGGGCCAGTGCGAAGGCGACGGCGCGCGCCTGGCTGGTCAGTGCCGCGCACATCCGGTTGAGGTTGACGACACCAAGCACGATTCCGGACATGAGCCGGCAGGCGCTGCCTGTCCCCGGCGGGGCGGACGATCTCGGGGAGAGCGCGAACGCACCACAGACCGGCCAGGCGCCGAGCCCTTGAGTGCGCAGAACCCGCTCGGCGACCATGATCTGGTACTCGCGCGGCGCTTTCTCAGGGGAGCCGACGCCGCCGTGCTCCTTCCAGGTGGCGGGCAGGAACTGCAGGCCGCCGTAATACCCGTTGCCGGTGTTGATGGCCCAGTTGCCGCTGGATTCGCACTGCGCGATCGCATCCCAGTTCACGGTGCTGGCTGAGGCGGTCGGCGTGGCGACCGCGACGGATGTCGCCGACAGAGCGGTTGCGGTCAATGCCACGCCCAGTCCCTTGACCAAGTGCACGGGAAACCCTTTCAGCCGCCGAACGCTCGTGAGCAATAGCGCACCGACGTGGTGGTCGATCGGTCGACCGCCATTGTTACTGGTGATCTCGCAGTGAACCTTGAGGAGACTGTGATAGTTGTTCACAACATTTCGGTCGCCCACCGGCCGACGTGCACCGGATCACCGTTCGACCGTTTCGGCTGCCCGGTCCCGGCGCTGGACGAACCACCACAGCACCACGCCGGCTGCCAGGATCGACAGGGCTATGCCCAGCTCCAGTACCCCGCCGTAACCGGTGATGGAGAATCCGGTGGCCCCGACCACCAGCAGTACCGCCAGCAGAGCGGCCAACGCGATCGACAGGGGCACGAATACCTGTGGGAGACGGATCGGACGCGCAGCGTCCGGCCGGTCCTTGCGCAGCACAGCGAAACCGGCGACGGCCAGCACATGGGCGAGGATGTAGCCCAGATTGCCGGTCACGATGATGGCCAGCGGCTGTTGGAGCACCACCAGCAGCACGACGTTCAGCACCAGCATCACGTTCAATGCACGCACGGGCACGCCGCGACGGTTGAGCTTTCCCATCGACCGCACCGTGATGCCCTCCTTGCCCATGTTGAACAGCACCCGGGAGGCGTCGGCGACCGAGGTCAGCATCACCAGCAACAGAGAGGCGATCAGGCACAGCACCATGACGTCCGCGCCCGCACCGGTCAGCTTCGAGAAGCTGGCGACGAAGAACGTCGACGGATCCTCACTGATCGCCTGCTCGCCGGCGAATCCGCCGAGGGTGAGCGGAACCAGGAAGAACACACCGAGGCAGAACAGCGCGGAGGCGCGGATGGCCCGCGAGGTGTCCCGGACCGGGTCGCGGTACTCCGACGCGAAGGTCGCGCACACCTCGATCCCGAGCGTCGTCCAGGCCATCACGTACAGCCACACGATGGCGGTGTGCAGCCCTTCGAGCCCGTGCAGGTTCCACGTCAGGTCCATCGGCGCCCAGTCGGCGTTGAACAGCGGAAAGACGATGAAGACCACCAGCGGGACCATCAGGATGGCCGCGGTCACGTAGACGAAGGCCATGGTGACGCGCACACCGACCACGTTGATGCCGTACAGCAGGAAGATCACAACCAGGCCGATGAGGATCGGGAAGCTCAGATGCAACGGACCGAAGTCCGCGGACCACTGTTGGTCGGGGAACCACTGAGACTGCACGAGCAGGCCGGTCAGGGACCCGTAGGTCGCGAGGTTCGATCCCCACGGCAGCCAGTACCCGACCCCCGCCAGGGGCGCGAACCACGGCACCCGCTTCTTCCACGCCTCGGCCGCGTACCCGGAGATTCCGCCGGACGCGTTGGGGAACATCGCGGCCAGCTCGATGTAGACCCAGTTCACTGCCAGCGAGATGGCCATCGAGATCGCCCAGAGCACCGCCGCACCCCAGCCGCCGAGGCCGGCGATGGACGCGCCAAGCGTGGCGACCAGCGCGGCAGGCATCGTCATGGCCATCGCGAACCCGTCGAACCAGCGCATCTTGCGGGGCAACACCTCGTCCACCGAATGCAGCGCGGTGACGTCCTCGTTGGTCGCCATGTCAGAACCTCCAGTGCTCGAAGCCGAAATCTCGACACGCGTGTCGGGTGCCGTGCGTGTCGCCGCGGGTGTTCGCGGCTCTTTCGTGGATTGCTGGGCGCCAGCGGGACTTTCGTTGTCTCATAGCGCCGGTCACACGGTAGACCCTCGCGCGTGGATCCGCAGCACAACACGAAAAATTATGTGCGGCAGTTGTTCTCACCGGATCCGAGACATGAGGAAACCCTCCGAGTGAAGCTGTCGGCCCCTACTCGGAGGTTGCCAGAAGTCGGTGGACGCGGACCCTTCTGATTCAATCGCCCTGAGGCGACGCATTTTTCACGCCGGACGGAAGGAGTCGTGCGCCGCGCGCGGAGCGTGTTTGACCATGATGTGGCGCGCGACGGTGTACTCCGCCACGGCGGCCTGGCTCATGTCCTTGCCGAAACCGCTGGCCTTCACACCTCCGTGCGGTGCCTCGGAGGCGATCGGCAGATGGTCGTTCACCCAGGTGACGCCTGCCTCGATCGCGTGTGCGGCGCGCAACGCGCGGGCCACGTCCGTCGTCCAGACCGACGACGCCAGCCCGTACCGGCAGTCGTTGGCGAGCCGGATCGCGTCGGCCTCATCGTCAAACGGCAGCGCGACCAGAACCGGACCGAACACCTCGTTCTGGACGATCTCGGCGGACTGGTCGACGCCGGTGACCAGCGTCGGCGGGTAGTAGGCCCCGTCGCCGTCCGGAAGGACACCTCCGGCCCGCACCGTCGCCCCCGCCGCGACGGCGCGCTCGACGAAACCGTGTACCCGGTCGCGGTGCTCGGCGCTGATCAGCGGTCCGATATCGGTGGCGGCGTCGAGTGGGTCACCTACCCGAATGGTCTTGAACGCGACGGCAAGTCGCTCGACGAGATCGTCGAACACCGACCGGTGGGCGTACACCCGCGTGGCGGCGGTGCAGTCCTGTCCGGAGTTGTAAGTCGCGCCCATCGCGATACCGTGCGCGGCGTCGTCGAGGTGCGCGTCGTCGAACACCAGACATGGTGCCTTGCCGCCGAGTTCGAGATGCACCCGCGCGCCGCGGACCGCGGCGGTCGACATCACCTGCCGGCCGGCGCGGGTGGACCCGGTGATCGAGATGAGCTGCACCCGTTCGTCGGCCACCAGCGCCCCTCCGACGGTCTCGTCACCGGTGACCACCTCGAGAACCCCGGGCGGGATACCGGCTTCCAGCGCGAGCTCGGCGATACGCAGCGTGCTCGACGGCGTCGTCGGAGCCGGTTTGATGACGATGGTGTTGCCGGCGGCCAGTGCCGGACCGACCTTCCACAGGCCCATGATCAACGGGAAATTCCACGGCGCGATACCGACGACAGGTCCCACCGGCCGCCGGACGATCATCGAGGTGTAGCCGGTGCTGAGCAGACCGGCGCCGGTCTCCTCCAGCGAGCGTCCGGCACCGGCGAAGAACCGTAGGTTGTCGGTGCCGAACGGGAGCTCGCCGTCGCGGAAAACCGCTTCCGGCTTACCGGTTTCGGCGACTTCGAGCGCCGTGAGTTCGCCGGCATGGGCGTCGATGAGGTCGGCCCACCGCAGCAGCACCCGCGCGCGCTCACCGGCGGTACGCCCCGACCATTCCGGGAAGGCCTCCGCGGCGGCCGCGACAGCGCGAGCGGCTTCGTCGACCGTCGACTCCGAAACGGTCGCGGTGGGCCTGCCGGTCGCCGGGTTCACCAGCACGCGTTCGCGGCCCGACCCGGGAAGCCGTTGTCCCCGGTGGAATCGACCTGCGGTCATGTTCTCACTCCTCAACTGTTGAAGCCGACACCGAATCGGTCGAATGTGCGCAACAGCAGACCCCTGCGGCCCGTCTCGTCCTCACGAGCCAAGGCGGCCCGGGTCAGCTCGACGGCGGGCCAGCGCAGCGGTTCGGGCGGGAAGGGCACCGCGGTGCCGGTGACTGCCTTGAGCCGGGTCCGTTCGGTCTCGCGGCCGGCCAGCAGGTCCAGTGCCACGCGGGCACCGAATCTCGTCGACGCCACACCCAGACCGGTGAATCCGACCGCATAGGCCAGTCGGCCCTGCATGGCGGTCCCGAAGATCGGGGTGAACCGGGTGGTCGTGTCGATGACGCCACCCCAGCGATGGGTGAACGGAACCTCTGCCAATTGCGGGAACGTTTCGCGGAAGTGGCGCGCCAACAGACGGTGCGACCGGTCGCGCAACTCCAGATTCGGGTTGACGGCATTGCCGTAGTGGTAGATGGCGTCGTATCCGCCCCAGATGATGCGATCGTCGCGGGTTCGGCGGAAGTAATGGAACTGGTTGCCCGCGTCGGTGAGTCCCTGGTTCTGCGACCAGCCGATCGAGTCCAGCTGCGCGGCGGTCAACGGAGCCGTCGCCAACACGTAGTCGTAGACGGGCAGGATCCACGCGCGCAGTCGTCGCAGCAGTGGCCGGTAGGCGTTGGATGCCAGCAACACCTGTGCGCCCTCGACGGCCCCGTGCTCGCTGCGAACGATCAGGCCGCCACCATCGCGGCTGATACCAGTGGCCGCGGATCGCTCGAAGATCTTGGCGCCCATGCCTTCTGCCACGCGACGCAGGCCGAGTGTCAGCGCCATCGGGTCGACTAGGCCGCCGCGCATCGACCGGAGTCCGCCGAGGAATGCGTGCGAGTGGATGTCGGCGCGGACCTCGTCGCAGTCGAGGAAGCGGACGTCTTCGCCGTACCGGGCGTAGGTCGGCACCGCTTTGCGCAGCGATTCGTACTCGTGCGCCGTCCTGGCCAGCGTCGTCTTGCCGACCAACCGCAGATCGGCGTCGATGCCGTGGTCGTCCAGGAAGGCGGCGATCTGCTCGACGTTCTGGCGGCCGAGGCGCTGCAGTTCGTCGAGTTCGTCCGCCCACAGCGCCTCGCCGTGGGCCACTCCGTGAGTCAGTGATTCGGAGACGAATCCGCCGTTGCGCCCCGATGCACCCGAACCCACCCAGTCCTGTTCGAGCACGACGACCCGGCGCGACGGATCCTCGGTCAACGCTTCGATGGCGGCCCACAACCCGGTGTATCCGGCACCGACGATGGCCAGGTCGGCGGAAACCCGGCCGCGCAGCGGCTCGGTCTGTGGACCGGTCCGGAGTCCCTCCCACCACACCGGGCGCGGTTCGGCGTCGCGCAAGTCGTCCGTCATTCGGACGATAGTTGCACTGACCTTCAGAGAACACAAGCGCGAAAGTTGCATGTCAAGCGCGTTAGGAATGTAAAAGTTGAGCTTCAGTTCAAAATTCTGCTTCCACAACCGCAATTTTCCTGGCACAGTGACGCACGACGTATCCCGAGGAGATGCCCTGTGCCCGTGAGTCGCACGGAACGACGCGCGAAGCTGTTGCACGCCGCGCAGCGCGCTGTGATGAAGCACGGCGCCGACGTTCAGCTCAATCAGGTCGCGGCCGAAGCCGGCCTGACCTCCGGGGCGGTGCTCTATCACTTCCCCGATGTGCAGACCCTGCTCGTCGAGGCGAACCGCGCCGGTATGGAGCGGTTCTACGACGAGCGACTGCGCGCGATCGAGGGCATCGCCGAACCTGACCGCCGTCTGGTGGTCACCATCGAATCGGGCCTTCCCGTCGACTCCGACGATCCGGCGGTGAAGCTGCTGTGCGAGCTCGGCGGCGCCGCCGGGCGCTATCCCACCTACGGTGTCCTGCTGACCGCGCTCTTCGATCGGCAGGTGGCGATGTACCAGGTGATCCTGGAATCCGGTGCGGCGCAAGGTGTCTTCACCTTGGCCTCACCCTCGTTGGTGATCGCGCGCAACATCGTGGCGCTCGAGGATGCCTTCGGATACCGCATGGTGGCCCGCCATCCCAGCCTCGATGCCGACGCATCGATCGAGCAGATCCTCGACTACGCACGGGTGGCAACCGGCCACCCCCTCCCCCGCCGTGAGCCGGGCGAAAGGACGCAACCATGACCGACCCACTTACCATCATGTTCTGGCCGGAGTCGGCCTACGGACCCACGAACCAGTGCATCGGCGTCGCGGCGAAGCTGCGCGAACGTGGCCACCGGATCGTGTTCGCCGCCGAATCCTCCTGGGCCGGAAAGATCGCGAAGTTCGGTTTCATCGAGGAACTCGTCGATCTGGCGGCGCCGGTCGAGGGCGCCGACGAAGGCGACCCCGGTCAGTTCTGGACGGACTTCATCGCCGAAACCGCGCCCGAGTTCGCCAAACCGACCATCGAGCAGCTCGAGACGTTCATCAAGCCGACCTTCCAGGCCCTCATCGACGGCGCCAAGTACTGCGAGCCGCGGCTGCGCGAGATCATCGCCGAGCACCGACCCGATGTCCTCGTCGAGGACAATGTCGTTCTGTTCCCGGCGCTGGCCACCGCGGGTAAACCGTTCGTGCGCTTCATCTCCTGCAGCCCACTGGAGGTGCCGGGACCCGATGTGCCGCCCCCGTTCTCGGGGTTGCCGAGCGATGACAGGTCGGAGTGGGACGCCTACCTCGCCGAGTTCGACCGGGCGCTGCGCCCCATGTGGGCGGACTTCGACGCCTGGGTCCGCGAGCAGGGCGCTCCGCCGCTGCCCGAACTGGAGTTCATGCCTCGCGACAACGCCGCCTCCATCTACATCTACCCAGCCGAGGCCGACTACACCGACAAGCGTCCGCTGGGTGAGACGTGGACGCGGGTGGACTCCAGCATCCGGGAGACCGATGAGGATTACGCTGTGCCCGCCTCCGTGGCGGACCGTCCCGAGGACAGCGCACTGGTGTATCTGTCGCTGGGTTCGCTTGGCGGAGCTGATGTCTCGCTGATGCAACGGCTGATCGATGTGCTGGCCACCACCCGGCACCGCTTCATCGTCAGCATGGGCCCACAGGCAGACAAGCTCACGCTCGCCGGCAACATGGTCGGAGCGCAGATGCTGCCCCAGACCAGGATCATGCCGCTCGTCGACGCGGTGATCTCGCACGGTGGCAACAACACGACCACCGAAGCGCTGCACTTCGGGAAGCCGCTGATCGTGCTCCCACTGTTCTGGGACCAGTACGAGAACGCCCAGCGCATCCACGAATTGGACCTGGGTGTGCGGTTGGAGACCTATCACTTCACCGACGACCAGTTGACCGGTGCGCTGGAGCGCATCCTCACCGACGGCGCGCTGCGCGAGCGGGTTTCCCAGATCGGCGAACAGGTCCGCAAGCGCGACGGGCTGCGCCTGGCAGCCGACGTCATCGAACGCGTCGGGTACGAGCATCGCACCACGCCCGCCTGAGCCGTGCCATCGACCTCGACCCACCGGGACCCGCTCGACCTATTGCGCCTCGGCGACCGGCACGGGCTGGCCATCGTCGACCGGGACGGCACGCTCTCGGCGGTACCCGTGGTCACCGACGGCGACCGCTGGCGGCGGGCCGAGCCCGGTGACGGGGCGGCCGAGGCACTGCTGCAGTTGCTCGCCGGCACACCGGGTCGCTGCGCGCGGGGACGGTTCGAGGTGGTCTCGTGGACCAGCGGGCCCGCGCCGGACAGCGAACGCCCGGTCACCGTCGACCAGACCAACGAATCGATCATCGTCGGTGATCTCGCGGTGGTGAAGTGGGCCACCCACCTGGAACCCGGTCCGCATCCGGCGCCCGGCCGACTGGCCGCCCTGACCGCCGCGGGGTTCACCGCCATGCCGACCCCCTGGGGAGTGGTGACCTGGACACCGCACGACGGTGCCGAGACTCTGGCGGCGACAGTCACCGGCTATCTGCCGGGCGCCGTCGACGGCTGGACGTGGGCGGTGGAGTTGTTCAAAGACGCCGCGCGGTCGGGTGATCACGCCACCGTCGTCGACGTGTGCGCCACGCTGGGAACGGTGGTCGCCGACCTGCACGCCTTGCTGGCCACCACCGTGACGACCGCGACCCGCTCAGACGCGCAGCGCTGGCGCGACGGCGCTTTCCAAACCCTGGCGGCCGCACGCGAGTTGGCCGGCCCGGCCAACGCCCAGTTGCTGGCCGACCACGCCGAGCACATCGCGGCCGTCCTGGACCGACTGTCCATGCTGGTCGGCATCCCGATCCTCGACGCACACGGCGATCTGCATGTCGGTCAGGTGCTGCGCACCGGCAAACTGTTGGTCGTCACCGACTTCGACGGAAATCCGGTGCTTCCTCCGGCCGAGCGGATCCTGCCGGTCCCGGCGGCGGTCGACGTGGCAGGCATCCTGCAGTCGTTGTCCCACGTGGCGATCGTCGCGGCCCGACGCAGCGAGCTCACGCCGGAGCACCTCGCCCCGGTCGATGCCGCCGCCCGGGCCGCCCTGCTGGATTCATACCTGCACCGGCTGTCCGACACCGGTCACGCCGATCTGCACATCGAACACGCGCTGAGCGCTTTGCGGCTGCAGCAGGTGCTCCGCGAGATCGTCTACGCCGGTCGTCATCTGCCCCGGTGGATGTACGTTCCCGACGCGGCACTACCCGCCCTCCTCCAAGAAACGAGCCGATGAACCCGGACGGATTCGCCACCGACCTCGCCCGCAAGCCGGATGTGCTTTCGAAGCTCGCCGACGCACTGGCACAACGCAATCCGTGGTCGAGGGCCCTTCCCGATGAGGTGTCACGGGTGGTGTTCGTCGGTATGGGCTCGTCGGCCTACGCCGCCGGGGTGGCCGCCGCCCGGCTGCGCGCCCGCGGTATCTGCGCCGTCTCCGAGATCGCGTCGTCGCAACTGCTACCGGTCTGGGGCCCGGGCACGCTGGTGGTGGCGACGTCGGCGACGGGCGGTTCGGTGGAAACCCTCGACGCACTCGAGCGGATCGATCCCGTCGCGACCACCGTGGCGCTGACCAACACGGCCGGATCGGCGATCACCGAACGCTGCGATGCGACGGTCGAGTTACTGGCCGAGCCCGAGGTCGGCGGGGTCGCCTGCCGCAGCTACCAGCACACCCTCGCTCTGTTGATGGCACTGGAGTGCCAGTTGACCGGGACGTCAATCGATGATCTGGTCGCCGCGATCGGCGCGGCCGCGCAGGCCAGCGATCACCTGCTGTCCACCGAGCAAGACTGGCGCCCTGAGGTATCCGAGCATCTGCTGGGCCCGGTCGAGACGCATCTGTGCGCGCCGGCGCACCGCCTGTCGTCGGCGCAGCAGGGTGCGTTGATGTTCCGCGAAGGTCCCCGCCGGTCGGCCATCGGCTGTGAGAGCGGCGACTGGAGCCATGTCGACGTCTACCGCACCAAGAACACCGACCTGCGGATGCTGGTGTTCGCGGGATCGACATGGGAGGCCCAGATGGCCGAATGGACAGGGCCCCGCGGCACCCGCGTGGTCGCGGTCGGCGGGACGGTTCCGGCCGCCACCGCCACCGTGCGCTATCCCGGCGACGATGTCGACGATGTCCGGCTGCTCACCGAGACGCTCGTACCCGAGCTGGTGGCGGCCCGGGACTGGCAAGCCGCGGATTGATCTGCTCGCGCTCAGACCGGAACTGGCAGCCGGTTACCAGCCATACCTTCGCCAGCCGATCAGGCCGCCTTCCCCGCGGTGCGGACCTGCGCGCAGGCGCGCTCGAAGCGCGCCCACTCGGCGGGGCTCGGCCGCTCACCCGCATCTGAGACTGCCGACGCGCTGACCTCCGGACTCGGCAACCCTTCGGTGACGAACAGCTCGGCGAGCCGATTCACCTGACCCGCGGGGCTCTCCTCGTAGCTCTGGCATCCCGCCCAGTGCGAGTACCGCAGTTGCCAGCCGTCGTGATCGACCAACACGATGTTGGCCCGATTCCCCATGATTCCCCTTCCGGATCCGCGCCGTCGATCGACGGCGCTCAGCTTGCCGGCGGTATTCGCCTGCCCTCCGGCAACCTCCGGTCTCGCGGCCTCTGCGTAGAGGAGGGCGCCCAGGGTTTCTTCGTGGTTTGTCGGTGGTCGAATGTATGTTCGAATCATGTCCGGGAACGACCTGCAGGCCGCGGTGACCGCGCTGCGTGCCGCCTTCGACGAGGTGGCCGCCTGTGATGTCGACCTGCTGACTCGCTCCGATCTCGTTGCAGCACTGGATGAGCTCGAAACCCTGTGGTGCCAACTGCCCACGATGAGCCACCGCATGCTGGCCCGCCTGCAAACCGAGGCGACACCGCGGGAGTTGGGCGCCAAATCGTGGAAAGAGGTGCTATCGGTCCGCTGGCGCATCTCGACCAGAGAGGCCCATCGCCGACTGACCGAAGCCGCCCTCTTGGCGCCTCGGCAGCCGTTGACTGGGCCCGCCCTGCCGCCGGAGTTGCCCGCCACGGCGACCGCCCAAGCCCACGGGCTCATCAACGGTGAGCACGTCGAGGTCATCCGCAAGGCCGTCGACAGACTGCCGAGTTTCGTCGACGTGGCCACCCGTGAGCAGTTCGAAGTCGCCCTCGTCCGCACGGCCGTCGGTGTCGGTCCGAAGGAACTCAAAGACAGTGCCGATCTCACTTTGTTCCTGCTCGACCAGGACGGACCCGAGCCCGACGACACCGAACGGGCCCGCAAGCGCGGCGTCAACAAGCACAAACAGCGAGATGACGCAATGGTCGATCTGAGCGCGACGTTGACCCCCGAAGCGTGGGCGGTGTGGGAGGTCATCTTCGCCAAGTACGCCGCGCCCGGGATGTGCAATCCCGACGACCCCGAACCCTGCACCTCGGGCACACCGTCACAGGCCCAGATCGACAACGACCACCGCAGCCTCGCCCAGCGTCAACACGACGCGCTGCTCGCCGTGGGGCGCATCGCCCTGATGAGCGGCGAACTCGGACACCTCAACGGACTGCCGGTCTCGGTCATCATTCGCACCACCCTGCAAGACCTGGAGTCCCGCGCCGGGATCGGCACCACCGGTGGCGGCACCGTCGTGCCGATCGCCGACGTGATCCGGATGGCCGGCCACGCCCACCACTTCCTGGCGGTGTTCGACCGCGCGACCGGATCGGCCCTGGACCTGTTCCGCACCAAGCGAATCGCCTCTCCGGCACAGCGGATCATGCTCATCGCGCGCGACGGCGGATGCACCAAACCCGGCTGCACCATCGGCGCCTACGGCTGCCAAGCGCACCACGTGGACTCCGACTGGTCAGACGGCGGCAACACCAACGTCGACGAACTCGGCCTGGCCTGCGGGCCCGACAACCGCAGCGTCGACCACGACAACGGCTGGACCACCCGCATGAACGACCAATGCGAAGTCGAATGGACCCCGCCACCACAACTCGACACCGGCCAAGCCCGACTCAACCACTACCACCGACCCGAACGGCTGCTACGCCCGTTGGACGATCCAGAGCCTCCGAGCCACAACAACATTGCTGCGTCAGCCGAACAGGATGAGGACAGTGTGGCCGGCGACGACGTGGAGTCGGATGCCCCGCACCCGGTCGACGACGCCGGCGAACCCGGAGGCCCCGCGCCGCCAGAAGGTCAGGCGGCCTGAGGCCGGAGATCTCACACACCGGAATCCCCGACCGGAGGACACCGAAGCCGCTCGAGGCTTGTGGCGCACATGCTCGGAACGGGATCGACTCGTCGGAGGAAACGTGAGTGACTTCGCCCTCGACCCACCACGGAGTACCAACCCACCGGCGCCCCGAAGGCCCCAAACGGAAAAAACCGCGGACCTGAAGTAGGTCCACGGCTGTTCCGATGTCTTGCGACATCACAGCGTCGGGCTGACAGGATTTGAACCTGCGACCACTTGACCCCCAGTCAAGTGCGCTACCAAGCTGCGCCACAGCCCGTTGCCGCGTGAAGCACCTGCGGCAGCACGTGAGCCTACCGCACCGATGCCCGTGATTCCCAACCGCTCCGCCGTGTGCGTTTCCATACGCGACACGCCGGCGCGGGCGTATGAGGCTGCACACTCGCGGAGGTTTCGAACCATTCCGTGACCACCCGCGCCGACCCCACGCCCTCCCACGGACCGGCTCGTAGCGTCGACCAGATGACCGGTGCACGTGACGACACCCCGCTGTGGCTCTTCGCCGACCAACTGGGTCCGGCGGTGCACGGCGGCGACCACGCCCACCGGGAGGTGCTGCTCGTCGAAGCCCGGCACGCGCTGCGCAAACGCCGCTACTACCGCCAGAAATTGCACATCGTGCTGTCGGCGCTGCGCCACGCCGACCGCGACCTCGGCGACCGCGCCACCCTGATCACCGCCGACACCTACACCGACGCCCTGCAACGGTTCGGCCGTCCTGTCCTCGTCCATCAGCCGACGTCGTTCGCCGCCGAGAAGTTCGTGCATCGACTCGAGGAACAGGGCCTCGTCGCCGACGTGCTGCCCACCCCGACCTTCGCCCTCCCGCGGGCCGAATTCGAACAGTGGGCCGGCAACCGGACACGCTTTCGCATGGAGGACTTCTACCGCGACCAGCGCCGCCGCTTCGACGTGCTGATGCGGGGCAGCGAACCGGAAGGCAACCGGTGGAACTTCGACGAGGAGAACCGCGAACCTCCGCCGAAGAAGCAGACCCGCCTCGATGTCCCCGCCCCGTATCAGCCGCGGGAGGACGACATCGACGATCAGGTGCGTCACGACCTGGACCGCATGGACCTCGACACCGTGGGCGCCGACGGGCCCCGCCTGTTCGCGGTGACGCCCACGGAGGCGCAGCGCGCGCTCACCCGCTTCATCGAGCACCGCCTGCCCGCCTTCGGCCGCCACGAAGACGCCATCATGGGCGGTGACTGGGCGATGTCGCACTCGCTGCTGTCCGTCCCGCTCAATCTCGGTGTGCTGCACCCGCTCGACGCCGTCCACGCCGCCGAACAGGCCTACCGCAACCGGTGCGCACCGCTGGCTGCCGTCGAGGGCTTCATCCGCCAGATCCTCGGCTGGTGTGAGTACATGTGGCACCTCTACTGGCATTTCGGCGAGAACTACGTCGACCACAACGAACTGAACGCCCACACACCGCTGCCCGACTGGTGGAAAGACCTCGACGCCGACGCCGTTACCGCCGAATGCCTGCGCCACGCACTCCTGGGGGTGCGTGACCGCGGCTGCACCCACCACATCCAGCGGCTCATGGTGCTCGGCAACCACGCCCTGCAACGCGGCTACCACCCGCGCGAGCTCACGGAGTGGTTCGCCACCGCCTACGTCGACGGCTTCCGCTGGGTGATGCCCACCAACGTCGTCGGCATGAGCCAGCACGCCGACGGCGGCAGGCTGGCCACCAAGCCGTACGCCGCGGGCGGCGCCTACATCAACAAGATGAGCGACCACTGCGGTGACTGCGCCTACGACCCGAGGAAACGCCTCGGCGACGACGCCTGCCCGTTCACCGCCGGCTACTGGTCGTTCGTGCACCGCCATCAGAACCGGCTCGCCCGCAACAACCGCACACGCCGCGTGGTGCAGAGCATGGAGCGCCTCGGCGACCTCGAGGACGTGCTCGCCCAGGAGAAGGGGCGGACCCGCTTCTAACCCCCTGCGCCCAACGTGCGCTCAGTGCGAGAAATCGTCAGGAATCTCGCGCTGGACGCACGTTCGGCGGGTCAGGGAGCGCGGAGAACGCGGTTCTAGACGGTCATCAGCCGCCACAGCCCGATCAGGCCGACGACGACGATGACCGCCCGCAACGCGTTCGGCGAGAGCCGACGGCCGTAATGCGCGCCCAGGAACCCGCCGACCAGCGAACCGATCGCGATCAGTCCGGCGGCGGCCCAGCTGATCCGGTCGAACGCCACCACCGTGTACGCGACGGCCGCGACGATGTTCACGATCAGCGACAGCAGGTTCTTCGCCGCGTTCATGCGCTGCATGTCCTCAGGTAGCAGCGCCCCCATCACCGCGATCAGGAGAATCCCCTGCGCCGCGGTGAAGTAGCCGCCGTACACGCCGACCGCGAACGTCCCGGCCACCAGCGACACCATGCGGGCGGTGCTCACGTGGTCGGCGGACCGTCCGCTCTCCTCGGCGCGGCGCCGGGCCCACGTCTGGATCCGGGGACCCACGACGACCAGCACCAGCGCCGCGATCAGCAGTACCGGCACCACCTGCGTGAAGACCTTCTCCGGCAGGTGCAGTAGCAGCCACGCGCCGGCCAATGCCCCGACGAATGAGGCCGGGAGCTGCCAGCGCAGCCGGTGCCACTGCCCCCGCAGTTCGCGGCGATAGCCCCAGGTGCCCGACACTCCCCCGGCCACCAGGCCGATGGCGTTCGACATGGTCGACGTGACCGGCGGATAGCCGAGCGCGACCAGAGTCGGGAACGTGATCAGGGTGCCGGAGCCCACGATGGCGTTGATGGCACCGGCGCCCACGCCCGCCAGGGCGATGAGGACCATGTCGATGACGGGCACCCGCAAACCCTAGTGGGGACTGTGCGGACCGGCGTCAGCGCACCTCGTCGGCCGGTTCGGCCGGGCGCTCGACGACGGTGACCTCGGCTTCCAGTTCGCGAGGCACGTAGGCCGGCGCGCGCATGATCCGCCACGCCAGCACCAGGAAGACCGCCCAGGCCACCGCGATCACCGAGTAGATGAACGTCGACCACGGCCACGCGATGGCGAAGTAGTGCACCAGCTTCTGCGAGTTGGTGAGGACGATGACACCGCCGACCGCGGTGCCGAGCAGCGCGGGGCTGATCCGGCTGACCAGCCAGGCGGCGATGGGGGCGGCGATCACCCCGCCGACAGCCAGGGCGAGGACCACACCGAGGTTGTCGAAGAACTCGTCGCGCAGACCGACCAGGAAGCCCAGCGAGGCCGAGGCGGCCACCAGGAACTCCGACGCACTGACCGAGCCGATGACGGTGCGCGGAGCGGTCTTCCCGCTGGAGAGCAGCGTGCTGGTGGTGATCGGCCCCCATCCGCCGCCGCCGGAGGCGTCGATGAACCCGCCGAACAGCCCGAGCGGGGTGAGGAACTTCGCCCCGTGTTTGGTGCCGTTGCCGCCGATCACCGGCGGAGTCCGCAGCGAGAAGCGCAGCAGCACGTACACCCCGATGCACAGCAGGATCGCCGCCATCAGTGGCGCGGCGTCCTCGGTCGACAGCGCCGACAGCACCGTGGCGCCGAGGAAGGCACCGACCGCTCCCGGCACGCCGAGCTTGGCGACGATGGACCAGTCGATGTTCTTGAACCGCCAGTGCGAGATGCCCGACGCGAGCGTGGTGCCCATCTCGGCCAGGTGCACGGCGGCACTGGCCTGGGCGGCGGCCACACCCGACAGCACCAGCAGGGTCGAGGCGGTGACACCGAACGCCATCCCGAGCGCACCGTCGACGAGCTGAGCGCCGACTCCGACGAGGGCGATGATCAGTAGCGAACGCATGGGTCCGACTTTCGACTCGGCGGCGCCCGGGTAAGGCAGCCTGAATTAGCAGTGGTCGCGTGTCAGGGACGCGGACAACACCACTCGTCGAAAGCCATCAGCCGGCGCGACGGCCAGAACGGCTGCAGGGCGCAGGCGTGGGAGGGCGCGGCACGGAAGGCGTGTTCAGCCACCGTCGTCCCCTCTCCTCGTATGCGAACCAGCTCACTCTACTAGCGCGACCGGGAGCCGCGCTTCTCGCGTACCCGAACGTTGATCCGGATGGGGCTGCCCTCGAATCCGAACGTCTCGCGCAGCCGCCGTTCGAGGAAGCGGCGGTAGCCCGCTTCGAGGAAACCACTGGTGAACAACACGAACGTGGGCGGGCGGGCGGTCGCCTGGGTGGCGAACAGGATCCGCGGCTGCTTACCGCCACGGACGGGCGGCGGCGTCGCCGCCACGATCTCTTTGAAGAACGTGTTCAGCCGGCCCGTCGGGATGCGGGCGTCCCAGGACTGCAGTGAGGTCTCCAGCGCGGGCACCAGTTTTGCCACGGCGCGGCCCGTCATCGCCGAGATGTTCACCCTCGGTGCCCACTGCACCTGGGCCAGCTCACGGTCGATTTCGCGGTCCAGCTGATAGCGCCGGTCCTCGTCGACGAGGTCCCACTTGTTGAACGCGAGGACCAGGGCGCGCCCGGCCTCGATGACCATCGACAGCACCCGCTGGTCCTGCTCGGTCAATGGCTGGGAGGCGTCGATCAGGACGAGAACCACTTCGGCGGCGTCGATCGCGCCGTGGGTGCGCACCGACGCGTAGAACTCGTGACCGCTGGCCTGACCGACCTTGCGGCGCAGGCCGGCCGTGTCGACGAACCGCCACGTCTTGCCGCCCAGTTCGATCAGCGAGTCGACCGGGTCCACCGTCGTTCCGGCGACATCGTGTACCACCGAACGTTGATCGCCGGCGAGGCGGTTGAGCAGCGAACTCTTGCCCACGTTGGGTTTCCCGACGAGGGCGACGCGGCGCGGCCCGCCGCCACCGCCGCCGACCTCGGACACCTCGGGCAGTTTCTCGAGGACCCGGTCGAGCAGGTCGGCGACGCCGCGACCGTGCATCGCGCTGACCGGATGCGGTTCCCCGATGCCGAGCGACCACAGCGTCGCCGCGTCGGCCTCACCGCGTTCGTTGTCGACCTTGTTGGCCGCCAGGAACACCGGCTTGCCCGATTTGCGCAGCATGCGGGCCGCGGCTTCGTCGGCGGCGGTGGCGCCCACGACGGCGTCCACGACGAGGATGATCGCGTCCGCGGTGCGCATCGCCACGGTCGCCTGGTCGGCGACCAGCTGCTGCAGACCTTTCGCGTCGGGCTCCCAGCCTCCGGTGTCCTGGACGATGAAGCGGCGTCCGGACCACTGCGCGTCGTAGGACACTCGGTCGCGGGTGACGCCGGGGACGTCCTGCACGACGGCTTCGCGCCGGCCCAGGATCCGGTTCACCAGCGTGGACTTGCCCACGTTGGGCCGGCCGACCACGGCCACCACCGGCGGCGGCGCGGCCGCTTCCTCGATCGCTTCGGCGACCTCTTCGGCACCGAGCTCCCAGTCCCGTTCGTCGACCCAGGTGCCGTCCTCGGGTGAGGTCATCCCCGCACTCCCGCCCGCTGGTGCACCAGGTCCTGCAGGTGCGCGACGACATCGGTCTCGGTCATGTCGCTGGTGTCGACCACCAGCGCGTCGTCGGCCGCGCGCAGCGGTGACACCGCGCGGGTCGAATCCAGGTGGTCACGGCGCCGGACGTCGGCCAGCACCGAGGCGTAGTCGTCGGCCAGGCCGTTGGCGACGTTCTGGGTGTTGCGTCTGCGGGCGCGCACCTCGGGCGATGCGGTGAGGAAGATCTTCACGTCCGCCTCCGGCAGCACGACGGTGCCGATGTCGCGGCCCTCGACGACGACGCTGCCCGATCCGTCGGACAGCCGGCGCTGCAGGTCCACCAACCGCGCGCGCACCGCCGGTACGGCGGACACCGCCGACACCGCCTGGGTCACGGCATCTCCGCGGATTTCGGCCGAAACATCTTCTCCGGCAAGGAAAGACCGGTCCTCGTCGGGGTCGTAACCGACCGCGAGGTCGACGTCGTCAACGGCCGCGGCGACCGCCTCGCTGTCCGAGGGGTCGATTCCGGAACGCAGCACCGCCAGCGTCACGATCCGGTACATCGCACCGGTGTCGAGGTAGCGCGCGCCCAGTGCACGCGCCAAACCCCTTGACACCGAGGACTTTCCCGTACCGGCGGGGCCGTCGACGGCGATCACCATTCCGTCACTCACATTCCCACCGCCTTGTACAAGTCACCGATCTCCTTGCGGGTCAACGCCCGGATGCTGCCGGGACGCTGCTCGCCCAGCGACACCGCCCCGATGTCGGTGCGCACCAACTCCTGCACCGGGAACCCGACCGCCGCCAACAGTCGACGAACGATACGCTTGCGCCCCTCGTGCAGGGTCACCCGGACCATCGATCGACCGGGCAGCGCGTCCACGACGGCGAAATCGTCGACCCGGGCCGGGCCGTCGTCCAACTCCACACCCGCGCGCAGTTTCTTGCCCAGTCCGCGCGGCACCGTCCCGAGCACCGTCGCGACGTAGGTCTTGGGCACCTCGTAGGACGGATGCATCAACCGGTGCGCCAACTCGCCGTCGTTGGTCAGCAGCATCAGGCCCTCGGTGTCCGCGTCCAGGCGGCCGACGTGGAACAACCCCTTGTTGCCTCGGACGCGGTGCTCGACCAGATCACCGATGCAGGGCCGGCCCCGGTCGTCCGACATCGTCGAGTGCATGCCGCGCGGCTTGTTGATCGCCAGGTGCACGAGCGTGTCGTCGAGGAGCACCCGCGTGCCGTCGACCCGGATGTCCACCGCGGCCGGGTCCACCCGGGTTCCCAGTTCGGTGACGATGTGGCCGTCGACCTCCACGCGACCGTCGAGGATCATTCTCTCGGCCACGCGGCGAGACGCGATTCCGGCCTGCGACAACACTTTCTGCAGCCGGACACCATCGGGTTCTGTCATCGGTCATCCTTGTCCACGTCGAAGGACATCGGCTGTCCGGTGGGTGCGGGCATCCCGCCCAGTTTGGCGAATCTCGGTTCGTCCCCGAGTGACTCGCTGATGTCGTCGATCACGTCGACATCGGGTAACAGCGGTGCGATGTCGGGTAGGTCGGCCAGCGAGGACAGACCGAGCCGCTCCAGGAACAACTCGGTCGTGGCGAACGTCACCGCCCCGGAATCGGGGTCGGTGCCCGCCTCGGTGATCAGCCCGCGGGCCAGCAGCGTACGCATCACGGCGTCGACGTTGACGCCGCGGACCGCACTGACCCGCGCGCGGGTCACCGGCTGTCGGTAGGCGACGACGGCCAGGGTCTCCAGCGCCGCACGCGTCAGCTTGGAGCGGGCGCCGTCGAGCAGCAGCTTCTCGACGTACGGCGCGTACCGGGCGCGGGTGTACATCCGCCAGCCGCCGCCGGCCTCGCGCAGGTCGATGCCGCTGTCGCGGCTCGCCAGTTCCTCGGCCATCGCGGTCAGTGTGGTCACGATCCGGTAGCCGGGCTGATCGGTGACGGCCGCCAACTGGTCCACCGTCACGGGTGTGTCCACCACCAGGAGCAGCGCCTCGAGCACGTTGCGGAGTTCGGATTCGTCGAGTTCGGGGACGGTCGCGACGTCGACGCCGAGGTCGGCGTCGGAGATCTCGTCGGTCATTGCTCGCTATTCTCCCGCGTCGACGGTTGCCAGTTGTTCGTTCGTCGGCCGATCTCCGGTCCACGAAACCTGGAGCACACCAAGCGGTTCTGCCTGCTCGAATGCTACCGCCCGCGCTCGGTAGAGCTCGAGCAGCGCCAGGAACCGGCCGACGATCTCGATGCCGGCCTCGCAGTCGGCGACCAGATCGGTGAACGTCGCCCACTCACCGATACCGCGCTGCTCCAGCAGCGCCAGCAAACGCTTGGCCTGTTCGGGCACGGACACCGCCTGCACGTGCAGGTGGTCGGTCCGCACGCTGGGCACCGGGCGCGGGGTGAACGCCGACGCGGCGATCTCGGCGAACCGTTCCGGGTCGACCCCGAGCATCACCTCGGGAAGCAGCTCGCTGTAGCGCGGCTCGAGCGACACCGCGCGCGGATAACTGCGCAGCGCCGCGGCCTCGAGTTCGGCGAACATCACCGCGACGTGTTTGAACGCCCGGTACTGCAGCAGTCGCGCGAACAGCAGATCGCGCACTTCGAGCAGCGCGAGGTCCTCTTCGTCGTGCACCTCACCGGCGGGCAGCAGGCGCGCTGCCTTGAGGTCGAGCAGCGTGGCGGCGATCACCAGGAACGCCGTCGTCTCGTCGAGTTCGAGTTGGCGGCCGATCTCCTTGGTGTAGGCGATGAAGTCGTCGGTCACCTGGTGCAGCGCGACCTCGGTCACGTCGAGCCGGTGCGCGAAGATGAGCTGCAGCAACAGGTCGAACGGCCCCTCGAAATTGGTCAGCCGAACCCGGAACCCGTTCTTGTCTGGCTGGTCGTGGTCCTCGGTGCTCACGCGCCGAACCGGTCGATGACTTCCCGCGCCAACGCCCGGTAAGCCTCCGCGCCGGCCGACTTCGGCGCCCACGTGGTGATCGGCTCGCCGGCGACGCTGGTCTCCGGGAACCGCACGGTGCGGGTGATGACGGTGTCGAACACCAGGTCGCCGAACCGCTCCACCACCCGGGCCATCACCTCACGGGCGTTGACCGTTCGCGGGTCGTAGCGGGTGACCAGGATGCCGCTGATGTCGAGTTTCGGGTTGAGCCGGTCGCGGACCTTGTCGACGGTGTCGGTCAGCAGCGCGAGACCGCGCAGCGAGAAGTACTCGCACTCGGTCGGGATGATGACGCCGTCGCTACAGGCGAGACCGTTGACGGTGAGCAGTCCGAGCGACGGCTGGCAGTCGATCAGCACGTAGTCGTATCGGTCGAGGACCGGGTAGAGCGCCCGGCCCAGCGTCTGCTCGCGCCCGACCTCGTTGACCAGCTGGATCTCGGCGGCCGACAGGTCGATGTTGCTGGGCACCAGGTCCAGGCCGTTGACACGGGTCTTGATCAGGACCTCGTCGATGGAGACGCGGGGCTCCACCAGCAGGTTGTGCACCGTGTGGTCGAGCTCGTAGTGCGGTACGCCGAGACCGGCCGAGAGGGCGCCCTGCGGGTCGAGGTCGACCAGCAACACGCGGCGGCCGTATTCGGCCAGGCTGGCCCCGAGGTTGATCGTCGACGTCGTCTTGCCGACCCCGCCCTTCTGGTTGCACATCGCGATCACCTTGGCCGGACCGTGGGTGCTGCGGGGTGCGGGTTCGGGAATCGAGCGCTGCGGCCGCCCGGTCAGACCCGTCGGCACGGGCGCGTCGGCACCTGCGGTGTCGGTGGTCATGCCGGACCGCCGCGGGCCGGGCACTCCATACGCAGGGCGAACATCCGGTTGAGTTTAACGTCGCGGCGCCCTTCGCATGGGCAGACCCGCGGTCAGTTGCTCATGGCGCTACTTCGCGGGATCGGGCCGACGTCGGGGTGCCGTCCCGGCAGCACCGCGGCATGGCGTTGACCCGGTCCCGGGCCGCGGCGCGCCGCCAGCGCGTCGGCCACCATTCCGGTGGCGAACGCGTACACCGACTTGTGCAACAGGTCGATCAGCAGTTCCTGCCGAGGCCATGTCTGTGGAGGCGCCCCCACCCCGGTGGCGTTCTCCAGGATCTGGTCGTTGGTGAGTCGCACCACCGCGAACTTCGCCGAGGACACCGGCCCGCGCAGGCCCACTTCGGCCATGATCGAGCGAAGCACTCCCAGCACCACGCCCTGCCCGTAGTGCATCGCCCAGTTCTGCCGCCGGTCGATCGGTCCGCGGCCGGTCAGCCGCTGCAACACCCGCGCCGGCACATATGAGTCGCTCCGCCCGGTCAGCTGCTGCTCGAGCTTCTCCGCCACCGTCATCACACCCGTCCCCACGGCACCGGCGACGAGCCCTTCCCAGAGTGCGTTCCTCAGCATGGCCGAGTTGGTACCCGCGCACGGGAGAGCCATGCACGCGGGTGCCTGCGGGACCGGCCGTCAGCGCGCCCGCGGGTGCGCGCCCGCCCACACCTCGCGCAGCGCGTGCACCGTGACCATGGTGTAGATCTGCGTCGTCGTCACCGAGGCGTGTCCGAGGAGTTCCTGCACGACGCGCACGTCGGCGCCGCCGTCGAGCAAGTGGGTGGCGAACGAGTGCCGCAGGGTGTGCGGCGACACCGCGGACGTGATGCCGGCCCGCTCAGCGGCGTCCTGCAGCACCTGCCACGCGCTCTGCCGTGACAGCCGGCCGCCGCGCGCATTGAGGAAGATCGCCGGCGTACCCCGCCCACGGCGGGCCAGGTCCGGACGACCCCGGACCAGATAGGCGTCCAGCGCGGAGACCGCGGGGCGGCCGATCGGCACCAGACGCTGTTTGCCGCCCTTACCGCGCAGCAGCACCGACCGCGCGTGGGTGTCGACGTCGTCGACGTCGAGGCCGACCGCCTCCGAGATCCGCGCGCCGGTCGAGTAGAGCAACTCGAGCAGCGCGCGGTTGCGCAGCGTGAGCGGGCCGTCGGCCTCGCTCTCTCCGCCGGCGCCCTCGAGCAGCGCGAGCACCTCGTCGATCGACAGGCTCTTGGGCAGCCGGCGGCCCGGAGTCGGCGGTTTGACCGCGCGAGCGACGTCGACATCGGTCAACCCCTCCGCGGCGGCGAAGCGATGCAGACCCCGCACCGCGATCAGCGCCCTGGCCGCCGACACCGCCGACAGCGCCTGGGTACCGCTGTCCGGGTCCCCCTGCCGCAGCGCGACGAGAAACTCACTGACGTCGGTCTCGGTGACCGCGGCGAGGTCCTCCACCCCGCGGGCGGTCAGGTGTTCGGCGTAGCGGCGTAGATCGCGGCGATAGGAGCTCAACGTGTTGGCGGCCACGCCGCGTTCGATCGTCAGATGGTCGAGATAACCCTGCAGCTGATCGTCGAGCGCCGACCGTCGAACAGCTGAGGTGGTCATCAGTGACCTTTCCGCCGGGCGAAAGAAGCGGGCCGGTCGGTCCACACCGCGTCGACCGGGCGCAGGGGCCGGTCTTCTGCATCGAGGGCGTGCACCGCCAGGATTCCCGCCACCGCAATCGAATTGACGATCTCTCCGGACAGCACCATACGGACCGCCTCCGACAGCGGCACCCGCTTGACGATCAGGTCTGCCTCTTCGTCCTGTGCCTGCGGGCGGTCGACCTCGCTGATGCCGGTCGCGAGGAACACCCGCACGCTCTCGTCGCTGAACCCCGGCGCCGAGATGAGATCGACCAACACCCGCCACTGCGCCGCGGCCAGCCCCGCCTCTTCCTGCAGTTCACGGGCCGCGGTCAGGTGCGGTGGCTCACCGCCCATGTCCAGCAGCCCGGCGGGCAGTTCCCACAGCCGGCGGCCCGACGGGTGCCGGTACTGATAGACCAGCGCGATGTTGCCGTCGTCGTCGAGCGCCGCGATCGCGACGGCGCCGAAATGCTCGACGACCTCGCGGCGGGCGGTGCCGCCCCCCGGCATCCGCACCTCGTCGACGCGCAGCGCCAGGATGTTGCCGACGTAGACCGTCTCGCTGTCGAGTACCTCGAAATCGTGCTCAGCCACGGGATGCGGGTTCTTGCAGCAGCTGCCCGGACAACCCGTCCGACTTCTCGCCGTGCTCCACACCGTTGGACCGCTGCTCGGGGATCTCGACCGGCAACCGCTCGGCGGCCTTGTAGTCCAGCGCGGCCCCGATGAACGCGGCGAACAGCGGGTGCGGACGGGTCGGCCTGCTCTTGAGCTCGGGATGGGCCTGGGTGCCGACGAGGAACGGATGCTGCTCGGCGTCGTACTCGACGAACTCGACCAGATGGCCGTCCGGCGAGGTGCCGGAGAATCGCAGACCGCTTTCGGCGATCCGGTCGCGGTAGGCGTTGTTGACCTCGTACCTGTGCCGGTGCCGCTCGGACACCTCGGTCGACTGGTACGCCTGCGCCACGATCGAATCTTCCTGGAGCACCGCCGGATACGCACCCAAGCGCATCGTGCCACCGAGGTCGGCCGCGCCGGCGACCGCGTCGCGCTGGTCGGCCATGGTGGAGATCACCGGATCGGGGGTGGCCGGATCGAACTCGGCCGAGTTGGCGCCGGTGATACCGACCGACCGGGCGGCTTCGATCACGATGCACTGCAGCCCCAGGCACAGCCCGAGCACCGGTAGGCCCCGCTTGCGGGCGTAGGTGATCGCACCGATCTTGCCCTCGATACCGCGGATGCCGAAGCCACCGGGGATCAGTACACCGTCGACGTCGGCCAGCGCCGCGGCGGCGCCGTTGTCGAGCTCACAGTCGTCGGAGGCCACCCAGCGCATCTCGACCTTCGCGTGGTGCGCGAAGCCACCGGCACGCAAGGCCTCGGTGACCGACAGATAGGCGTCGGACAGGTCGATGTACTTGCCCACCAACGCGATGCGGACCGTCTCGTGCGGCTCGTGCACCCGCTTGAGCAGATCGTTCCACTGCGTCCAGTCGACGTCGCGGAACGGGAGGTTGAGGCGACGCACCACGTAGGCGTCGAGTTCCTCGCGGTGCAGCACCTTGGGGATGTCGTAGATCGACGGAGCGTCCGGCGTCGAGATCACCCCGTCGATGTCGACGTCGCACATCAGCGCGATCTTGTTCTTCAGCGCCTCGGGCACATCACGGTCACAGCGCAGGATCAGCGCGTCCGGCTGGATGCCGATGCTGCGCAGCGCGGCGACGGAGTGCTGTGTGGGCTTGGTCTTGAGCTCACCCGAGGGCGCCATGTAGGGCACCAGCGAGCAGTGCAGGAAGAAGCAGTTCTCCCGGCCGACCTCGTGGCGCACCTGGCGCGCGGCCTCCAGGAAGGGCAGCGATTCGATGTCGCCGACCGTGCCGCCGACTTCGGTGATCACCACGTCGGGCCGGTTGCCGTTCTCGTCCGGCGCGGCCATCGCCAGAATGCGGTTCTTGATCTCGTCGGTGATGTGCGGAATCACCTGCACGGTGTCGCCGAGATACTCCCCCCGCCGCTCCTTGGCGATCACCGAGGAGTAGATCTGGCCGGTGGTCACGTTGGCCGAACCCGACAGGTTGCGGTCCAGGAACCGCTCGTAGTGGCCGACGTCGAGGTCCGTCTCGGCGCCGTCCTCGGTGACGAACACCTCACCGTGCTGGAACGGGTTCATGGTGCCGGGATCGACGTTGAGATAGGGGTCGAGCTTCTGCATCGTCACCTGCAAACCGCGGGCAGTCAACAACTGTCCGAGACTCGAGCCGGTCAGACCCTTGCCCAAGGAGGAGACGACGCCGCCCGTGACGAAGAGGTGCTTGGTGGCCGTTTGCGGATGCTTGCGTAGCGCGGGCAAGTACAACCTCCGTGACGACGGGCAGGGCTTACTTTTCTAGGCTTTGTCCTAGCTTTGGGGCCTGCCGACCCACGGAACCCCACCTTAACACCGACTCCGACAGGTCGTCGGTGGCGCGCCGGGCCTCACGGCGCGATGGTGACCGCTGCCGCCCCCTGTCCGACTCCGTACTGGCCCGGGCGCGCACCGCCGATCAGATCGGCCAGCGCGAGCACCGAGGTGATCCGGCCGGATTCGGTGTCCACGTCGTCGACCGTGCTGACCGCACCCGCCAGCGCCTGGTCCGACCGCGTCACCGCGACGGCGCCGGTCCCCGACGCCGACCCGTCGCGGCCGACCAGCACCGTGCCGGACCCGTGTCCGGCCAGGCCGGCGGCGAACCGTGCCACCGTGGCACCGCGGTTGCCGGCATCGTCGCCCAGACCGCCGCCGGTGACGACCAGCGCCGTGTCGGCGGCGCGGACGGGGTCGTTGCCATAGGTGAGGAAGCCGGTGTCGCGAAGTGCGGTCAGGACGGTTTCGCGCTCAGCGTCACTGACGGCGGGCGCGGCCGGCTCCTTGTTGAGCAGCAACGCGATGCCGAGCAGATCACCGGCCTGCGAGCCCTGATCCACCGAGGAGGTGTTCAGCTGCTTACCGGCGGGCACGATCGGCGAGTTCACCACCGACAGCAGCTTCTCGGCGGAGTTGGCGTCGACGAACTCCTGGGTCAGCGCCACCGTCCCGCTGACCGTGCCGCCCGCCTGCCCGATGGACCGCGTCAACGCCTCGAGGTCGGCGTCGGCGGCGTCGGGTGTGCGGAACAGCACGACCGATCTGCCGCCGAGCGCGTCGCGCAGAACGCGTGGAGCGATCTGCGCATCGAACTCGTTTGCCGCGCTGAGCTTTTCGTTCAGGCCGTTCTTCTCGTCGGTCAGGACATTGATCTGGTTCTGCAGATCTTGTTTGTCGTCCTGCAGTCCGGACAGCACCGTGTTCGACAGCAGTCCCGAACCCAGCGCCACGCCGATCGCCAACGCCAGGAACACCGCCGCCAGCGAGATCGCGTGGGTACGCAGCGATATCACCGTGACCGCCTAACTGACCAGACCCTGCGCCCACAGCAGGAACTGATTCCAGTACTGCTGGATCCACTCGAGCACGGCGGCGTCGGCGCGCGACACCCACAGCGCGGCGATCACCGCGACCAGCATCGCCAGGATCAGCAACGCGATCGCACCACCGGACACCCGGCTGCGATACAGCGTCGCAACGGCTTTCGCGTCGACGAGCTTCTCCCCGACCTTGAGCCGGGTCAGGAACGTCGACGGGTTGCTGCGCTGCCGGTTGCGGTCGAAGAACTCCTCGATGCTGGCGGTGTGGCCGACCGTCACGATCAGCGACGCGCCGTGATGATCGCACAGCAGAAGGGCGAGATCGGCGGCCGAACCGGCGGCCGGGAACGTCATCGCACCCACGCCGAGATCCTGGATCCGCTCGAGACCGGCGGCGTGGCCGTCAGCGTCGGCCGGCAGCACCACCTGGGCGCCGCTGCGCAGCACCTCGGCGCTCATCCGGTCCGGATCGCCGACGATGAGCGCGGGCCGGTAGCCGGCCTTGCGCAGGATGTCGGCTCCGGTGCCGACACCGACCAGGACCGGCTGGTACTCCTTGATGAACGGTTTGAGCGCCTTGAGATCGTCGGCGGCGTGCGGTTCCTCGGCCACGATCACCACGTGGCGGCGGTTGAGGTCGACGTCGATGTCGGGGATGCCGATGCCGTCGATGAGCAGTGGGCTCTCGCTCCGGATGAACTCGATCGTGTTGCCCGCGAACGCCTCGAGGTGCGCGACCAGCCCGCTCTTGGCCTCGTGCATCAACTCGTGGATCTCGTGATCGGTGCGTTCGCTGCCGGCGATCAGACGCCGGTCACCGGAGTACACACCGCCGTTGTGCAGCCGCACCCGGTGGCCGTCCTTGACCTTCTTGAAGACCTCGGGGCCCGTCTCGTCGATCAGCGCGATCCCGTTGGCCACCAGCACCTCCGGCCCCAGATTCGGGTAACGCCCGGAGATCGACGGCGAGGCGTTGACCACCCCGGCCACCCGGGCCTCGACCAGGGCGTCGGCGGTGATGCGGTCGAGGTCGAGCGCATCGATGACGACGATGTCGCCGGGGCCGATCCGTCGCAGCAGCCGGTCGATGTCGCGGTCCACGCGGGCGGTGCCGGTGATTCCCGGCCGCGAGCTGGCGTTACGGGTGAGCAGCGCTGACATCTTCATGTCGGCGATTCTGTAGCCGAACCCTCAAGTAGAGGTGGAGGCGCGCCGTAACAACTGCCTCAGAAGTGTCCTTCTGTCACATCAGCCACAGACTATGAGTCGTCGGCGCACTCCTTGCGGGCGCCGTCGAGCAGTTCCCGCGCATGCGCGCGGCCACTGTCGGACTCCCCGAGACCGGCCAGCATGCGGGCGAGCTCGGCCACCCGGTCGTCCTCCTCGAGACGCAGCACGCGGCTCGCCTTCCCGCGTCCACCGCTGTCGACCACCAGGTGGACATCGGCGTAGGCCGCGACCTGGGGCAGGTGGGTGACGACGATGACCTGGTGGGTGCGGGCGAGCCGGGCCAGCCGCCGTCCGATCTGCACGGCGGCGCGACCGCCGACGCCGGCGTCGACCTCGTCGAAGACCATCGTGGTGCCCTCGGCGGACGCCGCCAGCACCACTTCGATGGCGAGCATCACCCGCGACAACTCACCACCCGAGGCGCTCTTGGACAGCGGCAGGACGTCGGTCCCCCGGTGCGCGGCGAACCCGAAGTCGACGGCGTCGACCCCGTCGTGACCGGCGTGCACGACGGTGCCGTCCGGCAGCGTCAACGGTGCGGTGTCGTCGGCGCGCACGGCCAGCGGCGCCACGCTGACGGTGAATTCCGCCCCGGCCATCGCCAGCCCGGCCAATTCGGCCGTCACCGCTTTGGCCAGCCCCTTGGCGGCCTTGCCACGGGCCTTGCTCAGATCGGCCGCGGCCGCGACGACGTGGGATTCGAGTTCGATGACCCGGCGTTCCAGGGCGGCCAGCGCCTCCTCGGACACATCGAGCTGTTCGAGACGTTCCCGCGACTCCTGCGCCCAGGCCAGTACGCCGTCGATGTCGGCGGCGTATTTGCGCGTCAACGTGCGCAGTTCGGCCTGGCGCGCGAGTTTGGTCTCCAGCGTGCTGGCGTCGGTGGGCAGCGCGCCGAGATAGTCGCCGAGTTCACCGGCGACGTCGCCGATCACCGCGACCGCCTCGGCCAGTTGTGCGGCCAACGACCGCAGGGTGGCGTCGTCGGTCTGCTCGAGTGCCGATTTCGCCTGTGCCGCAAGGTCGGCGGCCGACGCGGCGTCCGCACCGGGGTCGTCGTCGGCACCGGACAGCGCGGCACGCGCGCTCAGCGCCGCCTCGCGCAGCGCATCGAGTTCGGACAACCGGCGGATGTCGTCGACGAGCGCGTCGTCCTCCCCCGGCGACGGGTCGACGGCGGCGATCTCGTCGAGACCGAACTTCAGGCGGTCCGCCTCCTGCGCCAGCTCCCGTTCCCGCCTGCGGCGGTCGCTCAGGTCGCGGCGGGCGGTGAGCCATTCGTCGCGCGCGGCACGGTACCGGCGCAGCGGTTTGTCGACGGCGGCGAATCGGTCGAGCGCCGCGCGTTGTTCGTCGGGGCGCATGAGCCGCAACTGGTCGTTCTGACCGTGCAGCGTGAGCAGTTCGGTGGTGAAGGTGCTCAGCGACTTCGCCGGCACACTGCGCCCGCCGAGGTAGGCCCGCGACGGCCCGTCCCTGCTCACCGAGCGGGCGGCGATGACGCTGCCGTCGTCGTCGCGCTCCGCGCCGGAGGACTCGAGCAGATCGTCGACCCGGCGGGCGACTCCGTCGGCGAGATCAGCGGTGACGAACCGGCCCTCGACCACCGCGCGCTCGGCGCCGGAACGGACCCGGGTGGGATCGGCGCGCGCCCCGCCGAGCAGATGCAGCCCGGTCACGACCATGGTCTTGCCGGCTCCGGTCTCACCGGTGAGCACCGTCAGGCCACGGCCGAATTCGGCTGTGGCGGTACTGATCGCGCCCAGGGACTCGATGCGGATTTCGGAGAGCACGGTGGGCTACTGCCCCCGCCAACCGGTGACGGGGAGCCGGAACTTGCGCACCAGCCGGTCGGTGAACGGCGCACTGTCGAGCCGTATCCACTTGAGCGGTGTGCCGCAGCGGGTCACCTCGAGCCGCCCGCCCGCCGGCACCACCATCTCCCGGCGGCCGTCGCAGAACACCAGCGCGTCATGCCCGCCCGCCTCGACCTCGATGGCGATCAGGGCGTCCGGACTGGTCACCATCGGCCGGGCGAACAGTGCGTGGGCGTTGTTGGGCACCACGAGGATCGCCTCGAGGTCGGGCCACAGCACCGGACCGCCCGCCGAGAACGCGTAGGCCGTCGATCCGGTCGGCGTCGACACCAGCACACCGTCGCATCCGAACGCCGAGACCGGGCGGCCGTCGATCTCCACCACCACGCCGAGCACCCCGAGCCGCGGCACCTTCTCGAGGCTCGCCTCGTTGAGCGCCCATCCCCGGGTCAGGAGTCGGCCCTCCGCGCGCACGGCGACATCGAGGGTCATGCGCTCTTCGACGCGGTACTCGCGCCGCACGACGTGGTCGAGCACCTTGTCGATGGCCTCGGCCTCGGCCTCGGCGAGGAAACCGATCCGGCCGAGGTTCACGCCCAGCACCGGGATCTCCACGTTGCGGGCGAGTTCGGCCGCGCGCAGGAACGTCCCGTCACCGCCGAGCACGAGCACGAGCTCACAGCCTTCGGCGGCGTGCTCGTCGGCGTCCACGACGTCGATGTCGACACCGATCGCGCGCATATCGTCGGGCGAGAGGTGGACCGAACCGCGGTCGACCGCCTCGGCGGCCAGCACCCGCAGTCCGATCCCGTTGTCGTTGAGCACCTTGTGGACGCGCCGGGCGACCTCGCTCGCGTCTTCGCGGCCGGTGTGAACCACCAGCAGGATGGTGCGTTCAGCCGTCATTGCGGTCCTTCCGTCACGGCGCGGTGCACCGCCTGCTCGAGCTCGTCACCGTGCAGCCCTGCGTCGGTGCGGGCGCGCAGCCACAAGAAGTACTCGACGTTGCCCGACGGACCGGGCAGCGGACTGGCCGTCGCGCCGACCGTCTGCAGGCCGAGGGCTGCGGCCTTGGCCGCCACCGACAGCACCGACTCGACGCGCAGCTGCGGCTCTGACACCACACCGCCGGCGCCCACCCGGTCCTTCCCGACCTCGAACTGCGGCTTCACCATGGGAACGATATCGGCGTCGGGCGACGCGCAGGCGGTCAGCGCGGGCAGCACCGTCGCCAATGAGATGAACGACAGGTCCGCCACGACGATGTCGACAGGTCCGCCGATCGTCTCGGGGGTGAGTTCCCGCACGTTGGTGCGCTCGACCACCACCACCCGTGGATCGGATCGCAGCGACCACGCCAGCTGGCCGTATCCGACATCGACGGCGACGACTTCGCGGGCACCACGGTCGAGCAGCACCTCGGTGAAGCCACCCGTCGACGCGCCGGCGTCCAGACCGCGGCGCCCGGCGACGTCGAGACCGAATGCGTCCAGCGCACCGATGAGCTTGTGCGCGCCCCGCGACACCCAGTTGCGTTCGTCTGCCGTGTCGACGGCGATGTGGGCGGTGACGGCGACAGCGGTCGCGGGTTTGGCCGCAGGCATCCCGTCAACGGTGACCCGGCCGGCTCCGATCAGTTCGGCGGCCTGTTGACGCGACCGGGCCAGGCCCCGTCGCACCAACTCGGCGTCGACACGTGCACGCCGCGTCACGCCGGTCAGCCCTTCTCGACCGCCGCCAGCGCCTGCACGAGCAGATCGTGAGCCTCCTCCAAGCGCGTGGCGATGGTGTCGATGTCGAAGTCGCCGAGATCACCGGCGCTGTCGGGCTCGGGCAGGTCCGCCAGCAGAGCCGCCACCTGGGTGCGAAGCTGATCGGGGTCGGTACTCATATCGACAGCCACGCTAGCCGATCGCGGTGGTGAGCAGCGACCAGCGCCGCAGCGCGGCGGCCGCGGTGTCGTCACCCGCGCGGACCGCGAACGGCCGGCCGGGAAGATCCGACCGCCACACCGCGTGTGCGGTGGCACGCAACACCGACAGGTCGTCTCCGCGCTCGGCGCCGGCCGCATGCACGGTGACCTCCGCGTCGCCCACGTCGATCCGCCAGCCCGGATGCGGAGCGACCCGCAACCTGTCGGCCGCGACATCGAGCGAGCGGAGGTCCTCGGCGATGTAGTCGGGCCGCTCCTGCGGCACCGCACGCAACGTCTCGTCGGCGGTGCTCACCCCGCTGAGCACGAGCAAGCTCGGCAGGTCCGCGGCGTTCGCGCCGGCGATATCGGTGTCGAGCCGGTCACCGACGACGAGCGGGGAGCGAAACTCACCGCGGCTCAACGCATCTCGCATCAAGGTCGGTTGTGGTTTGCCCGCCACCTGCGGTTCCCGCGCCGACGCCGCCCGCAGTGTGGCGACCATCGACCCGTTGCCGGGCAGCAGACCGCGCTCGGACGGCAGCGTGAGGTCGACGTTGGCCGCGACCCACACGGCGCCGGCCCGCAGCGCCAGCGCGGCCTCGGCCAGGTCGGACCACGCGGTCTGAGGGGAATGACCCTGCACGACGGCCACCGGGTCGTCGGCGAATTCACGCACGGGCTCCAGTCCGACGAGGCTGACTTCGGCCGCCAGCGCCTCGGTACCGACGACGAGCACGCGGGCACCGGCGGGTAGCTGGCCGGCCAGCAGGTGCGCGGCGCTCTGTGCACTGGTGACCACGTCGTCGGGCACCGCCTCGAAACCCAGGTCGACGAGGTGGCGCGCCACGTCGGCGGGGCTGCGCGAGGCATTGTTGGTGACGTAGAGAACGCGTGCGGACAGGCCCGCGAGGCTCTCGACCGCGCCGGTGGTCGGTTCGTGGCCGCGGAACACGGTGCCGTCGAGATCCAGCAGGAGGCAGTCATGGTGCTGCACAAGGCTTGTCACGTCAGCTGAGTTCCGTGACCCGGTCCTCGGCGTCGGTGACGCCCTCCAGATCCGCGGCCGCTGCGTTGAGGAACCACTGCAGCGCGTCCTGCCTGCGGTCCAGCGCGAGCAGGGTTTCGGCGTAGGCGTAGAACAGCCGGGCGGCGGTCGAACCGCGCCGGGACGGATCGAGCTGCGGTGTGGACAGCACGGCCAACGCCTGCTCGAGCTGCCCGAGGTCCGCGCGGGCGCCGGCCACCACCATCTTCAGCTCGTCGGCGTCGTCCCCGGTCAGTTGTTCGGCTTCGGGGCTGCGAGCCAATTCGATGGCCCGCTCGGGACGGCCGACGCCCCGTTCGCAGTCGGCGATCAGTGGAAGCAGCGGAGACTTGCTGCCCATTCGCCGGGCCGCCCTCAGTTCAGCCAGCGCCTGTGCCCAGTCACCGCAGTGGTATGCCGCGATGCCCACGGCCTCGCGGACAGCGGCGATACGGCCGGACCGTGCGCGGGCCGCCCGGGCGTGGGCCAGTGCGGCTTCCGGGTCCTCTTCGAGCAGCTCGCCCGCCGCGACGAGGTGCCGGGCGACGGCATCGGCGGTGTAGCGGTCCAAAGTCGTGAGCTCACCGCGGATTTCGGGCGCCAGCTGTTTGGCCTCGATCTCCGGCGGGATCGGAGGTCCGTCGAAACGTGGGTTCTCGGACCCGGTCTTGGGTTGGGTGGGGCGGGCGCGGTTCGGTCCGGACGCGCGTGGAGCGCCACGCTGGTCGCGGGGGCGACGCGGCCCACCGGGATTCGACGTCCGCCGCGGCCGACGCTCGTCGCGTCCACCGCCCTGCCTGTCCTCGCTCACCGTCGCCTCTCGCTGTCACCCCGCCGCCGCGAGTTTACGTGGCGGCGTGTTCGGCCGACAATTCCGCATCGAAAATGGAAATGCCTCGGCCCTCCGATTGTGGTCGGAGGGCCGAGGGCTTAAAGGGTGTTCGGCGGTGTCCTACTTTTCCACCCGTGTTGGGTAGTATCATCGGCGCTGGCAGGCTTAGCTTCCGGGTTCGGGATGGGACCGGGCGTTTCCCTGCCGCTATGGACCGCCGTAACTTTATTCACTTTATCAGTGGTGTGTTTTGGTGGTGGGGTGGGTATCTTTCGCGCGGGGCGCGGTGAAGATTCCACGTGTTGTGTTTGTGGTGTGTGGTTGCGAGGCATACACAATGTGTTGGTTGTGTGTAAGTTTTCGGCCGGTTAGTGCCAGTTCCCTGCACCTATTACTAGGCTTCTAGGTCTGGTCTATCGATCCCGTGGTCTGCGGGGGGCCTTATCCCACTTAATGGGTGAGAAGCCTGGTCTTGGAGGGGTTTCCCGCTTAGATGCTTTCAGCGGTTATCCTGTCCGAACGTGGCTATCCAGCGGTGCCCCTGGTGGGACAACTGGTGTACCAGAGGTTCGTCCGTCCCGGTCCTCTCGTACTAGGGACAGATTTCCTCAAGCTTCTGACGCGCGCGGCGGATAGAGACCGAACTGTCTCACGACGTTCTAAACCCAGCTCGCGTGCCGCTTTAATGGGCGAACAGCCCAACCCTTGGGACCTGCTCCAGCCCCAGGATGCGACGAGCCGACATCGAGGTGCCAAACCATCCCGTCGATATGGACTCTTGGGGAAGATCAGCCTGTTATCCCCGGGGTACCTTTTATCCGTTGAGCGACACCCCTTCCACTCAGAGGTGCCGGATCACTAGTCCCGACTTTCGTCCCTGCTCGACATGTACGTCTCGCAGTCAAGCTCCCTTGTGCACTTACACTCAACACCTGATTGCCGTCCAGGTTGAGGGAACCTTTGGGCGCCTCCGTTACATTTTAGGAGGCAACCGCCCCAGTTAAACTACCCGCCAGGCACTGTCCCTGAACCGGATATACGGTTCGAAGTTAGAAGCCCAATACGATCAGAGTGGTATTTCAACAACGACTCCACCCAAACTGGCGTCTGGGTTTCACAGTCTCCCACCTATCCTACACAAACCGAACCGAACTCCAATACCAAGTTGTAGTGAAGGTCCCGGGGTCTTTCGTCCTGCCGCGCGTAACGAGCATCTTTACTCGTAATGCAATTTCGCCGAGTCTATGGTTGAGACAGTTGAGAAGTCGTTACGCCATTCGTGCAGGTCGGAACTTACCCGACAAGGAATTTCGCTACCTTAGGATGGTTATAGTTACCACCGCCGTTTACTGGGGCTTAAATTCTCAGCTTCACCCCGAAGGGTTAACCGGTCCTCTTAACCTTCCAGCACCGGGCAGGCGTCAGTCCGTATACATCGTCTTGCGACTTCGCACGGACCTGTGTTTTTAGTAAACAGTCGCTTCTCACTGGTTTGTGCCACCCACTCACGCTCAAGACCGCGAAGGCCTATCACGCCATGTGGGTCCCCCTTCTCCCGAAGTTACGGGGCATTTTGCCGAGTTCCTTAACCATAGTTCACTCGTACGCCTTGGTATTCTCTACCTGACCACCTGTGTCGGTTTGGGGTACGGGCCGTGTGCGCACTCGCTAGAGGCTTTTCTTGGCAGCATAGGATCACCGAATTCGCCTCAATCGGCTATGCATCACCTCTCAGACTATGTGACATCCGGATTTGCCTAGATGTCGTCCTACAGGCTTACCCCAGTACAACCACTGACTGGTACGGCTACCTTCCTGCGTCACCCCATCGCTTGACTACTACCACCGAAGGTCCCGCGCAGCCCCAGAAACCCTCACCCCGAAGGGATCGGTGAACCTGGTTTTGGGCGGTTAGTACCGGTGATTCATCAGGGACGCTCACACACGGGTACGGGAATATCAACCCGTTGTCCATCGACTACGCCTGTCGGCCTCGCCTTAGGTCCCGACTCACCCTGGGCGGACTGGCCTGGCCCAGGAACCCTTGGTCTTTCGGCGGGCAAGGTTCTCACTTGCCTTATCGCTACTCATGCCTGCATTCTCACTCCCACACCCTCCACAACTCGTTCACACGGCTGCTTCACCGGATGCAGGACGCTCCCCTACCCAACCAGACGAAACGTCTGATTGCCGCGGCTTCGGCGGTGTGCTTGAGCCCCGCTACATTATCGGCGCACAATCACTTGACCAGTGAGCTATTACGCACTCTTTCAAGGGTGGCTGCTTCTAAGCCAACCTCCTGGTTGTCTTCGCGACTGCACATCCTTTTCCACTTAGCACACGCTTAGGGGCCTTAGCCGGCGATCTGGGCTGTTTCCCTCTCGACGCACGGAGCTTATCCCCCGCCGTCTCACTGCCACACTCTCACTTGTCGGCATTCGGAGTTTGGCTGACGTCAGTAACCTTGTGAGGCCCATCGGCCATCCAGTAGCTCTACCTCCAACAAGAAGCATGCAACGCTGCACCTAAATGCATTTCGGGAGAACCAGCTATCACGGAGTTTGATTGGCCTTTCACCCCTACCCACAGCTCATCCCCTCAGTCTTCAACCTAAGTGGGTTCGGGCCTCCACGACGTCTTACCGTCGCTTCACCCTGGCCATGGGTAGATCACTCCGCTTCGGGTCCAGAACACACCACTACACCACACACAACTGCATGGATACGCCCTATTCAGACTCGCTTTCGCTACGGCTACCCCACCCGGGTTAACCTCGCGACATGTCCCTGACTCGCAGGCTCATTCTTCAAAAGGCACGCCATCACCCCACGCACAAAACGAAGGCTCTGACGGATTGTAGGCACACGGTTTCAGGTACTCTTTCACTCCCCTCCCGGGGTACTTTTCACCATTCCCTCACGGTACTAATCCGCTATCGGTCACTGGGAAGTATTCAGGCTTACCGGGTGGTCCCGGCAGATTCACAGCAGATTCCACGGGCCCGCTGCTACTCGGGGACACATCACTACAGAGCACATGTTTTCACCTACGGGACTCTCACCCTCTACGGTCGGCCATCCCAAACCAGTTCGACTAACACGAGCTTTTCTCACTGCAGCCCAGACCGGCAGATCTGGAAACAATGAACCCCACAACACCACACACACAACCCCTGCCGGGTATCACATGTGCACGGTTTAGCCATCCTCCGCTTTCGCTCGCCACTACTCACGGAATCACTTTTGTTTTCTCTTCCTACGGGTACTGAGATGTTTCACTTCCCCGCGTTCCCCCTGCACCCTATGTATTCAGATACAGGTGACACGACATCACTCGTGCCGGGTTTCCCCATTCGGACATCCTCGGATCCACGCTCGGTTGGCAGCTCCCCGAGGCATATCGCAGCCTCCCACGTCCTTCATCGGCTCCCAGTGCCAAGGCATCCACCATGCGCCCTTAAACACTTACAACACAAAACCAAAAAATGAGTCAATACAGAAAAATTGCATTAACAAACGAACACTCAAGCCACCACACACAAACCCCCAAAGAGGCCCGCGCACAGCACCCCAAGCGTTCAGATGCTCGCAACCACTATCCACAAATCAAACACCACACCCCACCACCAAAGCAGGGCAGCAACAAAACCCCCGAACACCAGCCAGCCAACGCTGACCACCTCGAGAGCCGGCACCCACCCCCACTCCGGGATGAGCCCGCAGGCCTGTTGCCTCAGGACCCAACAGTGTGTCTGGCAATCCCCACGCCGCCCCGATTCCCGCCGGAACGACGAACGTTTGTTGTGCACCCGAACCCCACCCACTACAGGCAGAGCCCATCTTCACGAATCGCTCACAACACCGAACCCCCACACGATGTGGGCGGGCATGAGTCTCGTGGTGCTCCTTAGAAAGGAGGTGATCCAGCCGCACCTTCCGGTACGGCTACCTTGTTACGACTTCGTCCCAATCGCCGATCCCACCTTCGACGGCTCCCTCCCACAAGGGGTTAGGCCACCGGCTTCGGGTGTTACCGACTTTCATGACGTGACGGGCGGTGTGTACAAGGCCCGGGAACGTATTCACCGCAGCGTTGCTGATCTGCGATTACTAGCGACTCCGACTTCACGGGGTCGAGTTGCAGACCCCGATCCGAACTGAGACCGGCTTTGAAAGGATTCGCTCCACCTCACGGCATCGCAGCCCTTTGTACCGGCCATTGTAGCATGTGTGAAGCCCTGGACATAAGGGGCATGATGACTTGACGTCATCCCCACCTTCCTCCGAGTTGACCCCGGCAGTCTCTCACGAGTCCCCACCATAACGTGCTGGCAACATGAGACAAGGGTTGCGCTCGTTGCGGGACTTAACCCAACATCTCACGACACGAGCTGACGACAGCCATGCACCACCTGCACACAGGCCACAAGGGAACCAATATCTCTACTGGCGTCCTGTGCATGTCAAACCCAGGTAAGGTTCTTCGCGTTGCATCGAATTAATCCACATGCTCCGCCGCTTGTGCGGGCCCCCGTCAATTCCTTTGAGTTTTAGCCTTGCGGCCGTACTCCCCAGGCGGGGTACTTAATGCGTTAGCTACGGCACGGATCCCAAGAAGGAAACCCACACCTAGTACCCACCGTTTACGGCGTGGACTACCAGGGTATCTAATCCTGTTCGCTCCCCACGCTTTCGCTCCTCAGCGTCAGTTACTGCCCAGAGACCCGCCTTCGCCACCGGTGTTCCTCCTGATATCTGCGCATTCCACCGCTACACCAGGAATTCCAGTCTCCCCTGCAGTACTCCAGTCTGCCCGTATCGCCCGCACGCCCAAGGTTAAGCCTTAGGTTTTCACGAACAACGCGACAAACCACCTACGAGCTCTTTACGCCCAGTAATTCCGGACAACGCTCGGACCCTACGTATTACCGCGGCTGCTGGCACGTAGTTGGCCGGTCCTTCTTCTGTAGGTACCGTCACTTGCGCTTCGTCCCTACTGAAAGAGGTTTACAACCCGAAGGCCGTCATCCCCCACGCGGCGTCGCTGCATCAGGCTTGCGCCCATTGTGCAATATTCCCCACTGCTGCCTCCCGTAGGAGTCTGGGCCGTATCTCAGTCCCAGTGTGGCCGGTCACCCTCTCAGGCCGGCTACCCGTCGTCGCCTTGGTAGGCCATCACCCCACCAACAAGCTGATAGGCCGCGGGCCCATCCCACACCGCAAAAGCTTTCCCCCACCAGGTCATGCAACCAGCGAGGTATATTCGGTATTAGACCCAGTTTCCCAGGCTTATCCCAAAGTGCAGGGCAGATCACCCACGTGTTACTCACCCGTTCGCCACTCGAGTACCCCGAAGGGCCTTTCCGTTCGACTTGCATGTGTTAAGCACGCCGCCAGCGTTCGTCCTGAGCCAGGATCAAACTCTCCAAACAAAACCCAAAAAAGGCAATCAGGAAAATCCGATCACAACCAGAAACATCTGGCAAAAAACAACCACACCCCTAAACGGGAAAAAGAAGCATGGCCAAAACAAAAACAACAAACAAAAACCACCAAACACACTATTGAGTTCTCAAACAACACACCCGTCCGACCCGCGCGACGATCCCGCGGCGTTTAAGCCGCGTCTCGTAGTGCGGACGGTCAGGAACCCACCGAAGTAGGTTTCCCTCTGGGAGTCTGCCGCGCTCCCTGGCCCGGAGGCCGTGTCGCGGCGACGTGGAATAAGTTACGTCAGTGGAAACTCGGAGTCAAATCCCCAGGTCAACCTGGGTTTCCGACCGACTTCGGCAGGCGCACAGTCGTACGGCCGTGCCACTTCTTCCATCGCCGAGTCATCCAACGCGCTGCACCCCCGCGATATTCCGCTTCCCCCGACGCAGCACCAACCAGCGTCCGTGCAGGAAGTCCGAGGGCTGCGGGGTCCACTCGTCGCTGTCGATCTTCACGTTGTTGACCGAGACTCCGCCTTCGGCGATGGTCCTCCGTGCCGCTCCCTTGCTCGCGGACAATCCGGTGGCCACCAGCAGATCGGTGATCAGATCCGGTCCGCTCGGGGTGAGTTCGGCCACCGATGCCTCCCGTAGTGCGGCGGCCAGCGTCGGCTCGTCCAAGGCGCTGAGTTCCCCGCGCCCGAACAGCGCCTGGCTGGCGTGCTCGACCGAACGGGTCGCGGCCTCGCCGTGGACCAGGGTGGTGAGCTCCGCGGCAAGCCTGCGCTGGGCGGTTCGCTGGTGCGGACGCTCGCGCGTGGCCTCCTCCAGTTCCGCGAGCTCGCCGGCCTCGAGGAACGTGAACCACCGCAGGTAGTTGACGACGTCGGCGTCGGCGGTGTTGATGAAGTACTGGTACCAGGCGTAGGGGGTCGTCATCTCCGGGTCCAGCCAGAGATTGCCACCGCCGGTGGACTTGCCGAACTTCTTGCCCTCCGAGTCCGTGACCAGCGGTGTCGTCATCGCATGGACGGTGTCGCCGAGCTTCTGGCGCACCAGCCGCACCCCGGCGACGATGTTGCCCCACTGGTCGGAGCCGCCGATCTGCAGCGCACATCCGTACCGTTCACGCAGGCGCACATAGTCGTTGGCCTGCAGCAGCATGTAACTGAACTCGGTGTAGGAGATCCCCTCTCCCTCCAGGCGCCGCCGGACGGTGTCGCGGTCGAGCATCACGTTGACCGAGAAGTACTTGCCGACGTCGCGCAGGAACTCGATCGCCGACAGTTCGCCGGTCCAGGACAGGTTGTTCTCGACGATCGCCCCGGTGGGCGAATCGTCGAACTCGACGAAGCGTTCGAGCTGCCCGCGGATGCGGTCGGCCCAGTCGGCGACGGTGTCGGCGGTCTGCATCGTGCGCTCCCCCGTGTCGCGGGGATCGCCGATCATGCCGGTCGCGCCGCCGGCGAGCACGATGGGCCGGTGTCCGGCCTGCTGGAATCGGCGCAGGGTCAGCAGCGGGACGAGATGTCCGGCGTGCAGGCTCGGCGCAGTCGGGTCGAATCCGGAGTACAGCGTCATCGGACCGGCGGAGAGTTCGGCCGCCAACGCGTCCCGGTCGGTCGACTGCGCGATCAGCCCGCGCCAGTCCAGCTCGTCGAGGATGCTGCTCATGCCTCGATCTTTCCGTACGCGCCCGGATCAGTCGCTGCCGCCCGGCGCCGGAGCGCGCGGGCTGCGCCGGTACGCCGACACCTCGGGCCGCCCGGCCAGCCACAGTCGCCAGGGCCGGTCGGCCGCCTTGCTCACGCCGACCCGCGGGCCGGCGACGTAGGGCTGCTCCTCACCCAGCCGCAGGTGCACCGGGCTGTCGTCGGCGAACACGTCGATTCCATTGTCCGCCATGGTGATTCCGACCGCCGCGCACAGATTGCCGGGCCCCCTGGCCAGCGCGGTCTGCCGCACCGCCTCGCCGCGGCGCCGCTGGACGACGTCATGACCCGACTCGATCACGGCCGCACGCAGCAGCACCGCCGCGGCCACCCCGTCATCCGCACACACCACGTTCGCGCAGACATGGATGCCGTGACTGCGGTAGGTGTAGAGGCGTCCCGCGGGTCCGAACATCACGGCGTTGCGCACACCGGGCCCACGGTAGGAGTGCGCTGCGGCATCGGGCCAGGGTCCGTCGGGCGGGCCGCCGTAGGCCTCCACCTCGACGACGGTGGCGCTCACCCCGCGCACCGTCAGCACCGATCCGAGCAGTCGTCGGGCCGCGGTGAGCGGATCGACCTCGAGCAGGGCGACGCTCAGTCAGGACTCCGCCCGGTCGAGCAGGCGCTGGTGTTCGGCGTCGTCGGTCACGGTGACCGCCTCGTCGACGAGCAGTACAGGAATCCCGTCGTCGATGCGATAGCTCAACCGCAGCCTCGGGTTGTACAGGATCTCGTCGTCCACCAGCAGCAGCGGACCCCGGTCCTGGGGGCAGACCAGGATCGCCCGCAACTTCTCGTCGAGCACGCCGTACCCGCTAGTCGTAGGGGTTGATGTCGTATTCGGGCCCGAGCCACGGGTTGTTGTCACCCGGCGGAACCCAGGCGGGCGCCTTGACCGCGGGGCCACCGCCCCCGGACATCGCCGCCTGCATCTGCACCTTGCGCTGGTAGGCGACCGTGTTCTTGAGCGCGTCGAGCAGCCGGGTCTGATTGGGCAGGAAATCCCAACCTTCCTGCAGCGCAACGAGATTCTCCTGAGACGGGCGGAAGCCCTGAGCGCGCAGGTTCAGCGACTGCTCGACGAAGATCGAGATCTGACCGCCACCGGAGCCCTGCATGTACTTGGCGCCGATCTGATCGAGGACGTCGGCCTGGGATGCCGGCGCGGTGACCAGCATGGCCGCGGCGAGCGCACCGCTGGCGAGCGTGCCGGTGAGCGCGCGACGCCAGCCCGGGCGGTTGTTCCGGCTCTGCGATTTCATCAATCCTCCAGTCGAAGCGACACCAGCGGGAGCCTATCAGTGCGCCCGCGGCGTGGCGCGGCGTCACTGTTGCGCGCGGGGCTGCAACGGTGAGTCGTCCTCTGCGGGTGCACGGTCCTGACCTCCGACGATTTCGGCACGCGCGGCCACGGTCAGCCGCTTGTAACTATTGGTATCGGGATCGAGGTACCAAGCATTACGGCGCGACGGCCGCGGCACGCCCGCGGCTCGCAGCGGGCTGACCAACGGGCGGTAGGAGGCGCTGAGCTCGATGTCCGACACGACGTGGACGATGTCGGGCGGGTTACCCACGGGCAGAGCGGCCAGCGCCTCGGACAGTTCGGCCGTCGGGATGCTGCCACCCGGGCACAGCGCGAGTGCGGTGACCGCCAACTGCCGGCCGCCGGCCTCGATCCCGTAGGTGACGGCGAGGTCGACCGCGCCGATCCGACCCACCGCATCGCCGATCGGCATTGCGTACACCGGCCCGCGCTCGGTGTGGATCACCGCACCGCGGTTGTCCACCAGCCAGTAGTCGCCGTCCTCGTCGCGGCGGAAGAGGTACTCCGAGGACACCCAGGTGTCGGCGGGCGCGAAGACGCCCCGCTTGACCGACGCCGTCGGGTCCACCGGCCCCCGCGGACGCGCCAGCAGCACGCCGACCTCGTTGGGGGCGGCGCGCCGCACGAACCCGAGGTTGTCCTCGAGGATGAGATCGTCGTCGGGGTCGTAGGCCGCCAACTCCACCTGTCCGCCGCCGGGCAGCGCCCGGCCCTTGCTGCCGATCTTCGCCCCGGAGACGTTGGCGAGAACGGCCTGCCCGTCGGTGGTCGCGAAGAACTCGACCACGTGCGCCGGGGCGAAGATGTCGACGACCCGCTTCCACAACCCCGTCGGCATACCTGAACCGATGAACAGCCGCACCGGATGGCCGCCGGACAAGCGGAACGACGGATCGTCGATGATGGCGCGCAGCATCGCCCACGTGTAGGACACCACCGAGACGCCGTACTGGCGGATCTCCTGGACGAACCGGTCCGGGCGCAGTTCCCGCGACAGGGCGATCCGCGTCCCGCCGACGACCGCGCCGCCGAGGCTGACCAGCAGCCCCGACTGGTGGTGCAGCGGGGTCAGGCAGTAGACGGTGTCGGTGCGGCCCAGGTTGGCCGCCGAGGCGGTGCCGAACGCCGACAGCGCCCACCGGTAGTTGGTGATCTGGCGGGCGACGAGTTCGCCGCCGACCGAGCTGAACGCGACGAAGGCCAAATCGCGGGCGAGGCCGGGATTGGGCCGGTACCACCCGGGCAGCGCGACCTGGTCGGGGTCGATCTGCTCCATGTCGACGACGTCGGCGTCCTCGGGCACGTGCAGGTCGCGCGTGTCGCCGCCGCCCAGCACCAGCACCCGCATCGGGAGGGTGCGCGCCGCGTCGAGATGGCTGGGATCGGCGATGATCTCCGACACCGCGCCCAGGCGGGCGGCCGCCGCCAGGTCCACGTCGGGCGGCATCAGCACCGCCACTGCACCGAGTCGGGACAGCGCCGTGATCGCGACCAGGGCGCTGGGGCGTGTCTCCATGAGCACCCCGACCCTGGTGCCCTGCCGCACACCGACCTCGATGAGTCCGCGCACGACGTTGTTGATGCGGCGGTCGACGGCTTCGTAGGTGTGCACCCGACCGTCGTAGAGCAGGAATTCGCCGTCCGGCGCGCCGCGGGCCTGCTCCGACACGATTCGCCCGAGCGAGATCCGGGTGTGGTCGTTGATCTGACCCAGCCTGGCCAGGCGCGGCAGTGTGCGGGCCGTCTCCACCGCCAGCGAACGTGCTGACTTGTTCGCCGAGACCAGCGCACCGGCCGCGGAGCGCGCGACCCCGAACGCCATCTCGGTGGCGGCGGTGGCTCCGTGCGCGACGCGTGAGGTGAGCGACACCCCGCTCTCGACGTGCTCCGGCGGCTGCAGCGCCATCGGGGCGACACCCTCGGGCATCTCGCCGCCGCCCTCGAGCCACCTGACCCAGCCCGCGACGGTCGGCCACGTCTGGTGGGACGCCTTCGACCCGACGACCAAACCGAAATGCCCTGCGCGGATGAGGTATTCGTAGACGTCGGCCTGGGGCGCCGCCCGCTTGATACCGCGCACCGACGGCGGCTGACCGATGTCGTCGACCTCGCCCACGACGGCAAGGACCGGGCAGGTGATGTCGGACAGCGTGACCAGCTGACCGTGGATGGAGAAACCGCCGGTCATCATGCGGTTGTGGGCGATGAACTGTTTGAGCAGTTCGGAGATCGCCGGGCCCGACCAGGCGATCCATCCCTCGGAGGCCAGGAATCGCCGCTGCTGTTCCCGCGGCAGCAGCGCTTCGCGGTCGTGCAGCTGCATCAGGAATTCGACGCGTGCCTGCGCCGTCTTGATCGGGTCGAGCATCTGGAATCCCGTGCGGGCCAACCACCCCGGGATGTCGATGCGGCTGAAGACGTGGTCGGCCATGAAGTCGGCGGCGCCGACGGCCAAACCCGCGGGCAGGTTCAGCGGTAGCGCGGCCAGGGTGTCGACCGGGGCGCCGAACGCGATGATGCTGGCGAGGTCTCGCGACTGGCGGTACGCGGCGGTCTGGTAGCAGAACATGCCGCCCTGGGAATAGCCGGCGAGGTGAACGTCGTGGCCGCAGACCTGTTTGACGGTGTCGATCGCCTCCGACAGCGCCACCACGTGGTCGGCGAGGTTGCGCTGCATACCGCCCTCGACTTTGTCCGGTGAGCCGAAGTCGATCACCCACGGGTCGAGTCCCGCGCGGTGGAGGATGCCGACCGCGCCCTCGTCACGGGTGACGTCCCACATGTCGGCCGACATCATCATCGGGTGCACCATCAGCACCGGCGGGCCCGGCGGTGTGGCGCCCGGACGGACGTCGGGCGGGAAGTAGCGCCGCAGCCGGTACATCGGCACGCTCTGCACGATCTGGAACGGTGAGGGGACGGCGCCGGTCTCCAAGCCGCCGTAACGCAAGACCTCCAGACCGTTCTGCGCGGTCGCGACCAGCCGTCCGACCGGTCTGGTGATCGCCGAGAGGTCCACCACCGACTACTCCCCTTCACATCGACGTCGCGGCCGGTCCCCCGGCGGCCCTGCCGTAATGCTCCGTCATCATGGCACAGCGTTGCTGGTCGACCGCCATGAATGTCAGCACCACACCCGCATAGCCTTGAGGGGACATGGCGCATCTTCTCGGGGCTGAAGCCCTCCATCTGGAATACCCGACCAAAGTCGTGTTCGACCGCGTCTCGCTGGGCGTGAACGAGGGAGACCGGATCGGCATCGTCGGCCGCAACGGCGACGGCAAGTCCAGCCTGCTGGCCATGCTGGCGGGCCGGCGCAGCCCCGACTCGGGCCGGGTGACCGTGCGTGGCGGGGTCCGGATCGGGGTGCTCGATCAGGCCGACACCCTCGACGACGACGACACTGTCGGGCATGCGGTGGTCGGTGACATGCCCGAACACGAGTGGGCCGGCGACCCGCGCGGCCGTGACGTAATCAGCGGTCTGCTCGGCGATCTGGCGTGGGACGCCGTGCTGGGCACCCTGTCAGGGGGGCAGCGCCGCCGGGTGGCGCTGGCCGCGCTGCTCGCCGGCGACCACGACGTACTGGCCCTGGACGAGCCGACCAACCACCTCGATGTCGAGGCCATCACCTGGCTGGCCGAACATCTGAAGCGGCGCTGGTCGCCGTCGGCGGGCGGATTGCTGGTGGTGACGCACGACCGCTGGTTCCTCGACGAGGTGTGCACCACGACGTGGGAGGTGCACGACCGGATCGTCGAACCGTTCGACGGCGGATACGCGGCCTATGTGCTGCAGCGCGTGGAACGCGACCGCCAGGCCGCCACGATCGAGGCGCGCCGCCAGAATCTGGCCCGCAAAGAGCTGGCGTGGCTGCGCCGTGGCGCCCCGGCCCGGACGTCGAAGCCCAAGTTCCGGATCGAGGCGGCGAACGCGCTGATCGCCGACGTCCCCGAGATCCGCGACAAGGTGGCGCTGCAGTCATTGGCGGTGTCACGGCTCGGCAAGCAAGTGGTCGACCTGCTCGACGTGTCGGTGTCCTACGGCGACCGCGAGGTGCTGCGTCAGGTCGAGTGGCGGCTCGCCCCCGGCGAACGCACCGGGATCCTCGGTGTCAACGGGGCCGGCAAGTCGACACTGCTCGGTCTCATCGACGGTTCGGTGCAGCCGACCGAAGGCCGGGTGAAGCGCGGTAAGACCGTCAAGATCGCGACGCTGACCCAGACCCTCGACGAACTCCAGCCGCACCTGGACGATCCGGTGCGGATCGTTCTCGAAGGGCTGCGCACCACGTACACGTTCGGGGCCGGCTCCAAGGCTCAGGAACTCACGCCGGGTCAACTGCTGGAACGGCTCGGGTTCTCCAGCGCGCAACTGTCGACTCCGGTCAAGGACCTCTCCGGTGGGCAGCAGCGTCGCCTGCAGCTGCTGCTGATCCTGCTGTCACAGCCCAACGTGCTGATCCTCGACGAGCCGACCAACGACCTCGACACCGACATGCTGGCCGCCATGGAGGATCTGCTCGATTCGTGGCCGGGCACCCTCATCGTGGTCAGCCACGACCGGTATTTCCTGGAACGAGTCACCGATCAGCAGTACGGCATCCTCGGTGGCCGTCTTCGCCACCTACCGGGCGGCGTCGACGAGTACCTCCGCTTGCGGGCGGCACACGCTACCGAGACCGGGGCCGCACCCGCCGCCCCCGCGGAGCAGTCGACGGGACTGTCCGGCGCCGAGTTGCGGGCGGCGCAGAAAGAAGTCGCCGCCCTGGAGCGCCGGTTGGAGAAACTGCAGGCCCAGATCGACCGCGACCGCACCGCGCTCGCCGATCACGACCAGTCCGATTTCGAGGGACTGGCCACCAAGGTGGCCGCGATTCGGGCGATGGAGGACGAGGTCGCCGAAGCCGAGAGCCGCTGGTTCGAGCTGTCCGAGCAGATCGGCTGACCGCTGGTTCGGGAGTAGCGTCGATTCATGGCCGACCTCTCCGCGTTCACCGGGCTGCTCGCACGCGACCACGGGCTGTGTGTGGTCAGCACACTGCGCCGCGACGGCAGCATCCAGTCCACGGTCGTCAACGCCGGAGTGCTCGCGCACCCGCTCACCGCGACGCCGGTGGTCGGGCTCGTCGCGGTCGGCGGCTCACTCAAGCTCCGCAATCTGCGCGCCGATCCGCGGGCCACGATCGCCGCCCGCGCCGGCTGGCAGTGGGCGACCGTCGAGGGACGCGCGGAGCTGATCGGACCCGACGACCCCCACCCCGAGGTCGACGGCGATGCTCTGCGGAAGCTGTTGCGCGACGTGTTCGCCGCCGCGGGCGGCACCCACGACGACTGGGACACCTACGACCGGGTGATGGCCGAGGAACGGCGCACCGCGGTGCTCGTCGCCCCGCAGCGCGTCTACACCAATCCGGGTTAGTCAGCCGCGCAGCCGCAACCGCAGCCGGTCGGCGGTGTCGCGGACGACGCTGAGCTGCTTGGCCACCTGCACCGGTGCGGTGCCGCCGCGGGCGTCGCGGGAGTTGACCGAACCCTCGATGGTCAACACCTCACGCACCTCGCCGGTCAGTTCCGGATGGATACCGGTCAGCTCGGCGTCGGTGAGGTCTTCCAGTCCCACGCCGCGCGCCTCGGCCGCCCGCACCGCCGCACCCGCGGCCTCGTGGGCCACCCGGAACGGAACTCCGCGCCGCACAAGCCATTCCGCGACGTCGGTGGCGAGCGTGAACCCCAGCGGCGCCAGTTCGGCCATCCGGTCGACGTCGAACCGCAGTGTGGACACCAGCCCGGCCACCGCGGGCAGCAGCAACTCCAGCTGCGCCACCGAGTCGAAGACCGGCTCCTTGTCCTCCTGCAGATCGCGGTTGTAGGCCAGCGGCTGCGCCTTGAGCGTGGCCAGCAGCCCGGTCAGGTTTCCGATCAGCCGACCCGACTTCCCGCGCGCTAGTTCGGCGATGTCGGGGTTCTTCTTCTGCGGCATGATCGAACTGCCCGTCGACCACGCGTCGTGCAGGGTGACGTAGCCGAATTCCGTTGTGCTCCAGAGGATGATGTCCTCGGCGAGTCGGGACAGGTCGACCCCGATCATCGCCAGCACGAACGCCGCCTCGGCAGCGAAATCGCGCGCGGCGGTAGCGTCGATCGAGTTGTCGGCCGCCGCGTCGAAGCCGAGCTCCTCGGCGATCGCGTCGGGGTCGAGTCCGAGTGACGACCCGGCCAGCGCGCCCGCCCCGTACGGCGACACCGCGGCGCGCTTGTCGACGTCGGCGAGCCGGTCGACGTCACGCAGCAGCGGGTGCGCGTGGGCGAGCAGGTGGTGAGCCAGCAGCACCGGTTGCGCGGACTGCAGATGCGTCTTGCCGGGCATGATCGCAGTAGGGTGGGCGGCGGCCTGGGTGGCCAGGGCGCCGACGACGTCGAGCACCCCGGCGGCGACCCGGCGGATCGCGTCGCGCAGCCAGGCGCGGAACAGCGTGGCGACCTGGTCGTTGCGGGAGCGGCCGGCGCGCAGCCGGCCGCCGAGCTCGGGGCCCACCCGGTCGATCAGACCGCGTTCGAGCGCACCGTGTACGTCCTCGTCGGTGACCAGCGGGCCGAAACTGCCGTCGGCCAGGTCCGAGGCCAGGCTGTCGAGGCCCGCCAGCAGCCCGTCGCGCTGCTCATCGGTGAGCAGACCGGCGCGGAACAGCACGCGCGCATGGGCCTTCGACGCCGCGATGTCATACGGCGCGAGCACCCAGTCGAAGTGCGTCGACTTACTCAGGGCCGCCAACGCGTCGGCGGGCCCGTCGGCGAACCGGCCGCCCCACAGCGACCCCTCGTTGGTGCTCACGCGCGGCTCACTTGATGCCGAGGTCGCGGCGGGCGGAGATGCTCGACGACAGGCCGTGGATCTGCACGAAGCCGCGCGCCGCCGACTGGTCGAAGGTGTCGCCTTCGTCGTATGTCGCCAGGTTGAAGTCGTAGAGCGACTCGGCACTGCGCCGTCCGTTGACGGCGATGTGCCCGCCGTGCAACACCATCCGGATCTCGCCGGTCACATGCTGCTGAGTGTCGGCGACGAAGGCTTCCAACGACCGCTTCAGCGGCGAGAACCACAGGCCGTCGTAGACCAGCTCACCCCACTTGCGGTCGGTGCCCCGCTTGAAGCGGCCGAGTTCACGCTCGAGCGTGACGTGTTCGAGTTCGGTGTGCGCGGTGATGAGCACCATCGCCCCGGGCGCCTCGTAGATCTCGCGGCTCTTGATGCCGACCAGCCGGTCCTCGACGACGTCGAGGCGGCCCACGCCCTGGGCGCCGGCGCGGCGGTTGAGTTCCTCGATGGCCTGCAGCACCGTCACGTCACGCCCGTCGATGGACACCGGCACACCCTTGTCGAAGCCGACGATGACCTCGTCGGGGGTGCTCCAGTTCAGCGTCGGGTCCTCGGTGTAGTCGTAGACGTCCTTGGTGGGCGCGTTCCACAGGTGCTCGAGGAATCCGGTCTCCACCGCACGGCCCCACACGTTCTGGTCGATCGAGAACGGCGAGCGCTTGGTCACGTTGATCGGGATGGCGTTCTCCTCGGCGAATGCGATCGCCTTCTCCCGAGTCCACGCGTAGTCGCGCACCGGGGCGAGCACCTCGAGATCCGGTGCCAGCGAGGCGAATCCGACCTCGAAGCGGACCTGGTCGTTGCCCTTGCCGGTGCAGCCGTGCGCGACGATGCCGCCGCCGTGCTCACGGGCGGCGTCGACGAGGTGTTTGACGATCAGCGGCCGGCTCAGCGCCGACACCAGCGGATAGCGGTCCATGTAGAGCGCGTTGGACTGGATGGCGGGCAGGCAGTAGTTCTCGGCGAACTCGTCGCGGGCGTCGACGACGACGGCTTCGACGGCACCGCAGTCGAGGGCACGCTGGCGCACGACGTCCATGTCCTCACCACCCTGACCGAGGTCGATGGCCACCGCCACCACCTCGCGCCCGGTCTCCTTGCCGATCCAGCTGATCGCCACCGAGGTGTCCAGACCGCCGGAGTACGCCAGGATGACGCGTTCGGACATGACCAATCTCCTCTTACTTCAGGTTCTCGAGGGTGGCGGCCAGCTCGACGCCCGTCATGGGTTCGCGGGCCACCACCATGATGGTGTCGTCACCGGCAATGGTGCCGACGACGTACGGCAGCGCGGCTCGATCGAGCGCGCTGGCGAGATAGTGTGCCGCACCGGGCGGCGTGCGCAGTACGGCGAGGTTGCCCGAGGCGTCGGTGGACACCAGCAGGTCACCGAGCAGGCGGGTCAACCGTTCGGTGCCGCCGGACACCCCCCGCACGGGGCTGCCGTCCTCGGGGACGACGTAGACACCGACGCCGCCGTCGGCGCCGCGCAGCTTGACCGCGCCCAGCTCCTCCAGGTCGCGCGACAGCGTGGCCTGGGTGACCTCGATGCCCTCGTCGGCGAGCCTGGCGGCCAGCTCGCCCTGGCTGCGCACCGAGTGCGACGACAGGATCGCGACGATACGGGCCTGCCGTCCGGCCCGGGTCGCCGCCGACGTCATGAGTGCATCATCCCGACCGCTCCAGCAACCACACCAACAGCGCCTTCTGCGCGTGCAGCCGGTTCTCGGCCTCGTCCCACACCGCGCTGTGCGGCCCGTCGATGACGTCGTCGGTGATCTCGTGCCCGCGGTGGGCAGGCAGGCAGTGCAGCACAACGGCGTCGGAGTCGGCGCGGTCCAGCAGGCCGCTGTTGACCTGGAACGGCCGGAACGGGCGCACCCGGTCCAGACCGTCGTTCTCCTGGCCCATCGACGTCCACGTGTCGGTGACGAGCACGTCGGCGCCGTCGGCACCCTGATGCGGATCCGCGGTGACGGTGACCGATCCGCCGGTCTGCTGCGCACGCTCGTGTGCCGCGGCGACGAACATCGGGTGGGGTTCGAAGCCGTGCGGCGCCGCGATCGTCACGTGCATCCCCGCGGTGGCGCCACCGAGCATCAGCGAGTGCGCCATGTTGTTGGCGCCGTCGCCGAAGTAGGACATCCGCAGACCCGGCAGCGCGCCCCGGCGCTCGATCAGGGTCTGCAGGTCGGCGAGCACCTGACAGGGGTGGAACTCGTCGGACAGGGCGTTGACCACCGGCACCGTCGCACCGGCGGCCATCGCGGTGAGCCGCTCCTGGGCGAACGTGCGCCACACGATCGCATCGACGTAGCGGGACAACACCTTTCCGGTGTCCTCGAGAGTCTCCTCACGGCCCAGCTGGGTGCTGCGCCCGTCGACCACCACCGCGTGTCCGCCGAGTTGGGCGATCCCCACCTCGAAGGAGAACCGGGTGCGCGTCGAGTTCTTGTCGAAGATCACCGCGACACCGCGCGGACCGGCCAGCGGCCGGTGCAGCAGCGGATCCTTCTTGAGCTCGGCGGCCAGCGCCAGCACCTCGGCCTGCTCGTCGGGGCTCAGATCGTCGTCGCGCAGGAAATGTCTCATGGGTTCGCCACCTCCGCGGCGGTGTCGAGGACGCCGGGCAGGGCGCCGAGGAAGCTCTCGATCTGTGCGTCAGTGACCACCAGCGGCGGGGCCAGCCGGATCACGTCGGGTGCCGCCGCGTTGACCAGGAATCCGGCGTCGCGCGCCGCGGCCTCCGCGGTCTTGGCGGCGGCGGCGCGCAGCACGATGCCGATCAGCAGACCTCGGCCGCGGACGTGGTCGACCAGCGGATGGTTCAGCTCCTCGACACCGTGGCTCAGCGTCTTGCCGAGCACCCCGGCGCGGGCGATGAGGTCGTCGTCGGCCAGCGTCTCCAGCACCGCCAGACCGGCCGCGGTGCACACGGGGTTGCCGCCGAACGTGCTGCCGTGCAGTCCGGGGGTCAGCAGATCCCCGACGGCGCCGACAGCGAGGCAGGCGCCGAGCGGCAGCCCGCCGCCGAGGCCCTTGGCCAACGTCACGAGGTCGGGGGTGATGCCGTCGTGCTGGTGGGCGTAGAACGCGCCGGTGCGCCCGACCCCGGTCTGCACCTCGTCGATGGCCAGCAGCGCCCCGTGCCGGGTGGTGATGTCACGCGCGGCCGCCAGATAGCCGGCCGGCGGGACGACCACACCGCTTTCCCCCATGATCGGTTCGAGGAACACCGCCGCCGTCCGGTCGTCGACCGCTGCGGCCAGCGCCTCGACGTCGCCGAACGGGACATGGGTGACGTCGCCGGGCAGCGGTGCGAACGGCGCCTGCTTGGCCGGCTGGCCGGTGAGCGCCAGCGCACCCATGGTGCGGCCGTGAAAGGCGTTCTGCGCGGCCACGATCCGAGTCCGTCCGGTCAGCCTGGTGATCTTGAAGGCGACCTCGTTGGCCTCGGCTCCCGAGTTGCAGAAGAACACCCGTGCCGGGGTGCCGAGGTGCCCGACCAACGCCTCGGCCAGGGCGATACCGGGCTCGGTGGCGTACAGGTTCGAGGTGTGGCCCAGGGTGTTGAGCTGGCGGGTGACGGCCTCGATGACGGCGGGGTGGCGGTGGCCGAGCAGGTTGACCGCGATGCCGCCGAGCAGGTCGACGTAGGACCTTCCCTCGGTGTCGGTGACGACGGCGCCGTCCCCGCTGGCCAGCGCCAGCGGCGGGGTGCCGTAGTTGTTCATCATCACGGCTTGCCACCGGTCTTGGAGCGTCACGAGCTCACCACCTTGGTGCCGGTCCCCTCGTCGGTGAACAGTTCGACCAGCACACAGTGCTCGACGCGGCCGTCGATGACGTGTGCGCTGGGCACGCCCTCGTCGACGGCGCGCAGACAGGCCTCGATCTTGGGCACCATACCGGCCTCCAGCTTCGGCAACAGCTCCGCGAGTGTGGCGGTGTCGATCTGGCTGACCAGCGAGTCCCGGTTGGGCCAGTCGGTATAGAGCCCTTCGATGTCGGTGAGCATCACGAGCTTCTCGGCGTTCAGCGCCCCGGCGAGCGCGGCGGCGGCGGTGTCGGCGTTGATGTTGTGCACCACGCCGTGCGCGTCCGGCGCGATCGTGGACACCACCGGGATGCGGCCGGCAGCGATCAGGTCGAGCACGGCAGCGGTGTCGACCCGTTCGACGTCGCCCACAAGACCGATGTCGGTGGCAACGCCGTCGACCATGACGTCACGCCGCACCGCGGTGAACAGGTGCGCGTCTTCACCGGTGATGCCGACGGCGTAGGGGCCGTGCGCGTTGATCAGGCCGACGAGTTCGCGGCCGACCTGGCCGAACAACACCATGCGGGCGACATCGAGCACCTCGGGCGTGGTCACCCGGAAGCCGCCACGGAAGTCGCCGGGGATACCGAGCCGTTTGAGCATCGCGCTGATCTGTGGACCACCCCCGTGGACGACGACGGGGTGCACCCCGCAGTTGCGCAGGAACACCATGTCGGCGGCGAACGCGGCCTTGAGGGTGTCGTCGATCATGGCGTTGCCGCCGTACTTGACGACGACGACCTTCCCGTGCAGCTGTTTGAGCCACGGCAGCGCTGCGGCGAGGACCTGCGCCTTGGTCGCGGTGGTGCTGGACTCGGTGCCGGTGCTCATGAGCTGTAGGCCGAGTTCTCTTCGACGTAGGCGTGCGACAGATCCGTGGTGCGCACCGTCGCTTCCCCGCCGCCGAGCCCGAGGTCGACACGCACGTCGATGTCCGCACCGCTCAGGTCGACCTCACGGGCGCCGGGCGCTCCCGCACCGTTGACATACGTTGGGGATCCGTTGAACGACACCGTGATCCGGTTCGGGTCGATGGTGAACGGCACCATGCCGACCGCAGCCAGCACCCGGCCCCAGTTCGGGTCGGAGCCGAACAGCGCGGTCTTGACGAGGCTGTCTCGGGCGAGCAGGCGGGCCGCGGTCAGCGCATCGTCCTCGGTGGGTGCGCCGCTGACCGTGATCGCGATGCGTTTGGTGACCCCTTCGGCGTCGGCCTGCAGTTGGGCGCACAGGTCGTCGCACACCCGCAGTACCGCCTCGTCGAGCTGTTCCTGGGTGGGAGCGATCTCGCTGGCACCCGAGGCCAGCAGCAGCACGGTGTCGTTGGTCGAGCAGCTGCCGTCGATGTCGAGCCGGTCGAAGGTACGGGCGGCCGCGCGGCGCAACGCGGTGTTCAGCGCCTCGGCGTCGGCGACGGCGTCGGTGGTGAGCACGCACAGCATCGTGGCCAGTGACGGCGCCATCATGCCCGCGCCCTTGGCCATCCCGCCGACCGTCCAGTTGTCCGGATGGTGCAGCGCAACCTGTTTCGGCACGGTGTCGGTGGTCATGATGGCGCGGGCGGCTTCCTCGCCACCGGACAGACCGCCGGCCATCTCGTGGACGATCTCGGTGACGCCCCCGAGCACCTTGTCCATCGGCAGCCGGTCGCCGATCAGACCTGTCGAGCAGACGGCGACCTCGATGGCGCCGGTCTCCGAACCCCAGTCCGACAGGGCCGCGGCCACCGCCTCGGCGGTGGCGTGGGCGTCCTGGAAGCCAAGCGGGCCGGTGCAGGCATTGGCGCCGCCCGAGTTGAGGATCACGGCGCGCAACCGCCCGGTGGTGAGCACCTGGCGGCTCCACAGCACCGGCGCGGCCTGTACCTGGTTGCGGGTGAACACGCCCGCGGCGGTGTGGTCGGGCCCCTCGTTGAGGACCAGGGCGAGGTCGAGCGCACCGGAGGCCTTGATCCCGGCCGCGACGCCTGCGGCCCGGAACCCCGCGGGGGCGGTGACGCCCTGGGTGCGGATGAGCGGCGCCGGAGCCGCCTGGCCGGCGACGTTCGATTCGGTCACGGTGCGACCCCCACGATCGACAGTCCTTCCGTCTCCGGCCACCCCAGCGCCAGGTTCATCGACTGCACGGCGGCGCCTCCGGTGCCCTTGACCAAGTTGTCGATCGCGGCGATCGCGATGAACGTCTGCGCATCCTCGTCGACGGCCACTGCGAGCTGCGCGGCGTTGCTGCCGATCACCGAACCGGTCTTGGGCAGCTGCCCCTCGGGTAGCAGATGCACGAACGGTTCGGCGTGGTAAGCCTTCTCGTAGGCCGTGCGCAGCTGCGACAGCGGTGCGGAAGTCCTTGCCGTGCAGGTGGCGAGGATCCCCCGCGCGGTGGGGATCAGCACCGGGGTGAACGACACGGTGACGTCCCTGTCGGTGACGGCCCGCAGCCCCTGCGCGATCTCGGGGGTGTGGCGGTGCTTGCCGCCGACGTTGTAGGCACGGGCCGAACCGATGACCTCCGCGCCGAGCAGATCGGTCTTGGCGGCACGGCCGGCGCCGGAGGTGCCGCTGACGGCGACGATGGTCACCGCGGGTTCGACGAGGTCCTCGGCGACGGCGGGCAGCAGCGCCAACAGCGCAGCGGTGGGATAGCAGCCGGGCACCGCGATCCGCTTGGCGCCGGCCAGCTTCTCGCGGCCGCCGGGTAGTTCGGGCAGGCCGTACGGCCAGCTGCCGGCGTGCGGCGATCCGTAGAAACGTTCCCACGCCGACGGGTCGGTCAGCCGGAAATCGGCGCCGCAGTCGACGATCAGCGTGTCGTCGCCGAGTTGTTCGGCCAGCGCGGCGCTGTGGCCGTGCGGCAGACCGAGGAAGACGACGTCGTGCCCGGACAGCGTGTCCACGTCGGTGGGGGCCAGCGTCCGATCGGCCAGCGGCAACAGGTGCGGGTGGTGTTCACCCAGCATGGTGCCCGCGCTGCCGGCGGCGGTGAGCGCGCCGATCGTCAACCGGCCGTCGGCGTAGGCCGGATGGCCGAGCAGCAGGCGCAGGATCTCCCCGCCGGCGTACCCGCTGGCCCCGGCGACCGCGACAGAAGTCATGGGTGAATTCTGCATTTTTATGCAGTCGATTGCAAATGCATTTACCCGCGCGGAACGCAGTAAGGTCAGCGGCGCTGAACGGCCCCGAGCAGCTCGGCCGCGGTCTGCACCGCCGCGTCGCGCGCGGCGCTCGCCTCGTCCTCGGTCAGCGTCCGGTCGGTGGCCCGGAACCGCAGGGCGAGCGCGAGCGATTTGCGGCCCTCCCCGATCTGGGGACCGGTGTAGACGTCGAACAGCCGCACGTCCTCGAGCAGCTCCCCCGCACCGGAACGCACTGCGTCGACCACACTCTGCGCCGCGACGTCGTCGTCGACGATCAGGCTGACGTCCTGGAAGACGGCGGGGAACGGTGACACCCGCGGGGCAGGCAGCAGTTCGGTGATGGGCACCGCGTCCAGGTCCAGTTCGACCGCGCACGTACCCTTCGGCAGGCCGGCCCGTTCCACCACCGCCGGGTGCAGCTGTCCGGCATAGCCGACGACGGTCTCCCCGATCAGCACCTCGGCGCACCGTCCCGGATGCCAGGGCAGCTGCTGGGCGGCGCGCAACGTGAACTCGACACCGGCGGCACGTCCGACGATGCGCACCGCCTCGAACGCGTCGGCGGCCTCCACCGGGCGGCCGCGGCCCCACGGTCCGGCCGGTTCGCGCAGACCGGTCAGCACCGCACCGACGTGCTGCGGCTGGCGCGGCAGCGAGGCGTCCAGGGTGGCGATCTCGTCGTCGGTCGGCCTGCGGTCGTTGGGGATCCGGTCTACCGCGCGGGTGGTCTCGGTCGGCTCGACCACCTGTGCGATGGCGAACAGCGCCGTATCGGCCGCACCGCGGGAGACGTTGCGTGACAGGGCTTCCAGCAGACCGGGCAGCAACGTCGTGGCCAGGTGCGGCCGGTCCGCCTCCAGCGGGTTGAGCACCTGCGTGGTGGCCCGGCGCGGGTCGTCGGCGGCGAGACCCCACACGTCGAAGACACCCGCGGGCAGGAACGGGGTGGGCAGGATCTCGACGTAGCCGCTCAGCGCCAGCGACTTGCCGATCGCGCGGCGACGCTTCTGCGTGGCGGTCAGACCGCGCCCGGCCGGGGCGGCGGGCAGCACCGACGGAATCCGCTCGAGGCCTTCCAGCCGCAGCACCTCCTCGACCAGGTCGGCGGGCTGCTTGATGTCGGGGCGCCAACTCGGCGGGACCGCGGTCACCCGGTCGCCCTCGACGCGGACGACCGCGCCGATCTGAGTGAGCCGCTTCTCGGTGGTCCCGGGCGCATAGTCGACGCCGGCGGTGCGGTCGGGCCGGTCGAGGGCCATCGACACCGGCTCGGGCGACCAGTCGTCGCGCGGGGGATCGCCACGCCAGTCGGTCAGCCGGGGCTCGACGGTGCCACCGGCGATGTCGGCGAGCAGCGTGGCGCACCGGTCGAGGGCCGCCACCGAGATCGCCGGGTCGACCGTGCGCTCGTAACGGCGGCCGGCCTCGCTGGCCAGATGCAGCCGGCGCTGCGTGCGAGAGACGGCCGCCGGATCCCACACCGCCGCTTCGAGCAGCACATCGGTGGTGGTCTCGCGGACCTCGGTCGTACCCGCGCCCATCACTCCGCCGATCGCGGCGGTCGCGGTGTCGTCGACGATCAGGACGTCGGCCGGATCGAGCGTGCGTTCGACGTCGTCGAGCGTGACGACCGTCTCGCCCGGTTCGGCGAAGCGCACCCGGAAGCCACCCGTGATCAGGCCGCGGTCGTGGGCATGCATCGGATGACCGATCTCGAGCATCACGTAGTTGGTGACGTCGACCGCCGGGGAGATCGCGCGGATACCGGACAGCAGCAGCCGGCGCTGCAGCCACCACGGCGACACCGCGGCCGGGTCGATGCCGGTGACGGGACGCAGACCGAAGCGCTGCACCCCGGTCCCCGGGTCGATGGTCACCGGCAGGGCCTCCCCCTCGGCGGGCAGCGCTGGCACGTCGGCGGGATCCACGTAGTCCAGGTCGTACGCGCAGGCGATCTCGCGGGCCATCCCCCGCACCGACAGGCAGTAACCCCGGTCCGGCGTGATCGCGAGGTTGAACACGACATCGTCGAGCCCCAGCACGTCGGCCGCCGGCGTCCCGGGCTCGGCAGTGCCGGGCGGCAGCACCAGGATGCCGGAGTGGTCGGCGCCGAGGTTGAGTTCGGCGGTCGAGCAGATCATGCCGTCCGAGGTGCGGCCGTAGGTCTTGCGCTTGGCGATCGTGAAGTCACCGGGCAGCGTGGTTCCGGGCAGCGCCACCACGACCAGGTCGCCCACCGCGAAGTTCGTTGCACCGCAGACGATGTCGCGCGGCTCGGGCTCGCCGACGTCGACCTTGACGGCGCGGATCGGCTTCTTGAACCCGGTCAGCTCCTCGATGTCGGCGACCCGGCCGATGGTCAGCGGTCCGGTCACCGGACCGACGGGCAGCACCTCCTCGACCTCGTGGCCGATGCGGATCAGGGTCTGCTCGAGTTCGTCGGTGGACACATACCAGCCCGGAGCACCGGCAGCCACCACCTCACGCAGCCAGCTGTACGGCAATCGCATCAGGCGCCCACTCCGAACGGCAGGGAGAACCGCACGTCACCTTCGACCATGTCGCGCATATCGGGAATCCCGTTGCGGAACTGCAATGTTCGCTCCAAACCCATGCCGAATGCGAAGCCGGAATACACGTCGGGGTCGATCCCACAGGCGCGCAACACATTCGGGTTGACCATGCCGCAGCCGCCCCATTCCACCCAGCCGGGTCCGCCCTTCTTACCGGGGAACCACACGTCGACCTCGGCCGACGGTTCGGTGAACGGGAAGAAGTGCGGGCGGAACCGGGTGCCGCCCTGGGGTCCGAACTGTGCGCGCGCGAAGGCGTCGAGCGTGCCGCGCAGATGCGCCATCGTGAGACCCCGGTCGACGGCGAGCCCCTCCACCTGATGGAACACCGGCGTGTGGGTGGCGTCGAGTTCGTCGGTCCGGAACGTGCGGCCGATCGAGATGATGTACACCGGCAGATCCCGCTCCAGCAGCGCGCGGATCTGAACCGGTGAGGTGTGCGTGCGCAGCACCTGACGCGAACCCTCGGGCGCGATGTGGAACGTGTCCTGTTCGCTGCGGGCGGGGTGGTCCGGCGGGAAGTTCAACGCGTCGAAGTTGAACTGTTCGGTCTCCACCTCGGGACCCTCGGCCAGTTCCCAGCCCATCGCGACGAAGGTGTCGGCGATGTTCTCGGCCAGGATCGTGATCGGGTGGCGGGCGCCGACCGGTTGGCGCGTCGACGGCAGCGTGACGTCGATGCGTTCGGCGACCAGGACCGCCGCGTCGCGTTCGGCGCGCAGTGCCGCGAGGCGTTCGTCGTAGCTGCGCTGGGCGTCCGTGCGGGCGACGTTGACCCGCTTGCCCGCATCGGCGCGTTCGGTTTTCGGCAGGCTGCCCAGCGACTGGCGGGCCACCGCGATGGGCGACCGGTCCCCCAGATGTTCGGTCTTGGCGCGCGCCAGCGCATCGAGATCGGCGGCCTGACCGAACGCACGGCGGGCCGCGTCGACCGCATCGGTCAACGCCTCTTCGGACAGGTTTCCGGCCACTGCGGGCTGCTCAGCCACCCGGCGATCATAGGTGATCGCTTCACCGGCCCTCGCGGGCGTTTCCCCGCTAGGAGTCGTCGTCCTGGGACTCGTCGACCGTGGGCTTGGCCCGGCGCATGCGGTACATGGCCAGATCCGGCGGCACCCCGTCGGGTTTGATGCTGAACACCTGACGGCGCTGCCGCTTGACGGTGACGTCGAGCGCCTCGAACTCGTCGGCGGGAATGCTGTCGAGCGTCGTCTGCGACACCACCAGACCCCCGCGGGTCGCCCGTTCCATCACCCGCGCGGCGATGTTGACGTCCACCCCCAGCCAGTCCGAGCCGATCCGCTGCGGCCGACCGGTGTGCACGCCGACCCGCATCCGCGGGGTGTACCCGTCGACCTCGACTGTCCGGACCGCGCTCATGGCGGCGAGCACCGCGCGCACCGCCGTCGCCGCATCGGTGAACACCGCCATGGACCCGTCGCCCATGCGTTTGACGATGCGCCCGCCGGCCTCCAGCAGCGGCGGCTCGAATACCTGCGCCACCCGTCGCAGCAATCGCAGGGTGGCGTCGTCACCGGCGCTCAGCGACCACGACGAGAACCCGACCAGATCGCTGAAGACCAGCGTCACCTCGGGGTTGGCGGGTCTTCCTGCGACCCGTTCGGTGAGCGCCTGCCACACCTGGAGGGCGCCGAGGCTGATCTCCCGCGAGACGGCCTCGCGGTCCAGTAACCGGTCGGCGACGCGGGCGGCGGCACGCGGTCCGCCGACACCGTCGGCCGACAGCGGATCACCGAAGTCAGGATCGCCGGGCAGGGCGCGGCGGGCCCGGCGCAGGAACTCGACCACCCCGGGGCTGTGGTTGGCGTGGTACAGCCACCCGAGGGGTCCCGCCGACCCTCGCGACGGCGTCCGTTCCTCGTCCCCGGCACCGTCGGATCGTTCGCCGGACGACTCGACCTCCACGTCGCCAAGCGTAGGGGGCGCCGATGAGCCCGGCCAACGAGCGCCCGCGGGACGTACGTGTCACGCGGCGCATGCGATTGCGTCTCCGGGGCATAACACCACCGCGAGCACCGCCGCGCTTCATAGACAACGTGTGTTGTCATCACTATGGTGAGGATCACAGTGAGCTTCGACTCAGCGAGGGACCGATGACCGCGAGGACCACCCCGAAGCCGACGGCGAACGGCCTGCGTTCGTGTGGGACGCCCCCGGATCCGCTGGGACCGGATTCGTTGACCTGGAAGTACTTCGGAGATCTACGCACCGGCATGCTGGGCGTGTGGATCGGCGCGATCCAGAACATGTATCCCGAACTCGGTGCCGGCGTCGAGGACCACTCGGTCCTGTTGCGCGAACCGCTGCAGCGCGTCGCCCGGTCGGTGTATCCGATCATGGGCGTCGTCTACGACGGGGACCGCGCCGCCCAGACCGGCGAGCAGATCAAGAGCTACCACACCACGATCAAGGGCACCGACCACGCCGGCCGGCGCTACCACGCACTGAACCCCGAGACGTTCTACTGGGCACACGCGACGTTCTTCATGCTGATCATCAAGACCGCCGAGTACTTCTGCGGCGGCCTCACCGAAGCCGAGAAGCGCCAGCTGTTCGACGAGCACGTGCAGTGGTACCGCATGTACGGGATGAGCATGCGGCCCGTGCCGGCGACGTGGGAGGAGTTCGGGGAGTACTGGGACCGAAAGTGCCGCGAGGAACTCGAGATCAACCAGGCGACACTCGACATCTTCTCGATCCGCATTCCGAAACCGTGGTTCGTGCTGATGCCGACGCCGGTATGGGACCAGCTGTTCAAACCGATGCTGGGCGCACAGCGGTGGATCGCCGCGGGATTGTTCGACCCCGCGGTGCGCGAACGCGCGGGGATGCGCTGGACGCCGGGCGACGAGGTCCTGCTGCGGCTGTTCGGCAAACTCGTCGAGCTGGCCTTCGTCGCCGTCCCCGACGAGATCCGCCTGCATCCGCGGGCGCTGGCCGCCTACCGGCGCGCCGAAGGCAAACTGCCGGCGGACGCCCCGCTGGTGGAGGCGCCGGCGTTCATGGGCCCGCCCGCCGACCGCCGCGGCCTGCCGATGCACTACGTCCCACGCCGCAAGACGCTGCTCGACAAGGCCGGCTCACTGGTGCACACGACGTTCTCTTTGGCGGGTCTGCGTCAAGCCCGCGGACGCGGTAAGGCAGCCTGAAGGCATGCTCGAGTGGTCTGATGTCGATCTTGCCGTGCGCGATGCCGTCCGCGAGTTCGTCGACAAAGAAATACGTCCGCATGTCGACGCCCTGGAGAGCGGCGACATGGAGCCCTATCCCATCATCCGAAAGCTGTTCAGCACCTTCGGCATCGACGCGATGGCCAAGGAATCACTGGAGAAGCGGCTGGCGAGGCTGCGCAACGGCGACGCGTCGAAATCGGGCGGCGGCGGGATGTTCGGCGGCGACGGCGGAAGCGCCGGGATGGGTTTCGTCGTGGTCAGCGAGCTGTGCCGGGTGTGCATGGGGGTCGTGACCGGCATGGGTGTCAGCCTCGGCCTGACGGTGCCGACGATCATGGGCCGCGGGACGCTCGCCCAGCAGGAGCGCTGGCTGCCCGGCCTGGTGACCTACGAGAAGGTGGGCGCCTGGGCGATCACCGAAGCGGATTCGGGGTCCGATGCGTTCGGCGGGATGAAGTCCTACGTCGTCCGTGACGGTGACGACTACATCCTCAACGGCCAGAAGACGTTCATCACCAACGGTCCGGACGCCGACGTGGTCGTCGTCTACGCCAAGCTGGACGAGGGCGACGGCGCCGACAAGCGGGACCGCAAGGTGCTGACGTTCGTGCTCGACCGCGGTATGGAGGGCTTCGTACAGTCGAAGCCGTTCCGCAAGATGGGCATCCACTCCTCGCGCACCGGCGAACTGTTCTTCAACAACGTCCGGCTCGGCCGCGACCGGCTGCTCGGCGAGACCGAGGACAACGAGGCAGGCGACGGCCGCGACAGCGCCCGGTCGAGCTTCTCCGCGGAGCGCATCGGCGTCGCGGCCATGGCGCTCGGCGTGATCGAGGAGTGCCTGCGGCTGAGCGTCGACTATGCGCGCAGCCGCACCCTGTGGGGCAAGGAGATCGGACAGTTCCAGCTCATCCAGCTCAAGCTGGCGAGCATGGAGGTGGCCCGGATGAACGTGCGCAACATGCTGTTCCGCGTGATCGAGGCCTCGCAGACCGGTACGCCGATCTCGCTGGCCGAGGCGTCGGCGATCAAGTGGTACTGCTCGCAGGCTGCGACCGACGTCGCGATGGACGCGGTGCAACTGTTCGGCGGGAACGGCTACATGACCGAGTACCGGGTGGAACAGCTGGCCCGCGACGCCAAGTCGCTGATGATCTACGCAGGCAGCAACGAAGTGCAGATCACGCACGTCGCCAAGGGTCTGCTGCGCGACGCCTAGCGCGAGCGCAGCGCCCTGGCGCTCTGATACAAACAGATCGCCGCGGCCGCGGCGACGTTGAGGCTCTCCGCGCTCCCCCCCATCGGGATGGTCACCCTGGCGTGAGCGAGCGCGGCCACCTCGGGCGCGAGGCCGTGGGCCTCCGGTCCGAACAGCCACGCCGTCGGCCCGGTGAGCTCGGCATCGTCGAGGCTGAGCTCACCGTCGAGGGTGGTCGCCAGCACGGTGAGCCCTGCGGTACGCAACGCGCCGACCACGCCGGCGGTGTCGGGCGCCTCGAGGACGCGGATCCCGAAGATGCTGCCCGCCGAGGCGCGCAGACATTTCCCGTTGTAAGGGTCGACGCTGTTGCCCGCGAGGATCACCGCATCGGCGCCCATCGCGTCGGCCAGCCGGATCAGAGTGCCGGCGTTGCCGGGTTCGGACGTCTCGACCGCGACGGCCACGAGTTGCGGCGAGGCGCCGAGCACCTCGTCGAGCGACACCTCGGGCATCTCGCACACGGCGACGAGGCCGACCGGAGTCACCGTGTCCGACAGCGCTTTCGCCGCCCGCTCGGTGACGAGGTGGACGTGTGTGCCGGTGAGGAGCGCCGCGAAGCGCTGCGCCGCGACCTCGGTGGCGAAGACTTCGCAGACGACACCGCGCCGCAACGCCGCCTCGACGAGGTTGGGTCCCTCGGCGAGGAAGCGTGCGGCGCGGCGGCGACCGACGTGTCGGTGGAGTTTGACCGCTGCCGCCACTCGGGCGGAGCGCTCCGTGAGCAGGGTCAGGCGGCCTCTTCAGAGGACGTTGACGGCGCATTCACATCGGTGGGCAGCGCGGCCTTGGCCACCTCGACCAGTGCGGTGAACGCGGCGGCATCGCTGACGGCGATCTCGGCGAGGTTCTTGCGGTCGACCTCGACGCCGGCGGCCTTGAGGCCCTGGATCAGCCGGTTGTAGGTGATGTCGTTGGCGCGGGCCGCGGCGTTGATCCGCGAGATCCACAGCTTGCGGAACTCACCCTTGCGGGCCCGCCGGTCGCGGTAGGCGTAGGTGAGTGAATGCAGCTGCTGCTCTTTGGCCTTGCGGTACAGGCGGGACCGCTGACCGCGGTAGCCCTTGGAGGCCTTCAGAACACTGCGGCGCTTCTTCTGGGCGTTGACTGCGCGCTTAACGCGTGCCATGGGTGGTTCCTATTCTTCTGCGGACGGGAAAGGTCTGGTGCGTCGCTCAGCCGTTGAGCAGCTTGTTGATGCGCCGGGTGTCGTTGGCCGACACCTCGGTGCGGCCGGCGAGGCGGCGGGTGCGCTTCGTGGGCTTGTGCTCGAGCAGGTGGCGCCGATTGGCCTTCTGGCGCACGATCTTTCCGGTGCCGGTGCGCCGGAAGCGCTTGGACGCGCCGCTGTGGGTCTTGGCCTTGGGCATGGGTGTCCTCTTGATTCTGTTCGGTGTCGGGCAGTGCTACGTGACGTCCGGGGACTCACGGGGACGTTCGGCTTGCTCCGCCGCTTTGGCGCGAGTCTTCGCGCCGCGGTGCGGGGCCAGCACCATCGTCATGTTGCGTCCGTCCTGCTTCGCGGACGTCTCGACGAAGCCGTACTCGGCGACGTCGGCGCCCAGGCGTTGCAGGAGCCGGAAGCCCAGTTCGGGCCGCGACTGCTCACGTCCGCGGAACATGATCGTCACCTTGACCTTGGACCCGGCCTCGAGGAAGCGGATGACGTGACCCTTCTTGGTCTCGTAATCGTGCGGGTCGATCTTGGGACGGAGTTTCTGTTCCTTGACGACGGTCTGCTGCTGGTTCTTGCGAGACTCGCGCGCCTTCTGTGCCGTCTCGTACTTGAACTTGCCGTAGTCCATGATCTTGCAGACCGGCGGCTTGGCGTCCGGTGCAACTTCGACGAGGTCGAGATCGGCATCCGCGGCGACGCGGAGTGCATCTTCGATGCGCACGATGCCTACCTGTTCGCCGCCCGGTCCGATGAGCCGGACTTCAGGTACGCGGATGCGCTCGTTGACGCGGGTCTCAGTGCTGATGGGGCCTCCTATGTTGTGTTCTCCCGGGAGTCCACTGGCCCATCCACACCTGCCCGCAAGAGCAGGAAGGCCCTGCATCTGCAGGGCCCATTACCGACCGATCACGGCGTTCACCGCCTGCGCTCGCGCACAGAACCGGCATACTCGATGCCGGTGACCGGACCGCTGTACCGAGGAGGTCAGCGGTGGGAGTGGGACTCCACTTGCTGTCCTGGCGTCAGCCAGGACGGTCGCGCATGCCAGTCTAGCAGGCATGACCGATGATCAAAGCATCCGCGAGCTGGCGGATATTCCCGCCGTCGAGGTGATCAGCCGTTCGGCGGTGATGCTGATGAGCGCAGCGGCCGAGAAACTGGGGCTCTCGGACGCCGTTCCCGACGACAGCCCGACTCGCGACCTCGACGAAGCCCGCCGGCTGATCACCGCGCTCGCGGGGCTGGTGACCGCGTCCGCCGAGTACCTCGGTCCGCACGCCGGACCCCTGCGGGACGGGCTGAAGACGCTGCAGTTGGCGTTCCGGGAAGCCAGTGCCGCGCCGGACGAACCCGGGAAGGGACCGGGCGAGAAGTACACCGGTCCGGTCTGGTGATCGCCTCCCCCCATTCCGGGGCCTGAGCGAATATTCTCCCCGCCTATGACCCTCACCAGCCCGCCGAGGGCGCGCGCCGCCTCCCGCTACTCCTGGGTGCCGGCGGCCGCCGGGTGGACCGTCGGCGTGATCGCCACCCTGTCGCTGATCGCGAGCGTGTCCCCGCTGGTGCGCTGGGTCATCCGGGTCCCCCGGGAGTTCGTCAACGACTACATCTTCAACTTCCCCGACACCAGCTTCGCGTGGGCGTTCGTGCTGGCGCTGCTGGCCGGCGCGCTCGCCGCCCGCAAACGCATCGCCTGGTGGGTGCTGCTGCTCTACATGGTCGCCGCGGCCGGGTGGAACGTCGTCGACCTGCTGACCGGAGACGAATCGGTCGTCGCGGAGATGGGCGAGGTCGTCGGGCTGGTGTTCCACGTCGCCGCGATCGCGTTCCTGCTGCTGGCCCGCCCGCTGTTCTGGGCGCGGGTGCGCAGGGGCGCACTGTTCAAGGCGGCCGGTGTGCTGGCCGCCGGGATGGCGGTCGGCGTGCTCGTCGGCTGGGGACTGCTCGAGGTGTTCCCCGGCACCCTCGAATCCGACTACCGGCTGGCCTACGCCGCCAATCGGGTCTTCGCGTTCGCGGGCGTCGACTCCGACGCGTTCGACGGGCAGCATCCGCACGTCGTCGTCAACGCGCTGCTCGGGCTGTTCGGTGCGCTCGCGCTGATGGCCGCGGCGATCGTGCTGTTCCAGTCGCAACGCTCCGAGAACGCGCTGACCGGTGAGGACGAATCGGCCATCCGCGGCCTGCTCGAGCTGTACGGCAAGAACGACTCGCTGGGCTACTTCGCGACCCGCAGGGACAAGTCGGTGGTGTTCGCGCCCAACGGGCGGGCCGCGGTCACCTACCGGGTCGAGGTCGGGGTGTGTCTGGCCAGTGGCGACCCGGTCGGTGACCCCAAGGCGTGGCCGCAGGCGATCGACGCGTGGCTCGGGCTGTGCCAGACGTACGGCTGGGCCCCGGGTGTCATGGGCGCCAGCGCGAGCGGCGCCGAGGCGTACCGCGCCGCCGGCCTCAACGCCATCCAGCTGGGCGACGAGGCGATCCTCCATCCCGAGGGCTTCCGGCTGTCGGGACCGGACATGCGCGCCGTCCGCCAGGCCGTCACCCGGGCCCGCCGCGCAGGGGTCACCGTGCGGATCCGCAGGCACCGGGAACTGTCGGCCGACCAGATGGCCGAGGTGATCGCGCACGCCGACGCCTGGCGCGACACCGAGACCGAACGCGGCTTCTCGATGGCGCTGGGCCGCCTGGGCGACCCGGCCGACAGCGACTGCCTGCTGGTCGAGGCCGTCCAGGGCGATCAGGTCGTCGCCATGCTCTCGCTGGTCCCGTGGGGCAGCAACGGCGCCTCACTCGACCTGATGCGGCGCTCCCCCCAGTCGCCCAACGGGACGATCGAGTTGATGGTCAGCGAGCTGTGTCTGCAGGCCGAGGACATCGGTGTCACCCGCATCTCGTTGAATTTCGCGATGTTCCGTTCGGCGTTCGAGCAGGGCGCGCAGCTCGGTGCCGGCCCGGTCGCGCGACTGTGGCGCTGGTTGCTCGTCTTCTTCTCGCGGTGGTGGCAGCTCGAGACCCTGTACCGGTCGAACATGAAGTACCAGCCGCAGTGGGTGCCGCGGTACGCCTGTTACGAAGACGCCCGGCTCATCCCCCGCGTCGGGGTGGCGTCGGTGATCGCCGAGGGGTTCCTGGTCCTTCCGTTCTCCCGCCGCAACAAACAGCACACCGGACACCACATCTCGGCGCCGCAGGATCTCGTCGCCAGCGGGCTGTTGCACCACGACGGCAGCGCGCCCGACATGTCCGGTCTGCGCACGGAATCCGGCGAGGCCGGGCCCACCCGGCTACCGGAACAGGTGCGGGTGCGAATGGCGAAACTGAAGGCGCTGCAGGACAACGGGATCGACGCCTATCCGGTGGGTCAGGCGCCGAGCCACACCGCCGCCGCGGCGATCGACTCCCCCGACGGCGTCGAACTCAGCGTCGCCGGCCGGGTGCTGCGCATCCGGGACTACGGCGGCGTGCTGTTCGCCCAGCTGCGTGACTGGTCGGGCGAAGTGCAACTGCTGCTGGACAATTCGACCCTCGAGCAGGGCGGCACGGCCGACTTCACCGCGGCCATCGACCTCGGCGACCTCATCGAGGCGACCGGGACCATGGGGTACAGCAAGAACGGCACCCGCTCGCTGCTGGTGCGACGCTGGCGGCTCACCGGCAAGTGCCTGCGCCCGCTGCCCGACAAGTGGAAGGGGCTGACCGACCAGGAGGCGCGCGTCCGGGCGCGCTACGTCGACCTGGCGGTGAACACCGAGGCCCGCGATCTGATCCGGGCCCGCAGCGGAGTGCTGCACGCCATTCGGGAAACCCTGTACCACAAGGGTTTTCTCGAGGTCGAGACGCCGATCCTGCAGCAGATCCACGGCGGCGCCAACGCGCGACCGTTCCTGACCCACATCAACGCCTACGACCTGGACCTGTACCTGCGCATCGCACCCGAGCTGTATCTCAAGCGCCTCTGCGTCGGCGGTGTCGAGCGGGTCTTCGAACTCGGGCGCGCCTTCCGCAACGAGGGGGTCGACTTCTCCCACAATCCCGAGTTCACCCTGCTGGAGGCGTATCAAGCGCACGCCGACTACCACGTGTGGATCGACGGCTGCCGCGAACTGATCCAGAACGCCGCGATGGCCGCCAACGGTGAGCACGTGTTCCTGCGACCCCGCGACGACGGCGTGCTCGAACCCGTCGACATCTCCGGCCCGTGGACGGTCAAGACCGTCCACGACGCGGTCTCGGAGGCGCTCGGTGAACACATCGACGCCGGCACCGAACTGCCGATGTTGCGCAAGCTCGCCGACAAGGCCGGCATCCCCTACCTCACCCACTGGGACGAGGGTGCGGTGGTGCTCGAGATGTACGAGCACCTCGTCGAGGACCGCACCGAGAAGCCCACGTTTTACAAGGACTTCCCGACGTCGGTGTCTCCCCTCACCCGGCCGCACCGCAGCATCCCCGGGGTGGCCGAACGGTGGGATCTCGTCGCCTGGGGTGTCGAACTGGGCACCGCCTACAGCGAACTCACCGATCCGGTGGAGCAGCGCCGACGGCTGCAGGAGCAGTCGCTGCTGGCCGCCGGCGGTGATCCGGAGGCGATGGAACTCGACGAGGACTTCCTGCAGGCCATGGAGTACGCCATGCCGCCGACGGGTGGGCTGGGGATGGGCGTCGATCGGGTCGTCATGCTCATCACGGGCCGCAGCATCCGCGAAACGCTGCCCTTCCCCCTGGCCAAACCGCGTTAGCAGCCGGGACACAGCGGCCGCCAAGGTGACGCGGCCATGATGTCGGCGTGAGCCTCGGCGACCTGCTACGCCATCACCTGTCGCTGGTGCACGGCTGGATCCCGGCGACCGTGCAGATGGCGGCCGCGATCGTGCTGGCCGTGGCGATCGTCCGCCGCACCAGCCACCGGTGGTGGCTGTGGGTGTCGTGGGCGGTGTGCGTCGGGGCGATGTCGGCGGTCATCGCGTACTGGTACGTGGACTCCGAAGGTCTCGCCGGCGTGCCGGCGCCACCGTCGCTGTGGGTCTGGATCGGCCTGTCGGGGACAGCGCTCGCCGTCCTGGTCGCCGGATGGCACCGCGCGGCCTGGTGGCGGCGCGGGCTGTCGCTGGCGGCGGTGCCGATGTGCCTTCTCGCGGTGGCGCTCGCGGTGAACACCTGGACCGGCTACTTCCCCACCGTCGAGACCGCGTGGAACGAGCTGACCGCCGGGCCGTTGCCCGACCAGATCGACCCGGCGACCCTGTCCGCGATGCAGCAACGCCACGTCATCCCGGCCGACGGCACCGTGGTCCCGGTCCAGATCGCCGACACCGCATCGGGTTTCCGGCACCGGACCGAACTGCTGTACCTACCACCGGCGTGGTACGCCAGCGATCCCCCACCGCGGCTGCCCACGGTGCTGATGATCGGCGGCGAGTTCAACACCCCGGCCGACTGGGTAAGGGCCGGTAACGCCGTCGCGACGGCGGACGCGTTCGCGGCCGCCCACCACGGTTATGCGCCGGTGTTGGTGTTCGCCGACGCCGGCGGCGCGTTCAACAACGACACCGAATGCGTCGACGGCAGCCGGGGCAACAGTGCCGACCACCTCACCGAAGACGTGCGGCCCTACGTCATCTCGCATTTCGCCGTTAGCGCCGACCGTTCGGACTGGGGCATCGTGGGGTGGTCGATGGGCGGGACGTGCGCGGTCGACCTCAGCGTCATGCATCCCGAGTTGTTCAGCGCCTTCGAGGACATCGCCGGGGACCTGACGCCGAACGCGGGAACGAAGGCGCAGACGATCGCCCGGCTCTACGGCGGCAACGCGGCGGCCTGGGCCACCTACGACCCGACGACCGTGATGATCCGGCATGGGCGCTACACCGACGTGGCGGGCTGGTTCGACACGAACACCGCCGGACCCGAACAGACCGCGGCCGCATCGACGCTGTGCGCGGTGGCCACCGCCCACGGGATCGAGTGCCGCGTCGCCGTCCAGCCCGGAATGCACGACTGGCAGTTCGCCGGTCAGGCGTTCTCCGCGGCGCTACCGTGGCTGGCTCACAGACTGGGCACGCCCACGGTGGAACCGGCCGCCGTGAAGTGAAACGGGCGGTCCCCCGCGCCGAGTACGGTGACGACATGGCCGACGAACCGCAGCCTGCTCCCGAACCCACCCCCGCGCCACCACCGCCACCGGCCGAAGCCCTCGACACCGGCTACACCCCGGGCGGCGTGCCGACGTTCGACGCGGTGCGCGAGAAGATCGAGGGCCGTTACGGTGCGGCGATCGGCGCCGCCGAACTGGCCGCCGAGACCCCGGAGGGCCGCGACGCCGACGAACAGTACGAGGAACGGCAACGCGCTGCCGCGGAGCGGCTGGCCCAGATCCGCGCCCAGATGAACGACGAGAAGGCCTGAGCCCTGCGCGCATTCACCCCCGCCGAACGACGGGCCAGGCTGGCGCGCCGACACTTCCTCACCGGTGAGCCGGCCGCCGTCACCGACGTCGTCGCCGGGGTGGTCGGTCTGCACGCCACCGACCCCGCCACGCCCTACCTGTCGTTGTGGGCACGGGTACCGGGTTTCGCGATCGCCCACCTCGACGCGGAGCTCTACCACGGCCGGACCGTGCTCAAACACCTGGCGATGCGCCGGACGCTGTGGTTGATCCACCGCGACGACCTGCCGGCGATCCAGGCGGCAGCCAGCGACCGCGTCGCCGCCAACGAACGCAGGCGTCTGATCGCCGACGCGCAGAAAGGCGGTGCGGCCGCCGACGGATCGGTATGGCTCGACACCGCGGGCCGCGCCGTGTTGGCCCACCTCCGCGAACACGGGCCGACGGGCGCACGGCAGCTGCGCGCGGCGCTCCCCGAACTGGCCGGCACCTTCGACGCTGCGCCCGGGAAGAGCTGGGGTGGCGAATCCCCGCTCAGCCCAAGGGTTCTCACGGTGCGGGGGGTCCAAGGTGACATCGTGCGCGGACCCAACGACGGCGGGTGGACGACGAGCCGTCCGCGGTGGGCGACCGTCGAGGACTGGCTCGGCGCGACCGGTGAGCCGCTCGATCCCGGCGAGGCCTCTCGCATCGCGGTGCGACGGTGGCTGCGCGCCTTCGGTCCCGCGACGGTCACCGACGTCAAGTGGTGGTTCGGCAACACACTGACGTGGGCACGTCAGACGCTGCAGGGACTGGATGCCGTCGAGGTCGACCTGCACGGCACGCCCGGAGTCGCGCTGCCCGACGACCTCGAACCCGAACCGGACGTCGAGCCGTGGGCAGCGCTGCTGCCGGGGCTCGACCTGACGACCATGGGGTGGTTCGACCGCGAGTGGTATCTGGGGCCACACCGGGCCCAGGTGTTCGACCGAAATGGCAACGGTGGCCCGACGGCCTGGTGGAACGGCCGCATCGTCGGCGCCTGGGGCCAGGACGGGGACGGCCGGGTGGCGCTGCGGCTGCTCGAAGACGTCGGTCGCGACGGCGTCGCAGCGCTCGAGCGGTGCGCCGACGACCTGACCGCATGGCTCGACGGTACGCGGGTGAGCCCGCGGTTCCCGTCGCCGGTGCTGAAAGCGTGATTCGAACGGCGTGCGGTTGGCTAACCTACGCCCACCGACGGAAGGGGTTGCGGTGAAGATCGCGATCATCGGCAGTGGGTTCTCCGGCCTCGGCGCCGCGATCCGACTGCAGCAGGCAGGCCACCGCGATTTCGTCGTCTTCGAGCGGGGACCCGACGTCGGCGGCACGTGGCGGGACAACACCTATCCCGGTGCGGCGTGTGACGTGCCGTCCCACCTGTACTCGTATTCCTTTGCCCTCAACCCCGATTGGACGCGCTCCTTCTCCGCTCAACCGGAGATCGAGACTTATCTGAAGGGAGTGGCCGAACGCTACGGCGTCCTCGACCGTCATCGCTTCGGATGCACCGTCACTCGCACCGCGTGGAATCCCACCGAAGCGCGCTGGGAATTGTCGACCAGTTCGGGTCCGGCCACCGCCGACGTGTTGATCACCGCCTTCGGCTCGCTGGCCGAGCCGTCGCTGCCCGACATCCCCGGCATCGAGGACTTCAGGGATGCCGGTGGCGAGATGTTCCACTCCGCCCGCTGGAACCACGACGCCGACCTGACCGGTAAGCGCGTCGCGGTCATCGGCACCGGGGCGTCGGCCATCCAGATCGTGCCCGCCATCGCCGACCAGGTGGCCCACCTCGACGTCTACCAACGCACCGCGCCATGGCTATTGCCCCGGTTCGACCGCCCGTTCACCCGCGCCGAGAAGTGGGCGTTCCGCAACGTGCCCGGATTCCTGCGGGTCGCGCGGGCCGGTATCTACGCCGGACGCGAAGTGCAGGTGGTCGGGCTGGCGAAGAACCCGAACCTGATGAAGGGTTTCGAACTGCTGTCGCGGGCCAAGATCCGCAGTGAGATCAAGGATCCGGCGCTACGGCGCAAGGTGACGCCGAACTTCCGCATCGGCTGCAAGCGGATGCTGATCTCCAACGACTGGTATCCGACGCTCGACCGCGATCACGTCGACCTCGTCACCGACGGCATCCGCGAGGTCGACGGCCGCCGCATCGTCGCGACCGACGGCACCGCCCGCGAGGTCGACGCCATCGTGGTGGCCACCGGGTTCCACGTCACCGATTCCCCGATGTTCGACACCGTGTGCGGGGCCGACGGCGCGAGCCTCACGCAGAAGTTCGCCGACAAGGGGATGCGTGCCTACAAGGGCACCACCGTCGCCGGCTATCCGAACATGTTCGTGCTCGTCGGACCCAACACCGGGCTCGGGCACAGCTCGATGGTGTACATGATCGAGTCGCAGCTCAATTACGTCGTCGACGCCGTCTCGACCATGCAGACGCAGGGTCTACGCACGGTCGAGGTGAAACAGGAGGCGCTCGACGTCTACAACGAGCGACTGCAGCGGAAGCTCAACGGGTCGGTGTGGATGACCGGCAAGTGCGCGAGCTGGTACCTCGACGCGCACGGCAACAACACCACCCTGTGGCCGGACTTCACGTTCCGGTTCCGCAATCAGACCCGGCGCTTCGACCTCGACGCCTACGAGGTCACGCGCTGACCTTGCGGCGCTTGCGTGTCGGCGCGGGCACGTCGAGCATCTCGGCGAGGAAGTGCCCGGTGTAGCTCGCCGGGGTGGCCGCGACCTCCTCCGGCGTGCCCTGCGCCACCACGGTCCCGCCGCCGGCCCCACCCTCGGGACCCATGTCGATGATCCAGTCCGAGGTCTTGATGACGTCGAGGTTGTGCTCGATGACGATGACGGTGTTGCCCTTGTCGACCAGTCCGTTGATGACCTTGAGCAGCTTGCGGATGTCCTCGAAGTGCAGGCCTGTGGTGGGCTCGTCCAGGATGTACACCGTGCGTCCGGTCGAACGCTTCTGCAGTTCGGCGGCCAGCTTCACCCGCTGCGCTTCACCACCGGACAGCGTCGGGGCCGGCTGCCCCAGCCGCACGTAACCCAGGCCCACATCCACCAGGGTCTTGAGGTAGCGGTGGATCGAGCTGATCGGTTCGAAGAACTCCGCCGCGTCCTCGATCGACATGTCGAGTACCTCGGCGATGGTCTTGCCCTTGTAGTGCACTTCGAGCGTCTCGCGGTTGTAGCGAGCGCCGTGGCACACCTCACACGGGACGTACACGTCCGGCAGGAAGTTCATCTCGATCTTGATGGTGCCGTCGCCCGAACACGCCTCGCACCGGCCGCCCTTGACGTTGAACGAGAACCGCCCCGGCTGATAGCCGCGGACCTTGGCCTCGGTCGTCGCCGCGAACAGCGAACGGATCTTGTCGAACACGCCCGTGTAGGTGGCCGGATTCGACCGCGGGGTCCGCCCGATCGGTGACTGGTCGACCCGCACCAGTTTGTCGAGCTGGTCGAGGCCGTTGATCCGGGTGTGCCGTCCCGGGACCTGGCGGGCGCCGTTGAGCTTGTTGGCCAGCACCGACGCCAGGATGTCGTTGACCAGCGTCGACTTCCCGGAACCCGACACGCCGGTCACCGACGTCAGCACCCCGAGCGGGAACGCGACGTCGATGTCCTTGAGGTTGTGTTCGCGGGCACCGACGACGGTGATCTGACGCTTGCGGTCGGTGGGGCGCCGGATGGCCGGCACGTCGATGTTCTCGCGCCCGGACAGGTAAGCCCCGGTCAGCGAATCCGGATTGCGCAGCAGTTCCTTGTAGGTGCCGCTGTGCACGATGCGTCCGCCGTGCTCACCCGCGGCCGGGCCGATGTCGACCACCCAGTCGGCGTGGGCGATGGTGTCGAGGTCGTGCTCGACCACGATGAGCGTGTTGCCCAGTTCGCGCAGGCGCACCAGCGTGTCGATGAGGCGGCGGTTGTCGCGCTGATGCAGACCGATCGACGGCTCGTCGAGGACGTAGAGCACGCCCACCAGCCCGGAGCCGATCTGGGTGGCCAACCGGATGCGTTGCGCCTCCCCGCCCGACAGCGTGGCCGCCGCCCGCGACAGCGACAGGTAGTCGAGCCCGACGTCGAGCAGGAAGCCCAGCCGCGACTGGATCTCCTTGAGCACCTGACCGGCGATCGCCTGCTCGCGCGGGCCGAGCGTCAGCGCGTTGAGGAAGTCGGCGCAGTCGGCGATCGACAGTTCGGCGACCTCGGCGATCGACTTCGCACCATGGTCACCGGCGGCCAGCGTCACCGCGAGGATCTCGGGCTTCAGCCGCGTGCCGTCGCACTCGGGGCACGGCACGTCGCGCATGAAGCCCTCGTAGCGCTCCTTCATCTGCTCGGAGTCGGTCTGCTCCATGCGGCGCTGCAGGAACGCCATGACGCCTTCGAAGTCCGCGTAGTAGGAGCGGGTGCGGCCGTAGCGGTTGCGGTACTTGACGTGCACCTGCTCGTCGCAGCCCTCGAGGATGGCGCGGCGCACCTTGGCGGGCAGCTTCTTCCACGGCGTGTCGACGTCGAAGCCCATCGACTCGCCGAGGCCGGTCAACATGCGGGTGAAGTACTCGGCGGTCTGACCCATCGACCACGGGGCGATCGCACCTTCGGCAAGCGTCAGATCCGGGTCGGGGATGACGAGTTCGGGGTCGACCTCCTTGCGGATCCCCAGGCCCGTGCACTCCGGGCAGGCGCCGTAGGGCGAGTTGAACGAGAACGACCGCGGTTCGAGGTCGTCGACCGCGAGCGGGTGACCGTTCGGACAGGCCAACTTCTCGGAGAACCGCTGTTCGCGGTGCGGATGGTCGTCCTCGCGGTCGACGAACTCCAGGACGACGATGCCGTCGGCCAGAGTCAACGCGGTCTCCACCGAATCGGTCAGCCGCTGTTTGGCGGTGGCCTTCACGGTGAGCCGGTCGACGACGACCTCGATGTCGTGCTTCTCCTGCTTCTTGAGCTTGGGCGGGTCGGTCAGCGGATAGACGACCCCGTCGACGCGCACGCGGCTGTAGCCCTGGCTGTTGAGTTTCTCGAACAGGTCGACGAACTCACCTTTGCGGGTGCGCACGACGGGGGCGAGCACCTGGAACCGCAGCCCCTCGTCCATGGCGAGGACCTGGTCGACGATCTGCTGCGGCGTCTGCCGCGCGATGCGCTCCCCGCACACCGGACAGTGCGGCGTGCCGGCGCGGGCGTAGAGCAGGCGTAGGTAGTCGTAGACCTCGGTGATGGTGCCGACGGTGGAGCGCGGGTTGCGGTTGGTGGACTTCTGGTCGATGGACACCGCGGGCGACAGCCCCTCGATGAAGTCGACGTCCGGTTTGTCCATCTGCCCGAGGAACTGCCGGGCGTAGGCCGACAGCGATTCGACGTAGCGACGCTGCCCCTCGGCGAAGATCGTGTCGAAGGCCAGCGACGACTTGCCCGAACCGGACAGGCCGGTGAACACGATCAGGGCATCGCGCGGTAGGTCAAGGTCGACGCTTCGCAGGTTGTGCTCGCGCGCACCCTTGACGATGAGGCGGTCAGCCAACTCGGTCCTTTCCTGGCTCAGACATGCTCAACACACTGTGTTCCATGCTAGGTGCCTCCACCGACAAGCCCGATACCGTGGCTCCCATGACAGTCGTCGACGACAACTACACCGGCCATGTCGAACCCCGGACCGCGGCCAAACGAACCCTCCCGGGCGCGACGATCGTCAAGGTCTCGGTGGGCCCCATGGACAACAACGCCTACCTGGTGACGTGTTCCCGGACCGGGGAAACCCTGCTCATCGACGCGGCCAACGACGCCGACGTGCTCCGCGAGCTCGTCGCGCAGCTCGCGCCGACGGTCACCATGATCCTCACCACACATCAGCATTTCGACCATTGGCAGGCGCTCGAGGCGCTGGCCGAGTCGACCGGCGCCCCCACCGCCGCGCACGAACTCGACGCCGAACCACTGCCGGTGACGCCGGACCGCTACCTCGCCGGCGGCGATACCCTGCGCATCGGGGACCTCACCTTCGACGTCATCCACTTGCGCGGCCACACACCGGGCTCGGTGGCGCTGGCGCTGCACGGACCGGCCGCCGGCGACGCCGTCCACCTGTTCACCGGCGACTGCCTGTTCCCCGGCGGTGTGGGCAAGACGTGGCAGCCGGGCGATTTCGAGCAGCTGCTCTCCGACGTCACCGCCAAGGTGTTCGACGTCTACCCCGATTCGACCGTCGTCTATCCCGGCCACGGTGACGACACCACGCTGGGGGCCGAGCGGCCGCATCTCGACGAGTGGCGCGACCGCGGCTGGTGAGATTCAGTCGGTCCAGGCCACCGGCAGTCGTTTGATGCCGTGCACGAACGCCGAGCGCAGAATCGCCGGCTCGTCGACCGCCACGATGTCGGGCACCTGACGGCGCAGTTCGGAGTAGAGCACCCGGATCTCGCGGCGGGCCAGGTTGGCGCCGAGGCAGAAGTGGGCGCCGCCGGCGCCGAACCCGATCTGCGGATTCGGGTCGCGCGTGACGTCGAACAACCAGGGATTGGCGAACTTCCGCTCGTCGCGGTTGGCGGAGTTGTACCACATCGACACCTTGTCGCCGGCCCTCATCCGCACGCCGCTCAGCTCGACGTCCTCGGTGAGGTTGCGGCGCATGAAGATGATCGGCGAACCCCACCGCACGATCTCCTCCACGGCGGTCGGTGCCACGGCGTCGAAGTCGTCCCACCAGTGCTGCCGCTGCTCCGGGTAGCGCGTCAAGGCGACCAGACCGTGGCTGATGGCGTTGCGGGTGGTTTCGTTCCCCGCCGCCGACAGCAGGATGAAGAACGAGGCGATCTCGGCGGAGGTGAGTCGTTCGCCGTCGACCTCCGCCTGCACCAGATTGGTGGTGAGGTCGTCGGCCGGGCGGGCCCGCCGGTCCTCGGCCAGTGCCAGCCCGTACTCCCCGAGCGCCAGCACCGCGCCGACGATGGTGTCGTGGTCTCCCCCGACTTCCTCGTCGCCGCCGCACAGGACGATCGACGTCCAGTGAAAGATCTTCTCTTCGTCCTCCTCGGGGATGCCCATCATGTCGCAGATGATCTGCAGCGGGAAGGGTCCCGCGACGGACTGGACGAAATCGGCCCGCCCGTCGGTGTGGTGGTCGATCAGTTCGGCGACCAACCGCCGGGCGCGGTCGCGGACGCTCTCCTCGATCCGGGTCAGCATCTTCGGCGTGAAAGCCCGGTTGACGATGGACCGCAGCCGGAGGTGACGCGGATCGTCGAGCGAGATCATCGACCCGACGTATTCGGCGATCTCGACGGGGACGTCGTTGAGCGCGGTGCTGGTCGGGATCGAGCTGAAGACCTCGGGATGCCTACTGGCGTGGCGGACATCGTCGTAGGTGGTCAGCGCCCAGTGCCCCCGTCCGGTCGGGAACCCGGCGAACTCGGGCACTTCGAACCACGAGATCGGCGCTTCCCGGCGCAGCGTCGCGAAGGCGCCGTCGCGGCGGTCGTCGTCCCATTCCCAAAAATCCATGGTGCCCAGGTCGATCTCGTCGAGCGGCACGTACGGGGGCGGTGCGCCGTTCTCGCGCGGGGCGATACCGGTCGGGTGCAGTGTTGTCGTCATTCCTGAACCTCCCAGTCAGCCCGAGTGTGGCACTCGGACCGCCTGCGAGGGTCGGGAATGAACGAGGTCAGCCGAACCGGGTCAGGGGGTGGTGTGCACGATCAGGACGTCGGTCTTCGAGCGCCGCGCGACGTTGGCGGGCACCGAACCGAGCAGCCGCCCGGCGATCGTGCTCAGCCCGACGTTGCCGACCACGAGGAGATCGGCTTTGACCTGTTCGGCCAATTCGACGAGCGCGTCGACGGGCGCACCGACGATGGCCTTCTCTTCGATGTCCGCAGCGCCGGCGGCCTTGGCCCGATCGCGGGCCTCACGCAGGATGGCGTAGATCGGGGCGTTGCCCGACATCTTGTAGCCCTCGTCCTTGAGGACGTCGGCGGCGCGCTGGTCCTCGCTCTGCGGGAAGTAGGCGGTGGTGACGATCAGCTTGGCGCCCGACCCTGCGGCGATCTGGCCCGCGCGGTCGACTGCCCGCAGCGACGAATCCGATCCGTCGGTGCCGACCACCACGGTGCGATAGGCGCTCATCCATACCCTCCCAGTGTCATTTGCAAGCCACCCGAGACAGTAACGCGTCGCCCGACGTACCCGGGCGCTATTGGCGACACCCGGCGAGCCATACCGGTGCGGCTATCTGCGTTCTACCGGCACTGATGGTAGCGGCCGGCAACCCGTGAAGGGGTGGCGCAGTGACGGAATCGACCCCGCCCCGTGTCAGCGTGACCCACGTCAACACTGGGCGGTCGCTGCCGCGTAACGGCGTCGTCGCGCGGGTAGTCCTTCCACCATGCCGACGAAAGTGCCCGGCGCAGAGGACTTCGTACCCGACACCCATGACCTGTCGGTGCTCGCCGACGCATCGCAGGCGTGCCGGGGGTGCGAGTTGTACGCCGATGCCACGCAGAGTGTGTTCGGCCAGGGCAGCGCCGCCGCGACGGTCATGCTGATCGGCGAGCAACCCGGCGATCAGGAGGACAAAGCCGGAGCTCCGTTCGTCGGGCCGGCGGGCCGATTGCTCGACAAAGCGCTCGAGGCCGCGGGAATCGACCGCGGCAGTGTGTATGTCACCAATGCGGTGAAGCACTTCAAATTCACGCTCCCCGAACGCGGTAAGCGGCGCATCCACAAGACGCCGAGCCGGACCGAAGTGGTGGCGTGCCGGCCGTGGTTGATGGCCGAACTGGATGCGGTGCGGCCCGACGTGGTGGTGCTGCTCGGGGCCACCGCCGCAAAAGCGTTGATGGGCAACGACTTCCGCCTGACCGCGCACCGCGGCGAGGTGTTGAGCCTGCCGACCACCGACCTCGACCTGGACCTGGACCCTCGCGTCGTCGCCACCGTGCACCCTTCGTCGGTGCTGCGGGGCCCGCCGGAGAATCGTGAGCAGGCGCTGGAAGCGCTGACCGACGATCTGCGGGTCGCCGCGCGGCTGATGGGCGATTCGTGACGGTCGGCGCCCGCGCTCACTCCCGGCGGTCGCGACCGAAATAGATCTCCTGGGTGGCGGTACAGATCAGCCCTCCGGTGCGGTTGTACATCGTGGCGGTGGCCAGGCCGCGACCGTGGATGCCGCTGGGTGTCACCGCATCGGTGAGTATCCAATCGGACAGGTCGGCCGGCCGGTGGAACCACACGGCGTGGTCGATGAGCGCGTTGAACGACGTCACGGCCGTGGTCCGGCGCACCACCATCGTCGTCTCGAGCAGCGCGGTGCCCGACACGTAGGTCAGCAGGCAGCTGTTGAGGATCGGGTCGGCGGGTACCGGGCCGGCGGGACGCCACCACGACCTGATGCGCGGTGACGGGTCCGGCAGGTCCATGGCCAACCGGGCCGGCGGATCGACGTAGCGCAGGTCGATCGGTTGCGGCCGCACCCACAGACCGTGGAGTTCGTCGGCGTAGCCGCTCAACTGCTCCTGCACCGACGGCAGCGACGCCGGGGACGGCACGTCGGGTATCGGTTGCTGGTGTTCGAAACTGTCGATCGGCGCGGTGAACGAGACGAGCGCTTCCAGGAGCACCTGGTCGTCCTGGCGGGCGAGCACCCGCCGAGAGGACAGCACACCGCCGTCGCGCAGTCGGGTGATCTCGAAGTCCACCGGCCGCCGCGCATCCCCCGCCCGCAACAGGTAGACGTGCATGCTGTGCGGGGCGCGATCGGCCGCGACGGTGCGGCTCGCCGACATGAGCGCCTGCGCCGCGATGTGCCCACCGACGATGTGGTGCGCCGGGTTGTCCATCTGGGTCGCGACGAATTCGTCGTCACTGACCCGTTCGACGTCGAGGGTGGTCAGGATGTCCGCGAGAGTTCGCCCTAGCACCGGGGCATCATGCCGGACGCCGCGGCGTTCGCACGAACCGGTCAGGCAAGATGAGCGTCGTGGACAGCACTGCGAGACCTCGACGCCCGGCGGGCACCGCGCAGTCAGACCGATAGTGCGTGTCGAGGAGCGCCTGAGGCGCTTGATGCCGATGCCGATGCCGATTGTGTCGTTGCGCACCATCGTGATCGTGGCGGCGCTGTCCGTGGTGGTGCTGGTGCTGACCCTGGGGACCTGGGTGTGGATCGGCGTGACCAACGAGCAGTACAGCCAGCTCGATCGCGAGCTCGACTCGGTGACGAGTCTCGGCGACTTCGGCGCGCTGCTGAATGCGGCGAATCCCAGTGAGTCCGAATCCAATCCGCTGCCCGACAGCACGCTGGTGCGCACCGCGCGGATCGGCGGTGTGACGGTCTCGGTGCCCGAGGACATCGTGTTGCCGAAACTCGACATCGGATACGCCAACACCACGATCGACGGTGTCGAGTATCGGGTGCGTACCTTCGCCGCGGGACCGGCCACCATCGCGCTCGGCGCACCGCTGGCCGAGACGCAACGCCGCATCGACCAGTTGCACCTACGAGTGGTGCTGATCTGCGGCGGCGTGATCGCCGGCACGGTGGTCGTCGGCTGGGTGATGTGGCTGATCATGATCAATCCGTTCCGATTGTTGGCGCAGCAGGCGCGGGCGATCAACGCGCAGTCCAAGCCGGAGGAGGTTCAGGTCGGCGGGGTCTGGGAGGCGGCGGAGATCGCCGAGGCGGTCGAAGGCATGTTGGCGCGCATCGGCGAGGAGCAGCAGCGGACCAAGGCGGCGCTGGAGTCCGCGCGTGACTTCGCCGCGGTGGCCTCGCACGAGTTGCGGACTCCGCTGACCGCCATGCGCACCAACCTGGAAGTGCTGTCGACGCTCGACATGACCGACGAGCAGCGCAGAGAGGTGATCGGTGACGTGGTGCGCACGCAGAGCCGGATCGAGGCGACGCTCACCGCGCTGGAACGCTTGGCGCAAGGTGAGCTGACCACCGCGGAGGATCACGTGCCGGTCGACGTGACGGAGCTGCTGGACCGCGCGGCGCACGATGCGCTGCGCAGCTACCCCGGTCTCGACGTATCGCTGGTGCCGTCCGCGCCGGTGCGGATACTCGGCTTGCCCGCGGGTCTGCGCCTGGTCATCGACAACGCGATCGCCAACGCCGTCAAGCACGGCAACGCCAACCAGATCCGATTGAGCGCCATCCGGTCCGGTGATGACGTCGAGATCGCCGTCGACGACAACGGCACCGGCGTGCCCGAAGAGGAACGCACGCTGGTCTTCGAGCGATTCTCCCGCGGTTCGACGGCGTCGCGTTCCGGCTCTGGACTCGGGTTGGCCCTTGTCGCGCAGCAGGCCGAATTGCACGGGGGCACTGCCTCGTTGCAGACCAGCCCGATGGGCGGTGCGCGTCTGCTGCTGCGACTACCCGCGAACAGGTGACGGCGTCGGGCCCGGCGTGACGACGCCGGGCCCGATCGCGTTGTCCCCTCGGAACTAGATCACCAGTCGTCGCGACGATCCGTCGTCGGGCTGGTGGCCGGTGCCTGTGCCGGGGTGGCACCGGGCGTGGCGCTCGCCGACCACAGTCCGCCGGTGCCGGCGCAGATGCCGTCGGTGGGCGGCCCGATCTCGGTGGGCAGCGGAACGGGCAGACCGGGGATCTGCGGCACGGTGATCGTGGGGATGAAGTCCCACGGGCCGTTGACCGCCGCACCCGGTGCGCCGGGCGTCGGTGCGGTCGGCAGCAGCCGGTCGAACACCGCTGCCGCACCCTCGAGCGGAGGGAACACTCCCGTCGGCGTGCCGCCGGCACTGCTGGTCGACGCGCCAGGCGCCGCCGGGTAAGGAGGCGTCGGGATGTTGACGGCTGTCGAGCCGCTTGCCGGAGGAGCCGGAGGCGCGGGCGGAGTCACGACGTTGACCGCGCCGGAGCCGCCTGCCGGCGGAGCCGGAGGCGCAGGCGGAGCCACAGCCGGCACCGAGCTGGCCACCGGAACCGGAGGAGCCGGCGGCGCAGGCGGAGCAACGGCCGGCACCGAGCTGGCCACCGGAACCGGAGGAGCCGGAGGCGCAGGCGGAGCAACGGCCGCGGCCGGCTGCACGACTGCAGCGGGCGGAGCGGGCGGAGCCGGAGGCGCAACCGCGGCAGCGGGCTGAACCGCAGCAGCGGGCGGACCCGCAGGTGCTGGAGGTGCACCCGCGCCTCCCGAACCACCACCCGGCGCGCCGGGAGCCCCGGGAGCCGGAGGAGCCACACCGGCAGCAGGCTCAACCGCAGCAGCAGGCGGACCCGCAGGTGCCGGAGGTGCACCCGCGCCTCCCGAACCTCCACCCGGCGCGCCGGGAGCCCCGGGAGCCGGAGGAGCCACACCGGCAGCAGGCTCAACCGCAGCAGCGGGCGGAGCAGGCGGCGCCGGAGGCACCACACCACCAGCAGGCTCAACCACCGCAGCCGGCGGAGCAGGCGGCGCCGGAGGCACCACACCACCAGCAGGCTCAACCACCGCAGCCGGCGGAGCAGGCGGCGCCGGAGGCACCACACCACCAGCAGGCTCAACCACCGCAGCCGGCGGAGCAGGCGGCGCCGGAGGCACCACACCACCAGCAGGCTCAACCACCGCAGCCGGCGGAGCAGGCGGCGCCGGAGGCACCACACCACCAGCAGGCTCAACCACCGCAGCCGGCGGAGCAGGCGGCGCCGGAGGCACCACACCACCAGCAGGCTCAACCACCGCAGCCGGCGGAGCAGGCGGCGCCGGAGGCACCACACCACCAGCAGGCTCAACCACCGCAGCCGGCGGAGCAGGCGGCGCCGGAGGAACGACGTTTTCCACCGAGCTGGCAGCAGGAGTCGCCGGGGCCGGCGGAGCCGGCGGCGAGAACCTCTCCACGCTGTTCGACGAACCACCACCCGGAGCCGGAGGAGCCGGAGGAGTCACCGCCTCCACCGAATTCGCAGCAGGAGTCGCCGGAGCCGGCGGAGCTGGCGGCGAGAACCTCTCAACGCTGTTCGACGAACCACCACCCGGAGCCGGAGGTGCCGGAGGAGTCACCGCCTCCACCGAATTCGCAGCAGGAGTCGCCGGAGCCGGAGGAGCCGGCGGAGCGACGTTCTCCACAGAATTCACCGACGGGCCGCTCGGAGCAGGGGGCGCAGGAGGCGCGACATTCTCCACAGAACTCACCGACGGCGCACCCGGCGCAGGCGGCGCCGGAGGCGTCACACCCGACGCCGGCTCAACCACCCCGGCCGGCGGCGCCGGCGGAGCCGGAGGCGTCACCGCACCACCCGAACCACCACCCGGCGCACCCGGCGCAGGCGGCGCCGGAGGCGTCACACCCGACGCCGGCTCAACCACCCCAGCCGGCGGCGCCGGCGGAGCCGGAGGCGTCACCGCACCACCCGAACCACCACCCGGCGCACCCGGCGCAGGCGGCGCCGGAGGCGTCACACCCGACGCCGGCTCAACCACCCCGGCCGGCGGCGCGGGCGGAGCTGGAGGGGCCACACCGGCGGCAGGCTCAACGACCCCGGCGGGCACAGCGGGCGGAGCCGCAGGCGCAGCAGCGGGCGCCGCACCGGCAGCCGGTTGAACCACACCTGCGGGCGGACCGGTGGGTGCAGGCGCTGCCGCACCGCTCGACGAGTCGACGACACCGGCAGGAACGGCAGGCGGCGCGGCGGGCGCACCTACGCCACCCGCACCACCCGCGGGGCCCCCGGCGCCGGGGCAGCAGCCGGACACCCGCCCCACCCGCGGTCGACAGGGGCGCACCCGGCGCGCCGGGCACCGGCGGGACGCCGGCCCCGCCCGTGGTCGCCGTGGGGACACCGGGGCCGCCCGGAATCGGTGGCGTCGCCCCGCCACCCGTCGTCGCCGTCGGCACACCGGGACCACCGGGCACCGGCGGCGTCGCGCCGCTCGCCGTGTCGACTCGCGCTGACGGCGGAACCGGCGGACGCGGCGGCGTGGCTGAGGCGGTCCCGTTCAATGAACCGGCCGGCGGAATGGCCACCGACGGCGGCGTCGAGGATGCGGTGCCGTTGAGCGAACCAGCCGGCGGGATCCCCACCGACGGCGGCGTCGAGGTCGCGATGCCGTTGGCGGCACCAGCCGGAGGAATGGGGCCCGCGGGCGGCGTGGTGTTCGTCAGCGCCGAGCTTGCTCCCGGCAGCGTCTGCGGCAGCCGACCGGGCACGGTGAGCAGCTGCTGCATGATGTTCACGCACGGAACGCCGGGACTCACGGTCCCTGGGTCAGCGATCGCCGTCGCAGGGTTGAACAGCTGAACGATCCAGCACGCCCCTGCGGTGGCCAGGGCGGTGACGCCCAATCGATTTGTGGTCCGCGACATGTTCCCTCAGTTCTCTGTGCGCTCTCGGTGACGCTGTGCGTCGGTGGGAACGTAAGCCGGGTCGACGAATTGGCCGGCGCGACAATTCTGGCGTTTATAGAACTGTTGCGAATGAGAAGTCCTTCGGTGACCGGACCCGGTCTGTGCAGGTGAGCGCGCCGTTTACTTCGCACAAGCAACGGAATTCCGCTATCAGGGAGCCCTTTCCCGTGCCCAATGCCTTGACACGCCTCGATGAGCCGTCGTGTTCGGCCAACTGTTGCGATTCGCAAGCAGATCGCGTCGCCGGGCTATAGTGTCCAGCTAATCGTTGGGGGGGCTGACGACGTGAGCGTTGTTCTGAGTAGAAGCCAGATGGCTGGCACATCTGGGCGTCCTGTGGCACCACCACACTGGCCAGACGCTGTGCTGATCGCCCTACTCGCCGTATTCGTCAGTGCGGCGGGATCGAGTCGCCCGTCGTTCTGGTCCGACGAGGCAGCAACCATTTCGGCGTCGACTCGGCCATTGCCGGAGCTGTGGGATCTCACCCGGAACATCGACGCCGTTCACGGGCTCTACTACCTCGTGATGCACGGCTGGTTCGCCGTGTTCCCCGAGTCGGAGTTCTGGTCACGACTTCCCAGTGCGCTGGCAATAGGCGTGGCCGCGGCCGGCGTCGTCGCACTCGGGAGACAACTGTCGACGCGCTCGGTGGCCATCGCCGCCGGCGCGATGTTCGCCATCCTGCCGCGCGTCACGGCCGCCGGGATCGAGGCGAGGTCATACGCGTTCACCATGGCCGCAGCGGTGTGGCTCATGGTCGTCGGCATCGCCGCGCTTCGCCGGGACCGCCGGTGGCTGTGGATCAGCTACGGCACCTGCCTGGCGCTGGCAACTTCGCTGAACGTGTTCTGCATCTTGATGATCGGCCCCCTCGCCGCGGCGGCTTTCGCGCTCGCGCCGTCGCGCCGGGCCATCTCCTCCTGGGCGATCGCGACATGCGTGGTGTCGGCGCTGATGGCACCGTTCGCCGTCTACACCCAGTCCCAGAGCTCGCAGGTCGACTGGATTCCTCCCCTCGGCGCCAGGACGCTCGGCGAGTTGGCGGTGGAGCAGTACTTCCCACACGTGTACGCGTTCCTGTTCGCCGTCCTCATCGCGGTGGTCGCCGTCCTGGCGGCTCGGCGCTGGCGACACGACGACGCGGGCGCGGCCCGCGACTGGCCGCTCGCCGTCACCGCCGTGGTGTGGATCGTCTTCCCCACCGTGACCCTGCTCGTCTACTCGCTCGTGCGGCAGCCGATCTACCAACCGCGGTATCTGTCGTTCACCGCGCCGGCCGTCGCGTTGCTGGCCGGGCTGTGCATCGTCGTCGTCGGCCGATCCCGGCGCCGTATCGCCTGTCTCATCGCGGTGTTCGCCGTCACGGGGGCCTACAACTACGCGATGCAGCGAGCCCCGTTCGCCAAGGAACGCATGGACTACAGCCACGTCGCCGACATCGTCGCGCAGCACGCTCGACCCGGTGACTGCCTGGCATTCGACGTGGCGGCGTCGTGGAAACTCATCGGTCCGCTGAAGGCGGCGCGTCCTGCCGCCTTCAGCAAGCTGCAGGACCCCGGCCGCATCTTCAGTGCCGCCGAACTGGATTCGCTGTGGGATGCACAGACCACGATCTCGACGTGGAGCGACCACCTCCGCGATTGCCCGTCGCTGTGGACGATTTCGGAAAGGGACCACACACTCCCCCCGCACCAGCGAGGTGAGGCGCTCGCGCCCGGCCCCACACTGGGCGGCAGCCCGGCCTACGAAGTGGCCAGCACCCAAGGCTTCCGGCTTGTCGAACGGTGGCAGTTCAGCATGGCGCAGGTGGTCAAGTCCGAGCGGTGAGCGCGGCCGGACAGGCGGGGGCTGGAGCGGATGACGGGATTCGAACCCGTGTAAACGGCTTTGCAGGCCGGTGCCTAGCCACTCAGCCACACCCGCGTCGTCACCGACGATGCCGCAGACCTGGCCGTGCGCCCACCTTTTCGCTCACCGTGATCCGATCGCGCGCGCGTGCCGCCGATCCTCCGGTGCCGCTGCCCGTTACGGTCAGCTATGGACCTCACGCTCGCGGCGGATCCGTTCTTCGGTGGCCCCGGCCAGGAGCCCCGACAGATCGTCGGCCTGCTCGTCGCCTTCGGCTTGACCGCTCTGATCGGTCTGGAGCGCGAGATCCAGGGCAAGAGTGCGGGTCTGCGCACACAGACGATCGTCGGCACAGCGTCGGCGTTGATCCTGCTGGTGAGCAAGTTCGGCTTCCACGATGTGCTGTCGACCGGAACCGTCGAAGTGGACCCCTCCCGCGTCGCCGCCAGATCGTCACCGGCATCGGGTTTCTCGGTGCGGGCATCATCATCTTCCGGCGCGGCTCCGTGCACGGGCTCACCACGGCGGCGGCCGTATGGGAATCGGCGGCGATCGGGATGGCCGCCGGCGCGGGACTGCTCTTGCTGGCATGTCTGGTGACCGCCCTGCACTTCGTGATCGTCGTGGGGTTCATGCCGGTCGCGCGGCGCCTCAACGCGCGACTCAGCGGATCGGTGCGCCTGCACGTCACCTATCACGAAGGACGCGGCGTGCTGACCCGGTTACTGCAAGCCTGCGAGCGACGGCAGTGGCAACTGGCCGAACTCGCCGCGGATGCGCCCGGCGAACCGCTCGGCGCCGGACCGGGACAGACCGGCGTCGTGTTGACCCTGTCGGGCAACCGGATCCTCGCCGCGCCGTCGGTACTGGCCACCATCGACGGCGTCACCGCGATCAGGCAGATCGACGACGACCCCGACTGAACGCGCTACCCCGTCGGCGCGCGCCCGCTTCGAGTGGACGCGATGACGCCGACGGCGACGAATCCGGCGAAGCCCGCGAACAAGCAGCGGGCCGCCGTCGCGTCCCCGGCGTCGGTGAGGTTCACGACGACCCCGGCCAGCCCCGCCCCGAACGCCCCGCAGATCAGCTGCACGGTGTTGATCGCCGCCGCGGCCGCGGGTCCTTCGGCCGGGTCGTCCACCCGACTCATCGCCCACGCCGACAGATGCGGCCACGCGACACCGATTCCCGTGCCGGTCACCAACAGTCCGAGCGCCCACAACGCCGCCCACCCCGGCGACATCTCGTCGCGCAGGGAGACCATGCCGACCGTCAGCCCGGCGGCCATCACCAACGGCGCCGCGCCCACCGTCCGCGTGATGACCTGCGTGCGTCGCAATGAAGCACTGGAGATCTCCCCGCCAGTCCATCCGACCGAGAGCACCGCCCCGAAGAACCCCGCCACCACCGGTGCCATACCGGCGAGCCGCTGCCCGAACAGCGGCACGTACATGTCCACCATGGTGGCCGCCATCAACAACCCCAGGGTTGCATAGATCCACTTCAGCGGGCCCGCCCCGAAGGTGCTCGGCGGCAACACCGCCACGGCGGCGCGCCGGTCGACAAAGACGAACACCGCGACGACGGCCGCGCCCGCGGCGAGCAGCGCCGCCGTCGCGCGCACGTCGTGCGGGATGCCGGCCGTACTCACCAGAAGCGCCGCGGCACCCAACAGCAGAAGAGACCACAGCGGAATCCGAAGCCTCGGTGCGTCGATCCGCGCGGTCGCGCTGCGCCCGGGCAGCACGAACGGCACCAACACCGCCATCGCCACCGTCAGCGCGACCAGGACCCCGAACGCCCAACGCCAACTGCCGAACTGCGCGAACAGCCCGCCGGCCGAGGGACCCACCAGTGTCCCGACTCCCCACATCGCGGACACCAGCGCCGACGCCCGCGTCCACAACCCGCTGGGCAGGGCGGTGTTGATCACCGCGTAGCCGAGCCCGGCGAGCAGTCCCCCGGCCGCGCCCTGCACGGTGCGGCCCACGAGCAGCAGTTCCATCGTCGGCGCGAGCGCGCATCCGAGACTGCCCACGGCGAACACACTCAGACCCGACAGGTACGCCCACCGCGCGCCGAGGCGCATCAGCAGCGGGTGCACCAGTGTCGCGGCGATCACCGACGCGACGAGATACACCGTCGTCACCCAGGCGTAGAAGCGCTGACCGCCGATGTCGGCGACCGCGCTCGGCATCAAGCTGATGGTGAGGAACTCGTTGGTCGCGTACAGCAGGACCCCGCCCGCGAGAACCGTGGAGGCGCCCAGGTGTGTCGGTCCCAGGAGATCGCGCCAGGTGCCCACCGAGACGCGCGAGGTGTCAGCCACGCCGACACGCTAGGGGCTCAACCGCGGTTGAGGTCAACCCGCGGTCACTTCAGACCCGCGGCGTCCATACCGCGGAGCTCCTTCTTGAGGTCGTGGATCTCGTCGCGGATGCGGGCCGCCAGCTCGAACTGCAGATCCCGGGCAGCCGTCATCATCTGCTCGGTCAGATCCTTGATGAGATCGGCGAGTTCCGCGCGCGGCATGTTGGCGGTATCGCGGCCCTCGACGATGCCGGCGCTGACCGCGCGTCCCGGCTCGCCCTGAGCGCGTCGACCCCGCGAGGCGTTGCGGCCCGAGCCGCCCACCTCGACCGTCTCGGTGTCCTCCGCCTCACGGTAGACCTGGTCGAGGATGTCGGCGATCTTCTTGCGCAACGGCTTCGGATCGATGCCGTGGGCCTCGTTGTAGGAGATCTGCTTGGCGCGGCGGCGTTCCGTCTCGTCGATGGCCTCGCGCATCGAATCGGTGATCTTGTCGGCGTACATGTGCACCTCGCCCGACACGTTGCGCGCCGCGCGACCGATCGTCTGGATGAGGCTGCGCGTCGACCGCAGAAACCCTTCCTTGTCGGCGTCGAGGATCGCCACCAGCGACACCTCGGGCAGGTCGAGACCCTCGCGCAGCAGGTTGATGCCCACCAGGACGTCGTACTCCCCCAGCCGCAGCTGGCGTAGGAGCTCCACACGGCGCAGGGTGTCGACCTCGGAATGCAGATACCGCACCCGGATGCCGAGCTCGAGCAGATAGTCGGTCAGGTCTTCGGCCATCTTCTTGGTCAGCGTGGTGACCAGCACCCGTTCATCGCGCTCGGTGCGTTTGCGGATCTCGCCGATGAGGTCGTCGATCTGCCCCTTGGTCGGTTTGACCACGACCTTGGGATCCACCAGACCGGTCGGCCGGATCACCTGCTCGACGAATTCACCGCCGGACTGGCTCATCTCGTAGGATCCCGGCGTCGCCGACAGGTACACCGTCTGACCGATCCGCGACGCGAACTCCTCCCACGTCAGCGGCCGGTTGTCGACCGCCGAGGGCAGCCGGAAACCGAAGTCGACCAGGTTGCGCTTGCGCGACATATCGCCCTCGTACATGCCGCCGATCTGCGGCACCGTCACGTGGGACTCGTCGATGACGAGGAGGAAGTCCTCCGGGAAGTAGTCGAGCAGCGTGGCCGGTGCCGACCCGGCGGGGCGGCCGTCGATGTGGCGTGAGTAGTTCTCGATGCCGGAGCAAAAGCCCACCTGGCGCATCATCTCGATGTCGTAGTTGGTCCGCATCCGCAGCCGCTGCGCCTCCAGCAGCTTGCCTTGGCCCTCCAGTTCGGCCAGCCGCTCCTCGAGCTCCTGTTCGATGGTGGAGATCGCCTGCGCCATCCGCTCCGGACCCGCGACATAGTGGGTGGCGGGGAAGATCCGCAGCGAGTCGACCCGGCGGACGATGTCACCGGTCAGCGGGTGCAGGTAGTAGAGCGCCTCCACCTCGTCGCCGAAGAACTCGATCCGCACGGCCAGCTCTTCGTAGGACGGGATGATTTCCACGGTGTCGCCGCGGACGCGGAAGGTACCCCGGGTGAACGCCATGTCGTTGCGGGTGTACTGCACGTCGACGAGCAGGCGCAGCAGCGCGTCACGCGGCACCTCCTCGCCGACCTTGAGCTCCACCGAGCGGTCCATGTAGGACTGCGGCGTGCCGAGGCCGTAGATGCAGGACACCGACGCAACCACCACGACGTCGCGCCGCGACAGCAGACTAGACGTGGCGGAGTGCCGCAGCCGCTCCACGTCATCGTTGATGGAGCTGTCCTTCTCGATGTAGGTGTCGGTCTGGGCGATGTACGCCTCGGGCTGGTAATAGTCGTAGTACGACACGAAGTACTCGACGGAGTTGTGCGGCAACATCTCTCGGAGCTCATTCGCCATCTGCGCGGCGAGCGTCTTGTTCGGCTCCATCACCAGCGTCGGCCGCTGCACCCGCTCGATCAGCCACGCGGTGGTCGCCGACTTGCCGGTGCCGGTGGCACCCAGCAGGACGACGTCACGCTCACCGGCCTTGATGCGGCGTTCCAGCTCGTCGATGGCCGCGGGCTGGTCACCGGCGGGCTGGTAGGGGCTGACCACCTCGAACCGGCTGCCGGTGCGCACCATCGCCTCGACAGGGCGGTACTCGGAATGCGCGAGTACTGGGTGTTCGGTAGCAAAAGCCATAGCACCAGGGTAGAACCAGCCTCCGACACGTTTCTGTTCCCGAGCTCTTATGCTGAGGTATCCACCCTCCGAAGCACGAGACCTTCGACCTGCTCACCTGCACGAACACTGATCCCAAGGGCATCGTGCGGGCCGTCGACGTGTATTCGGTGGAGCCCTGGGGTCTCTACATGGCGCGCCCGACCCCTGGCCGCACCCAGTTCCACTATCTGGAGTCGTGGCTGCTGCCGTCGCTGAACCTCCGGGCGTCGGTGTTCCACTTCAACCCGGGATTCGAGCGCGATCAGGATTTCTACCTCGACGTCGGCAGCTACACGCCGGGCCCGCACCGATGGACGGCGGAGGACCACTACCTCGACCTCGTCGTGCGCACCGGGATCGGCGCCGAACTGTGGGACGTGGACGAACTACTCACCGCGGTCCGGCACAACCTGCTCTCCCCCGAGGTCGGTGAACAGGCGGTGCAGACCGCGGTCAGCGCCGTCGACGGCCTTGCCCGGCACGGCTACGACCTGCACCGCTGGCTTGCCGGCAACGGCATGGTCTTGACCTGGCGCACATAGTAAGGTCAGCTACATGAACTCCGTCATGCGCGGATTGGCCGCGGGCGCTGTGGCGATGTGCATCATCGCGGGATTCCAGTTAAGTGCCGCCGTCGCGCACGCCGAACCGGATGTCGAGCCCCAGCCGGCCGCGCAGGAGGCCCCCGAGGTGCTCCACAACATCATCTACCGGGCCCGCATCGACGGCGTCTCGCGCGGCGCGACCATCAGCTACAGCGCGGAGAACCATCAGGTGCTCACCGCGAACCCGACGATGGTGCCCGGCCGCGTGTTCGAGGTGAACACCGTGCTGGCCGAGGGCGAGGCCGCCACGATGAAGGTGTCGGTGGACTGGCCCTACTCGGCGAATCTGCACTGCGAGATCCTCATCGACGACCAACTGGCCGCCCAGGCCGACGATTTCATCGCCCCGCGGTTCCTGCCGAACAGACAGGACCCCGACTACGGAGCGCTGACCTGCGAGGCACCGGTCACCGCGGTGACCGCCCCGGCACCGCCGGCGGATCCGGCCGCACCGGTCGACCCCGCTGCACACGCGCCGGCATCCCCGGGCCTCTGACCGCTCAGGGGCGCCAGCCGGTCGCCTCGGCCCACGCCAACGCCCTCGGATACGCCTCGGCGAACCACGGTTCCTTCGCGTCGGCGTAGTCCGGCGCGTTCAGCGCCGCCCGCTTGACTTCCAGATACTCGTCGCGAACGGCGGGCTCGGCGGCCAACCACGCCGGAAACAGCAGCGCGAAGCGCTGATTGGGCCAGCCGTCGACCCGCACGTGGATGTTGGCGGGCCGCCCGGGATCAGCCGCACCGTGGTACCGCTTCCCCCACCGACCACTGTCGTCGTGGGGCACATCGGAGTCGATGGCGGGAACACGCGGATATCCGACCGCCGTCAGCGCACCGGCGATCTCGTCGGCGTCGTCGAGCGACGCCACCGTCACCTGGACGTCGACGACGTCCTTGGCCTCCAACCCGGCGACCGAGGTCGAGCCGATGTGGTCGGCCCGCACCACCTTCGCGCCCGCCGCGGCCTTGACCCGGTTGATGATCCGTTGCGCGTCGGCGGACCACGCCGGATCGTGCGTCACCAACCGCGGTGGGATCCGCACCACTTCCCCGGTGCGGATGTTCTCGGCGAGAGGGAGCACCCGCTCGTACCACAGCCTGCGCGCCGCCTCCACGATCTCGTCCTGGGTGCCCGAATTGTCCAGCAGTACATCGGCGATCGCGCGCCGCTGTTCGTCGGAGGCTTGCGCCTTCATCCTGGCGCGGGCGTCGTGCTCGGGCAGCCCGCGCTTGATGAGGCGGGTCACGCGGGTCTCTTCGTCGGCCCAGACCACCACGACGAGCGGGAAGAACGGCGCCATACCGGTTTCCACCAGCAGCGGGATGTCCTCGACGACCACGGTCCCGTCGGGCACCGAGTCGATGATCTCCTGCCTGCGCCTGCCGACCAGCGGATGCACGATGCCGTTGAGCTTGGCGCGCTGCTCGTCGTTCTGGAAAGCCTTGGCGGCCAACGCAGGTCGGTTGAGCGCACCATCGGGCAGCAGGATGTCCTCACCGAACGCCTCCACGAGTGCGGCGAGCCCCTCTGTGCCCGGTTCGACGACCTCGCGGGCGATGACGTCACCGTCGACGATCACGCCGCCGCAGTCCGCGAACGTCGCGGAGACGGTCGACTTGCCGGCGCCGATGCCGCCGGTCAGCCCGATACGCAACATGAGTGACCCCTCACAGAGAAGAAACCACGCAGCCCGTCGTGAAGACGGAGCTGCGTGGTTTCAATCGTGGAACTGGTTAGGCGTTGCCGGCCAGCTTCTCCCGCAGGGCGGCGAGCTGGGCGTCGCTGGCGAGGGTGCCGCCGGTCGACTCCTCCGAACGCGACGAGCCGTTCGACACCGGACGGGAAGCCTCTTCGGCCTCGGCGGCGGCGAACTTCTCCATCTGCGCGGTGTGCATCTTGTGCCGGCGCTCCGCCTCGGCGTAGCGGGACTCCCACTCCTCACGCTGCTTCTCGAAACCCTCGAGCCATTCGTTGGTCTCGGAGTCGAAGCCCTCGGGGAAGATGTAGTTGCCCTGCTCGTCGTAGCTGTCGGCCATACCGTACTTCGAGGGGTCGAACTCCTCGGTGTAGTCCTCGTTGGCCTGCTTGAGCGACAGCGAGATCCGGCGACGCTCCAGGTCGATGTCGATGACCTTGACCATCGCGTCGTCGCCGACCTGGACCACCTGGTCCGGGACCTCGACGTGGCGCTCGGACAGCTCCGAGATGTGCACCAGACCCTCGATGCCCTCCTCGACGCGGACGAACGCACCGAACGGCACCAGCTTGGTGACCTTGCCCGGCACGATCTGGCCGATCGCGTGGGTGCGGGCGAAGTGGCGCCACGGGTCTTCCTGGGTCGCCTTGAGCGACAGCGAAACCCGCTCGCGGTCCATGTCGACGTCGAGCACCTCGACGGTGACCTCGTCGCCCACGGTGACGACCTCGGACGGGTGGTCGATGTGCTTCCAGGACAGCTCGGAGACGTGCACCAGGCCGTCGACGCCGCCGAGGTCGACGAACGCGCCGAAGTTGACGATCGAGGACACGACGCCCTTGCGGATGGCGCCCTTCTGGAGCTGGTTGAGGAACTCGCTGCGGACCTCGGACTGCGTCTGCTCCAGCCAGGCGCGGCGCGAGAGCACCACGTTGTTGCGGTTCTTGTCGAGCTCGATGATCTTGGCCTCGATCTCCTTGCCGATGTACGGCTGCAGATCGCGGACGCGACGCATCTCGACCAGGGAGGCGGGCAGGAAGCCACGCAGGCCGATGTCGAGGATCAGGCCGCCCTTGACGACCTCGATGACGGTGCCCTTGACGGCCTCGTCCTTTTCCTTGAGCTCTTCGATGGTGCCCCAGGCGCGCTCGTACTGTGCGCGCTTCTTGGACAGGATCAGGCGGCCTTCCTTGTCCTCCTTGGTGAGGACCAGGGCTTCCACCTCGTCGCCGACGGACACAACCTCATTGGGGTCGACGTCGTGCTTGATGGAGAGCTCGCGGGAAGGGATGACACCTTCGGTCTTGTAGCCGATGTCGAGAAGGACTTCATCGCGATCGACCTTGACGATCGTCCCTTCGACGATGTCGCCATCGTTGAAGTATTTGATGGTCTTGTCGATGGCGGCGAGAAAATCCTCAGCCGAGCCGATGTCGTTGACGGCTACTTGCGGCGAGGTGACGGAGGGACTTGGCATGTGGTGGGTTGCTCCGGACAGGTTGGCTCGTAGGGACAGATGATTACAGATGATTGTCGTGTGACCTGAGATCGCGCACACAGGTACACGCTCAGGCTACTCGACTGGGTCCATGCAGGACAAACCCGGTCTCACATCCGCGCATTCCCGCCCGGTCGCACGGACGGCCAACCGTCCGCCGGTCCCGGCGCCGGGTGGTCACCGGCTCCGCCGAGGCGTCGGGCCGCCGAGGCACCAGAGCATCCACCCATGGGAGTCAGCTGCCTGACCTGCGCCAACGCCCACCTCGCCGGGTGCGGCAGCGCCGTCAAGGACCTCGGCCGAGTGCGCCGGCCCGGAGGACCACCTCGTCATCCGTGCCGCGGCCAGGGCGTCCGGCTACCCTGCGGTGGTGTCCCACGTCGGCACCCCGCCCCCTCCTCCGCTGTTCGCATCGCCGTGGGCCCGGCAGGTCCGCCGAGTCGGCGCCCCGCTGGGTGTGCTGATCGCGCTCGGGACGCTGGCCGGCCTGCTGGTGATCCTGTTGACCGCGGTCAACCCGGCCGGGACAGCCATCGGCTTCGTGCTGTCCAGCATCGCGATGACGGTCGTGGTGCTGGCATATCTGTGGCTGGACAGGTGGGAACCCGAACCGCCTCGGTTGCTGGTGTTCGCCTTCCTCTGGGGTACGTCGGCGGCCGTCGTGATCTCCGCGGTGCTGCAACTCGTCCTGGAGGCGTGGGTGAACCCGGGCCTCGGCAGCGGGGACTCGGGCACCAGCCCGGTGACGATCGTGTTGGGGGCTCCGCTCACCGAGGAGGCCGCCAAGGGTCTGTTCCTGCTGATCATGATGACCGGCGCCCGCCGCAACGAGATGAACTCGCTGACCGACTGCCTGGTGTACGCGGGAATGGTCGGCGCCGGTTTCGCCTGGCTCGAAGACATCCTCTACATCGCCAACGGCGAATCGCTGGCCGATTCGCTGCTGACCGCCGCCCTGCGGCTCGTCATGGCGCCGTTCGCCCACTCCCTGTTCACCACGGTCTTCGCCATCGGGGTCTGGTTCGCTCTGCACCGCCGCGAGGCCGCCGCCCGAACCGGCTTCCTCCTGCTCGGCTACGCCGGCGCGGTACTGCTGCACGCGATGTGGAACGGATCGTCGCTTCTCGGCGTCGGCGCCTACTTCGGTCTGTACGTGTTCTGGATGATGCCGATCTTCGGCCTGGCGATCGTGCTGGCGGTCCGCAGCCGGCGCCGCGAGCAGCAGATCGTCGCCGCCAAACTGCCCGGGATGGTGGCCGCCGGATTGGTTTCGCCCAGTGAGGCGACGTGGCTCGGATCGCTGGCCACCCGCAAACAGGCCGTCACCGAGGCCGGGCGGTTCGGCGGGAAGCAGGCCGAGGCCTCGGTCAAGCGGTTTGCCCACCAGGTCGTCGAGCTGGCGTTCGTCCGCGACCGTATCGACCGCGGCTTCGGCGACCCTCGTGTCATCGGACTGCTCCACGAGGAGACCTACGCGCTGTATGCCGCCCGCGCGGCTTCGCCGGCGCTGTACTGGATGGCCGGTTACCGGGCCGGGGCCGCGATCAGGCCTTGAAGTACACCATCTGGTGGGTGGTGACGAGCAGTTCCCCTGAGTAGCTCCACAATTCGGCGGACTGATCGAAGTAACCGCGGGAGAACCGGTGAGCCCGCGCGGTGGCCAGCACGTAGTCGTCGCCGACGGCGGCCAGCTGCGCACCGTCGGCGTGGAAGTACGTCGTCAGCGAGATCGTCCCGGCCGGCGACATCGCGCCGCGCCGCAGGAACACCCGCGGATAGAAGATGTCGCTCATCGCTGTGAGGGCCGCGAAGTCCACGGCGCGTCCGTGCCGGTCGCGCGCCCACAGCGTGGTCACCGACGACGACTCCGGTTCGGCACCCACACCCGGGACCGCTCCCTCCACGTACCGCATCTCGTAATTGCGCGCCCACGCGATCATGTCGGGCAGTCCGCTCTCCGCGACGTGGGCGGGTGCGGGCGCCCTCGGCGGCGCCTGTTCGGTGTTCTCCCAGGTCTCACGACGGATACCGAAGACCGCGGTCGCGTTCGTCGTCACCGCCCCGTTCTGCGAGAGCTCGACGAGCCAGTGCTGCGTGGTCCGGTTGGTCCGAACGGCGTTCGCGGCGATGTCGAACGGTCCGTCCGCCACGGGGGCGGCGAAGTTGACGGTGAGCGCGGTGGGTTCGCCGATCCGCTCCGGATGTTCCTCGACGGCCCGCAGCAGCAGGGCCGCCGTCATCCCGCCGAAGGGACCGACCATGTTGGCCCAGTCCGGGGTCGTGTGGCCGCGTAGCACGCCCGGCCTGCCGGTGGGCTCGAGCTCGAGCGCTCGGTCGAACGGGTGGGCGGGCACGAGCATTCCTTTCCGCGCCGGCGCCGACCGGCGAGATCATGACAGCGTCGTCCCATTCTTGCCGCCACAAGAAGACGCCCGACCGGCGGGGGCGAGAGCGTATCAAGACATGTGGATCGCGAACTCCGCGGCACAGATGAACGATACCGAAACTGACTGTGAACATCGCTGCAAGCGAGGGCTTTCCGCGCAGCAGCGGAACCGCCTACTTGTATAGTCAAGTGCATGGTCACGGCGTTACACGAGAAGATCGCCGACAGCCTTCGGGAGCGGATCCGTCTCGGCGAGCTCCCGGTGGGCGCGGTCCTCCCCTCCGAATCACAGCTGTGCGCGCAGTGGCAGGCCTCGCGCGGACCGGTCCGTCAGGCGCTGGCGGCGTTGCGTGCCGACGGAGTGATCTCCGGCGGCCGGGGCAAACCGCCGGTGGTGTGCTCGACCGCCGTCGGCCAGCCGTTCGACACCCTGCTGTCCTACTCCGCGTGGGCGCACTCCATCGGTCGGACGCCGGGTCAGCGGACGCTCGAATTGGCGCTGCGTCGCGCCGACGCCCACGCGGCGTCGGCGCTCCGGGTGGACGAGGGGTCACCCGTCGTCCAGGTGCTGCGCCTGCGGTACCTCGACGGTGAGGCGGCGATGCTGGAGAGGGCCACGTTCGTCGAGCACGTGGGTCGCCGTCTGTTCGACTTCGACTGCGACTCGGGATCGATCTGGTCGTATCTGCTCTCCCAGGGCGTCCGCTTCGCGACCGCCTCCCACGTGATCGACGCGGTCGCCGCCGACGCGGTGGACGCGCAGCATCTCGGTGTGACCGAGGGCTCCCCGCTGCTGCGCCAGCAGCGCACGGCGCGCGGTCCCGACGGCGAGGTCCTCGAATACCACGACGACCGATACCTGCCCGGGATCGTCAGCTTCACCCTCGACAACACACTCGACGCGCGTTGCGCGTTGTCCCGCAACGCCACACCCTGATCGGAGACGCTTCATGCCAACAGCCACGCCGCACCTGGTCGTTCTCGACATCGCCGGCACCACCGTCGACGAAGGGCAGCACGTCTACCGCGTCCTGGCCGAGACGGTCGTCGCGCACGGCGGAGCCCCCTCGCAGGCCGACATCGCGCGGTGGCACGGCGCCGCCAAGCACGAGGCACTGCGCGCACTGCTCACAGCCGGCGCAGGCGCACCTCCAGACGACGAGACGCTGCGCGCGGTCGTCGCAGACTTCCAGCGCCGCCTGAAGGCCGCATACACCGACCATCCGCCACGTCCTCTGCCCGGCGTGCCCGAGGCACTGGCCGACCTGCGTTCCGCGGGCATCCGGATCGCCCTCACCACCGGCTTCGACCGCGACATCGTCGATTCGCTGCTGACCGCGCTGGGCTGGGAGGGCGACGCGGTCGTCGACGCCGTGGTGTGCGGCAGCGACGTCGCGCTGGGCAGGCCCGCGCCCTACATGATCTTCCGGGCGATGGAGCGGCTGGGCGTCACCGACGTGGGGAGCGTCCTCGTCGCGGGCGACACCCCGCGCGACCTGCAGGCGGGCACCAACTCCGGCGCGGGTTTCGTCGTCGGGGTGCTCTCCGGAGCCGGCAACGCCGACGAGCTCGGCGCCCACCGGCACACGCACCTGCTGCCGTCGGTGGCCGAGCTGCCCGCGTGGTTGGGCATTCGCAGCGCCGCGGCCAGCGCGCCGTGAACGAGACTGAGCCAGAATCGCTTTCGACGGGGGAGCGAGTGGACAGCACTGTGGCGGCGGTGTGGCGCGGTGGTGAGGACATCGCCCTGTGCGAGGTCCCCGTGCCCGTCCCCCAGCCCGGCGACGTCCTCGTCCGGGTCCGCCTCGCCACCGTATGCGGCAGCGACCGCCACACCGTCAGTGGACGGCGCAGCCAGCCGTGTCCGTCGATTCTCGGCCACGAAACGGTCGGACACATCGTCGCGATCGGCGCAGGCCGGGCCCGGGCGGTCGACGGCCGACCGCTGCGACCCGGTCAGCGCGTCGTCTGGTCGGTGACATTCGGATGCGGAACCTGTGACCGATGCCGCGCCGGAGTCACCGCGAAGTGCCGCACTGTGCGCAAGGCCGGGCACGAGGCGTTGGACTCGGACTGGGGGCTGTCCGGCGGTTACGCCCGGCACGTGCTCCTACCGCACGGGTTGGCGATCGCCATCGTCGACGACGACCTGCCGGACAAGATCGCCGCCCCCGCGGCGTGCGCCACGTCGACGGTCATGGCGGCGATCGAACGCGCCGGCCACCTGACCGGCCGACGCGTCGTGGTGGTGGGCGCGGGCATGCTGGGGCTCGCAGCGGTCGCCGCGGCCGCGACAGCCGAGGCGTCCGAGGTGGTCGCGGTCGATCCCAATCCCCGAAGACGGGATTTGGCACGGCTTTTCGGGGCCACCGAGGTCGCGGCGTCGCTTGACGCCGACCGCAACCACGACGTCCTCCTCGAATTCTCCGGATCGTCGGCAGCACTGCAGCAGGGCTTGCGGACGCTGGACGTCCAGGGCGTCGCCGTGCTGGCCGGTGCAGTGGCTCCCGACTCCCCCGTCACCGTCGATCCCGAGACGGTGGTGCGCCGCCAACTGTCGGTACTCGGCGTCCACAACTACGAACCACGGCATCTGCCCGCGGCGCTGAGCTTCCTGACCGCGACCCGCACCCGCTTCCCGTGGTCCGAACTCGTGGCGGACCCGCGGACCCTCGCGGAGCTGCCGGCCCTGCTGGCCGGCCCTGGCGGGCCGTCACCTCGGTACTCGATCGCACCCTGACGACCGGGCACCGCCGACTCAGTGTGCGGCGGCGTCCCAGCTGCGGCCGTACCCGACGCTGACCTCCAACGGCACATCGAGCGCGTAGGCACTGCCCATCTTGTCGCGGACCAGCGCTTCAAGCGTGTCGCGCTCCCCCTCGGCCACTTCGAAGAGCAACTCGTCGTGCACCTGCAACAGCATCCGCGACCGCAGACCGGCGTCCTTGATCGCCTGGTCCACGTTGATCATCGCGACTTTGATGATGTCGGCGGCGCTGCCCTGGATGGGGGCGTTGAGCGCGGCGCGTTCCGCCGCTTCGCGGACGTTGCGGTTACTGCTGTCGAGTTCGGGTAGATAGCGCCGGCGGCCGAAGACCGTCGAGGTGTAGCCGTCCTTGCGGGCCTGGTCGACGACGTCGCGCAGGTAGTCGCGGATGCCGCCGAAGCGCGCGAAGTACTGGTCCATCTGGACCTTGGCTTCTTCGGTGGAGATCTTGAGCTGTGCGGCCAGGCCGTAGGCGCTCAACCCGTAGGCCAGCCCGTAGGACATCGCCTTGACGCGACGGCGCAGGTCCGGGGTGACCTCGTCGATCGGGACGTCGAAGGCACGGGATGCGACGAAGGAGTGCAGGTCCTCACCGGTGTTGAACGCCTCGATCAGACCGGCGTCCTGCGACAGGTGCGCCATGATGCGCATCTCGATCTGGCTGTAGTCGGCGGTCATGAGTTCGGCGTAGCCGTCGCCGACCACGAACGCGTCGCGGATGCGGCGACCCGCCTCGGTGCGGATCGGGATGTTCTGCAGGTTCGGTTCGGTCGACGACAGCCGGCCGGTGGCAGCGATCGTCTGGTTGAACGTCGTGTGGATCCTGCCGTCGGAGGCGACGGAGTTGAGCAACCCGTCGACGGTGACCTTGAGCCGGGTGGCATCGCGGTGCGCCAGCAGATGCTGCAGGAACGGGTGTCCGGTCTTGTCGAACAGCGATTGCAGGGCGTCGGCGTCGGTGGTGTAGCCGGTCTTGGTCTTCTTGGTCTTGGGCATCTCGAGTTCGTCGAACAGCACGGTCTGCAGCTGTTTGGGCGAGCCGAGGTTGATCTGCTTGCCGATCACCGCGTACGCCGCCTCGGCCGCATCGCGGATGAGGTCGGCGAACTCGCTCTGCAGCTGCCGCAGTTGATCGATGTCGACGGCGATGCCGGTGTGCTCCATCTCGGCGAGCACCCGCTGCACCGGCAACTCCATCCGGCCCAGCAGGGACGACGAATCGATGCGCGCCAGCTCCTCGTCGAGGGCGTCGGCGAGGTCGAGTACCGCGACGGCACGCAGGATCAGCGTCTGGACGGCCTGGTCGTCGCCGCCGTCGCTGTCGTCGAGCAGCGAGAGTTGTTGTTGCGCAGGGTTGTCCGCACGCAATTCACGGCGCAGGTACCGCAGCGACAGGTCGTCGAGGCTGAAGCTGCGCTGGCCCGGCCGCACCAGGTAGGCGGCCAGCGCGGTGTCGGACGTGACGCCGGCGAGTGTCCACCCGCGGCCGGCGAGGTCGTGCATGGCGAGCTTGGCCTCGTGCAACGCCTTCGGCGGGCCCGGATCGGCCAGCCAGGACGCGAGCGCTGCCTCGTCGTCGGGGTCGAGGGTCGCGGTGTCGATGTAGCGACCGTCGCCGTCGGCGGCGACGATCGCCAGCGCGGTGGCGTCGGCGTCGTAGGCCAGATGCGTCCCCACGACGGCGAGGCCGAACCGGTTGCCGAGGCTGTGCTCGGACAGCCACGCCGCGAGTTCCCCGCGTTCGAGCGCCTTACCCCGCACGTCGAAGCCGTGCTCCACCTCGGGTTCGACGGCGGCCAGCGTCTCGAACAGCCGGTCCCGCAGCACCCGGAACTCCAGGTCGTCGAACAGGCGGTGGATCTGGTCGCGGTTCCACGGCTGCACCCGAAGCGTGTCCGGGGTGTGCGGGAGCGGCACGTCCTTGACGAGATCGGTGAGTTCGCGGTTGAGCACGACGTGCGACAGGTTCGCGCGCAGCGCGTCGCCGACCTTGCCCTTGACCTGGTCGACGTTGTCGACCAGCGCCTGCAGCGACCCGTACTCGGCGATCCACTTGGTCGCCGTCTTCTCGCCGACGCCGGGGATGCCCGGCAGGTTGTCACTCGGGTCGCCGCGCAGTGCGGCGAAGTCCGGATACTGCTGCGGGGTGAGCCCGTACTTCTCGAGTACCGCCTCCGGCGTGAACCGGGTCAGTTCACTGACGCCCTTGCGGGGATAGAGGACCGTCACGTCGTCGCTGACGAGTTGCAGCGCGTCGCGGTCACCCGTGACGACGAGCACCCGGTAGCCCTCGCCCTCGGCCTGGGTGGCCAGCGTGGCGATGATGTCGTCGGCTTCGAAGCCCGGTTCGGCCAGCACGGCGATGCCCAGTGCGACGAGCACCTCCTTGGTGATGTCGATCTGACCGCGGAACTCGTCGGGGGTCGACGAGCGGCCGGCCTTGTACTCCGGGTACTTGTCGACGCGGAAGGTCTGGCGCGACACGTCGAAGGCGGCGGCCACGTGCGTGGGCTGTTCGTCGCGCAGCAGGTTGATGAGCATCGCGGTGAATCCGTAGACCGCGTTGGTGGTCAGCCCGCCCTGGGTCTTGAAGTTCTCCGCGGGCAGCGCGTAGAAGGCGCGATAGGCCAGCGAGTTGCCGTCCAGCAGCATCAGCGTGGGCTTGTCGTCCGTCGTGGCGGCCGTCTTCTTGCCGGCGGCCGTCTTCTGGCTCGTGGAGGTACTGGCTGGGCTCACGCGCACAACTCTAGGCATCCCCGGTGACACGCAGGTGTTCGCGGGCCATGCCGATGAGCGCCCGCGCCGCGGGACTGACCGGCCCGTCGGCACGCCATGCGAGTACCAGGCGTCCGCGCAGCTCCGGAGTGATCGCGACGGGATGCAGACCGGCGTGGTGGCGGGCCACCGACCGCGGCACGATCGCGACGCCCAGCCCGCGTGCGGCCAGGTCGGCCAGTTCCTGCGGGGTGCTGGCCTCGAAGGCGATCCGCGGCGCCACCCCGGCGGCCGCGCAGGCCTCGTCGAGCCGGCGGCGCAGGCCCGTACCGGGTGGCAGGGCGATGAGCGACCGGTCCGCGAGTGCGGCCACGGGCACCGAGGAGACATCGCCCCACGGGTCGCCGTGCCCGACCGCGGCGTCGATGACCTCGTCGGTGGTGACGTCGACAGCGAGCCCGTCGGGCACCTCGTCCGCGCCGACCGATGCGATCACGACGTCGAATCGGCCCGACCGCACCCCGTCGACGAGCCGGTCGGAGTCCGCGGTGTGCAGCGTGATCTCCACTCCGGGGTAGGCCGCATGGAAGGCCGCGAGCAGCGCCGGCATGTCGACGTTGTGGGCGGTGACGGTCCCGACCACCGCCGATCCCCGCACCAGCCCCGTCAGCTCCTCGACCGCGGCCCGGGCGTCGGCGACGGCCGACAGGGCGGCCCGGGCGTGCGGCAGCACGGCGGCACCCGCGGCGGTGAGGCGCACCTGCCGGCGCGCACGGTCGAACAGCGGTTGACCCAGTTCGCGTTCCAGTCGGGCGATCTGTGCACTGACCGCCGGTTGCGCCACGTGCACGCGTGCGGCGGCGCGGGTGAAGTTCGTCTCCTCCGCGACCGCGACGAAGTACTCCAGCTGACGCAGTTCCATAAGCGATCACGATAGTTTCGCGCACGAAACGGTATTGGACTTATAGGTCAGTCGCAGCCACGGTGGAGTCGACGACCACTGACCCCGAGGAGCCCTTTCGTGAGCACGTTCGTACTGATCCCCGGCGCCTGCCACGGCGCCTGGTACTTCGACGATCTGGTGACGGCGTTGCGCGACCACGGCCACCGCGCGTACGCCTACACGCTGACCGGGGTCGCCGAACGCGCCCACCTCGCCCATGGCGGCGTCAATCTCGACACCCACATCGCGGACGTGTGCGCAGCCCTCGCCACCATCCCCGACGCGGACGTCATCCTCGTGGGGCACAGCTACGGCGGGATGGTCATCACGGCGGTGGCCGACCGCATGCCCGAGCGCGTCGACGCCATGGTCTACCTCGACGCGCTCGTCCCCCGTGACGGCGAATCATGTTGGCAGCTCGTCAACGACGAGCAACGGCAGTGGTATCTCGACGTGGACGACACCGGGTACGGAGTCCCGGCACTGCCGTTCTTCGACGACCGCGCGTCTGCCCACCCACTTCCGTCACTGCTGCAACGCATCACACTGACCGGTGACCTCAGCACGGTTCGCCGACGCGACTACGCCTACGCGTTGAGGTGGCCCGGCGAATCCCCGCTGCGCCGGTCCTATGAACGGGTCCGCGACGATCCGGCGTGGATCGTGCACGAACTCGACGGCGCCCACGACCTGATGCGCGACAACCCCGACGATCTCGTGCGCATCCTGCTCGACGCCGCCGCCCACTGACTGGAACACGTTTCAGTTTTACCCCGGCACTGGGTACGCTGACCGCGTGTCAGCAGCTTCCACGCAACCGGCGATCGACGGCTGGTTCGCCACCGACGAGTCCGGCGAGGCCCACCTCATCGGCGGTAAGTGCCCGCAGTGCGGAACGTATGTCTTCCCGCCCCGGGCCAACAACTGCCCGAATCCCGGGTGCGACGGCGACGAGCTCGCACAGGTGCCGATGTCGCGGCGCGGAACGCTGTGGAGCTACACCGAGAACCGCTACGCGCCCCCGCCGCCCTACCCGTCCCCGGATCCCTTCGAACCCTTCGCGGTCGCCGCTGTGGAGTTGGCGGAGGAAGGCCTGATCGTGCTGGGCAAGGTGGTCGAGGGAACGCTCGCCGCCGATCTGGAGGTCGGCATGGAGATGGAGCTGACGACCATGCCGCTCTACACCGACGACGAGGGCGTCGAACGCATCGTGCACGCCTGGAGGATCGCCCGATGAGCCCCGAACCGGTCTACATCCTCGGCGCGGGCATGCACCCCTGGGGCAAATGGGGCAACGACTTCACCGAATACGGCGTGGTCGCCGCGCGCGCCGCGCTGGCCGAGGCCGGGCTGGACTGGCGTCAGATCCAATTGGTCGCCGGCGCCGACACCATCCGCAACGGGTATCCCGGCTTCGTCGCGGGGTCGACGTTCGCCCAGAAGCTGGGATGGAACGGCGTGCCGGTGTCGTCGAGCTACGCCGCGTGTGCGAGCGGTTCGCAGGCGCTGCAGAGCGCGCGGGCCCAGATCCTCGCCGGCTTCTGCGACGTCGCGCTGGTGATCGGCGCGGACACCACCCCGAAGGGGTTCTTCGCCCCTGTCGGCGGCGAACGCCGCAACGACCCTGACTGGCAGCGCTTCCATCTGATCGGCGCCACCAATCCGGTGTACTTCGCGATGCTGGCCCGCCGCCGGATGGACCTCTACGGTGCGACGCTCGAGGATTTCGCCGCGGTGAAGGTCAAGAACGCCAAGCACGGCCTGGAGAACCCGAACGCGCGGTTCCGCAAGGAGAGCTCGGTCGAGGACGTGTTGGCGAGCCCTGTGGTCGCCGATCCGCTTCGGCTGCTGGACATCTGCGCCACCTCCGACGGTGCGGCAGCCTTGGTCGTCGCCAGCAAGTCGTTCGCCGAGAGGCACCTCGGGTCGGTCGACGGAGTCCCCTCGGTGCGCGCGGTCAGCACGGTGACACCGCGGTATCCACAGCATTTGCCCGAACTACCGGATATCGCAACGGATTCCACCGCCGTGGTGCCGGCACCCGACCGCGTGTTCAAGGACCAGATCCTCGACGCCGCATACGCGGAGGCCGGTATCGGCCCCGAGGATCTCAGCGTCGCCGAGGTCTACGACCTGTCCACCGCCCTGGAACTCGACTGGTATGAACACCTCGGTCTGTGCCCCAGGGGTGAGGCCGAACAGCTGCTGCGCAGCGGCGCCACCACCATCGGCGGCCGGATTCCGGTCAATCCGTCGGGCGGATTGGCGTGTTTCGGTGAGGCCATCCCGGCCCAGGCGATCGCTCAGGTCTGCGAACTGACCTGGCAGCTCAAGGGCCAGGCGACGGGACGCCAGGTCGAGAACGCGAAGGTCGGCGTGACGGCCAACCAGGGATTGTTCGGGCACGGCTCGTCGGTGATCGTCGCGCGCTGAGTTCGTTGCTGGAATCGCGTCCGGTGAATCATCCGGGTGCTTGGGGCGTCTCCCATGATGTGACCGATATCTACTCAGAACACGTGCGAATCTCGCCGCCGCCCGATCCGGCGCTCCTCCCCGACGCGCTGCGCCCGATCATCGAGGCCACCCTGGAAGAGGGAGAACGCGGGCGAGTCGCGCCGGAACCGCTTCGGAACGCGCTGCGGGACAGCGGGGCGCTGCGAATGCTCACCCCTCGCGAATTCGGCGGGACCGAGACACCACTCACCACGGTCCTCGGGGTGTACGAGGGCCTTGGCCGCATCGACGCGTCCACCGGACTGCTCGTGTGGAACGCGAATTTCGGCTTCATCGGCGCCCTGCTCAGTGCCGCAGGCGCCGAGCACCTCTGGGGTACGACGCCCGACCCGGTCTTCGCCAACTCCGGTAAGGCGGGCGTGATCGAGGTGGTCGACGGCGGGTACGAGCTCTCCGGGTGGTTTCCCATCGTGACCGGCATCGACGCCGCGGATTGGCTCATCGTCTGTGCGGTCGTCAGCCGGAACGGAACGCCGGAGCTGATCGACGGGGTTCCCGACCTGAGGCTCTGCGCCGTGCGTACGGGCGACTTCACCATCGAGGACACCTGGGACGTTTCCGGGACCCGCGCCACCGGCAGCAACAACGCCATGGTCGAAAGCGTATTCGTCCCAGCGGATCTCGTCACACCACCGCTTCATGATCCGCCGCGCATCGACCGGCGGCTCTACCGTGGCTTCATCCCCCATCTGGTGTTCGCGGGCTGCACGGCCGTCGCGCTCGGTGTCGCTCAGGCCGCGGTGGACGCGACGGTCACCCTGGCCACCCGCAAGGCGGCGGCCACGGGGTGCTTTCTGGCCGACGAGGCGCATACCCAGTACGCGATCGCCAAAGCGGACACCGCACTCGCCGCATCCCGCGCGCTGCTGTTCTCCTCGATTGAAACGTTACAAAGCTTGGCTGAACTCGGGCGTGCGGTGACCATCCAGCACCGGGCCGCGCTGCGCGCCGCCATGACCCATGCCGCCGAAGTGAGTCGTGAGGCACTGGTGGGGATGTACGAGCTGGCGGGTTCGTCCGCGCTGTACCGGGGTCACCCACTGGAGCGGACTTTCCGCGACGGCATGGCCGTCCTGCAGCACGCCAACCACTCGCGCCGCTTCCTCCAGGCCGCCGGGCGGGTCCACCTCGGACGCGATCCGGGCGTGCCCCTGTTCTGAGCGTCGAGCCGACCGGCAACCGCCCGTCGGCGAACCGCTTGCATCTGCACAAAGTGCCGCTTGACCGGCGGATATAGGCGCAATATATTGCATACCGGGCCCTGGATGCGGCCCACGGCGATACAGGGGGCCACGGGGTGGTCGTAGCGCGGCCGATGGCGGGGCGAGAGTGCCGGTCGTCGTCTGCGATCCACGAATCGAAGAACCGAGTTTTTCCCAGACGTTTCCGTATCGCCGACATGCGCGGTGCGGTCAATCCACGACAACGATGGGAGTCCAGTGCTGGACCCGACCGATGCCGCCGGCGAATCTGCTCGTGACGGCCATCTCGACAGATTCGAACGCGACGTGATGCCCTTGATCAAGGATCTGCATCGATCCGCGTACGCCTACACACGCAACGCGGCCGACGCGGAGGACCTGGTTCAGGAGACGCTGCTGCGAGCCTTCCGCGCCTTCGACAAGCTGAGCGGGGACTACCGACTCAAGGCGTGGCTGCTGTCCATCATGCGCAACACCTGGATCAGCAGATACCGGGCCACAATGCGCCGTCCCCCCGAGACGCTGATCGGTGATCTCAACGATGGACACATCAACAGACGGACGGTCTCCCGCGAGACGAGTTCCGCCGAACAACTCGTGCTGCAGGACATGCCGGATCCGCAGCTCGTCGCCGCACTGGCGACGCTGCCCGAGCCCCTCCGCCTGACCGTGTACTACGTTGCGGTACAAGGTCTGTCGTGTCATGAGGCGGCCACTGCGATGGGCATCCCGAAGGGCACCGTGATGTCGAGGATGTACCGGAGCCGGCTCCACCTGCGCCGGAGCCTCGGCGCCCATCCCGGTCTCAGCGCCGCGGCACCCGGTCCGCACTGACTCCACCCCTTCAGCAGGACTGCACGACGTCGCTCGAGACGATGGCCCGCAGTGGAACTGTGACACGTTCACCACGGACATCGAGGCTCAGCGTGGCAGGTCCGATCTGCTCGAGCGTGCCGCAGGCGAATCCCGCCGATGTCGTCACGGCGACCTTGGGGGCCGATGCGGGGGTGTCGGCGCGGGCGTTCGGCCACCACCACGTCAATGCCGCGAGTGCCGTCAGCGCCACCGCGGCGAACGTGGTGACGATTCCGACGACGAGCCGGCGGCTCTCGGCGGCTGGAGAGATGGGGCGTCGCGTCACCGGATGCGCGACGGTCGCGACCAGCAGCACGCCGACGAGGGTGAGGACCAGGCCGGACAGCGCGGCCACGGCGCCGACCTCCTGCAGCCACGGCGGACGAGTCCCCGAGGTGGCGCCGCCGCTGAACACACCACACAGCCCGACGAAGCCGAGAACGCCTACCTGCAGCTTCTGCCATTCGCGTGCGGATTCCTGCGCCGGAGAGAAGTCGTAAGGCCTGCCGTTCGACATCGCGCCACCGTTTCGCCTACTTATACCGTCGAAGTGGTGAACGACTCCCGGCGCCGATGCGATTCCCTCGGCGTCAGGCCACGCCGAGGTAGGCGGCGCGAATGCTGTCGTCGTGCAGCAGTTCCCGGGCGTCGCCGGTGCGGGTGACCTCACCCGTTTCGAGGATGTAGGCGCGGTCCGAGCGCGACAGCGCCTGCTGGGCGTTCTGCTCGACGAGGAGCACGGTGGTGCCCTGGGCATTGATGTCGGCGATGATCTTGAAGATCTGCGAGATCACCATCGGGGCGAGGCCCATCGACGGCTCGTCGAGCAACAGCACCTTCGGCCGTGCCATCAGCGCCCGCCCGATGGCCAGCATCTGCTGTTCGCCACCGGAGAGCGTGCCGCCCACCTGCGCCCGGCGCTCCGCCAATCGGGGGAACGTCTCGAACACCCAGTCCAGCCGCTCGCGATGCTCGGCCTTGCTCGCGAATTTCCGCGCGTAACAGCCCATTTCGAGGTTCTCGGTGATGGTCATCCCCGGGAACACGCCTCGGCCCTCCGGCGCCTGGATCAGACCGTCCGCCACCCGCCGGTGCGCCTTGACCCGGGAGACGTCGCGCCCGTCGAACCACACCGACCCCGACGACAGCGGGCGTAGACCCGAGATCGCGCGCATCATCGTCGTCTTGCCCGCACCGTTCGAGCCGAGCAGCGTGACCAGTTCACCCTCGTGCACGGTCAGCGACACCCCGTGGAGGGCGCGGATGCGGCCGTAGTGCACCACGGCGTCACGCACCTCGAGCAGGACCTTGCGGGACTCAACCGAGTTCGTCATCAGGCACTCCCAGATAGGCGGCGATGACCTTCGGGTCGTCGCGGATGTCGGCGGGCAGCCCGTCGGCGATCTTGCGCCCGAACTCCAACACCACGATGCGGTCGGTCACCCCCATCACCAACCGCATGTCGTGTTCGATCAGCAGCACGGTGTAGCCGTCGTCGCGGATCTTGCGGATCAGATCGATCAGCGACGCCTTTTCGGCGGGGTTGAACCCGGCGGCCGGTTCGTCCAGGCACAGCAGTTTGGGTTCGGTGGCCAGCGCGCGGGCGATCTCCAGCCGGCGCTGGTCACCGTAGGACAGGTTCTTGGCCTTCTCCTCGCCGCGGTGGGCGATGCCGACGAAGTGCAGCAGCGCCGCCGATCGCTCGATCGCCGACTTCTCTTCACGGCGGTGGCGCGAGGTGCGGGCCAACGCACCGGGCACCGAGGTCAGGTGCCGCGCATCGGTGCCCACCATGACGTTCTCGAGCGCGGTCATCTCGCCGAACAACCGGATGTTCTGGAAGGTGCGGGCGATACCGCGACGGGTGATCTGGTGGCGTTTGATGCGGCCCAGCGGCTTCCCGTCGAACGTCACCGACCCCGACGTCGGCCGGTACACACCGGTGATCGCATTGAAGCAGGTGGTCTTCCCCGCCCCGTTCGGACCGATCAGGCCGAGGATCTCGCCACGGCGGATGTCGAACGTCACGTTGTCCAGTGCGGTCAGACCGCCGAACTTGACGGTCAGTTCCTGCGTCTGCAGCAGGGTTTCACCCTCCGCTGCGTTGATCTCGCGATGGACACCGGAGAGCTCTTCGATCGTCATCGCACGGCTCCTTCACTCTCGCCGGGCGCCCTGCGCAGCATGTCCCGCGCCGCCTTGCCGTAGGTGAGCAGTTGCTGGCGCACCGGGAACAGCCCCTGCGGGCGGAAGATCATGAGCGCCACCAGCGCCATACCGAAGAACAGGTATTTGAGGTCACCGAGGTTGATACCCAGGAAGTGCACGCCCAGGAGGCGGTTCGGCAGATAGACGATGATGAACGCCCCGAATATCACGCCGAGTTTGTTGCCCTGCCCGCCGAGCACCACCGCACACAGGAACAACATCGAGTTGATGATGTTGAAGGTGGGCGGTGCGACGTACTGCACCTGTCCCGCGTACAACGCCCCCGACAGCCCACCGATCGCGGCGCCGATCACGAACGCCCACAGCTTGAACCGGAAGGTGTTGACGCCCATCACTTCCGCGGCGTCTTCATCCTCCCGGATCGCCACCCAGGCCCGGCCGACGCGGCTGCGCTCGAGGTTGCCGACCAGCAGCAGGATGATGACGATGAGCACCAGGCCGACCCAGAACCACCAGGTGCCGTAGTTGGCGTCACCGGAGGAGTTGGCGCTGGAGAAGACTCCGTCCGGCAGCCGTTCACTTTCCCCGAGGCGCGGATACGCGACGCCACTGAGTCCGCGCGGGCCGTTGGTGATGTCGGCCAGGTTGTCGGCCAGCAAGCGGATGATCTCGCCGAACCCGAGGGTGACGATCGCCAGGTAGTCGCCCCGCAGCCGTAGCGTCGGGAACCCGAGGATCAGCCCGGCCAGTGCGGTGAACGCCATGGCCAGCGGGACACACGACAGCCACGCCCACGGGGTGCTGAACCAGCCGTCGGGACCGGCCTGGTTCCACGGGCTGTCCGGACTGGTCAACAGCGCCACGGTGTACGCGCCGACGGCGTAGAAGCCGACATAGCCGAGGTCGAGCAGACCGGCCTGGCCGACCACCACGTTGAGCCCGATCGCGATGATGGCGACCATCGCGAACTGGGCCATGGTGCCGCCGAAGCTGATGCCGGGAGTGTCGAGGAACGGCGGGGTGAACAGCGGCAGCAGCGCCAGCGCGCCGAACGCGAGGACACCGAACAGCCACTTCTGCGGCCGGTTCAGTCCGGCCCACCACTCCCGCAGCCCGTCGCCGGGCGCCAACAGTCCCCGGGTGATTCGCGCCCGGCCGCCGTCTCCCCCTCGCGTGCTCATACCCGTGCCTTCCCGAGGCTCTCACCGAGTATGCCGGTGGGCCGGATCAACAGGACCAGCACCAGGAGCACGAACGCCACCACGTCGCGCCACTGCGTGCCGAACACCGCCTGCCCGTAGTTCTCCATCACCCCGAGGATGAGCCCACCGAGCAGCGCGCCGCGCAGGTTGCCGATGCCGCCGAGCACCGCGGCCGAGAAGGCCTTGATACCCAACAGGAATCCACCGGAGTAGATGATGCCCTGAGGCACCTTGAGCATGTAGAGCAGAGCGGCGGCACCGGCCAGCACGCCACCGATCATGAAGGTCAGCATGATGACTCGTTCCCGCGACACCCCCATCAGTGTCGCGGTGTTGGGATCCTGAGCGACGGCACGGATGCCGCGACCGAACTTCGTCCGGTTGATCGCGATGTCGGTGAGCACCGCGAACACGAGTGCCGCGGCGATGATGATCAGCGTCACGTTCGAGACGGTGGCACCGAAGATCTCGAACTGGGTCTTGGGCTGCACCAGCGTGATCGGCTGCTGGGCGTTGCTGCCGCCGTAGCCGGTGATGATCTTCGGCAGGATGAAGTGCACGAATTCCTGCAGCACGAACGACATGCCGATCGCGGTGATCAGGAAGGTCAGCGGGCGGGCACCGCGCCGGCGCAGCGGTCGGTAGGCGACCGCCTCCAGACCGACCGCGGCCGAACCGGAGACCAGCATCGCGAACAGCATCGCGATGGCCAGGTAGAGCACCGTCAGCGCGAGGCCCTTGCTGTAGGCGTTCCCGGACGGGTTGAAGCCGAGGATCATGTCCAGGCAGAAGTAGGCCCCGAACATGCCGAGCATGAAGATCTCGGAGTGGGCGAAGTTGATCAGTCGCAGCACGCCGAACACCAGCGTGTAGCCGACGGCCACCAACGCGTAGATGGCGCCCCAGGACAGGCCGTCGATGGTCAACTGCCAGAAGCCTGTTCGCAAGCCGTCGAGGTTGAAGTTGATGTTCGCGGCCAGACAGGCGTACTGATCGACGCACTGGGCAAGCATCCGGTGGCGACTCCTTGAACGGTGGTCTGAAACGAAACGCGTCCGAGCCTGTCGGTCTCGGACGCGTTTCGTCTCAGCGGCTACTGGACCTTGTAGATCCAGATCTGGGTTGAGGTGAGCTCACCTTGCGGAGTCCACTGGTACTGGCGGGCGACGCCGGGACCGTTGTAGTTGCGGACGAAGTCCAGCAGCGCAGGCCGGGTGATCGCACCGGAGTCGATGCCCTTGAGCAGGATGGTGCCCAGGTCGTAGCCCTCGGTGCTGTAGGTGCCGGGAGCCTGGTTGAACTTCTTGGTGTACTCGTCGGCGAATTCGGCGGGTGCCGGGCTGCACGGGCAGGACAGGATCGCGTCCTTCGAGGACTCGCCGGCCTGCTTGACGAACTCGGGGTCCTTGGTGCCGTCGGCGCTGACGAACGTCGCCTCCACACCGCCGTCCTTGAGCTGGGTGGCCAGCGGCGCCGCTTCGGCGTAGTAGCCCGCGAAGAACACCGACTGCGGGCTGGCGCCCTTGATCTGGGTGACGGCGGCCGAGAAGTCCTTGTCGCCCTTCTTGACCGAGATGTTGCAGGCGGCGTCGGCCGTCGGTCCGAGGGTGTCGCGGACGACCGTCGCGAGCCCGAGGCCGTAGTCGGTGCTGTCGTCCACGACGCACACCTTCTGATTGCCCAGCGTGTTCTTCAGGTAGTTCGCGACGGCCTGCCCCTGCTTGCCGTCGTTGCCCAGACCGCGGAAGAAGGTGGGCCATCCGTTCTCCGACAGCGTCACGTTGGTGGCGCTCGCCGTGGTGGCGACCAGGCCCGCCTGGGCGAAGACGCCGCCGGTGGCCTTGGTCTCACCGGAGAAGGCGGGGCCGACCAGGCCGATGGTGTACTGGTCGTCGACGATCTGCGGTGCGATCGCAGTCGCCTTCTGCGGGTCGCCCTCGGTGTCGAACGGCTTGAGCTGGACCTGGCAGCCGGGATTGGCGGCGTTGTGCTTGTCGATGGCCAGCTGGACGCCGTTCTTGATGTTGATGCCCAGCGCGGCGTCCGGACCGTTCAGCGCGCCCGCCATCGCGATCGACACCGGCGGGCAGGTGGCCTGGCCATTGCCCGCCGGGTCGGCTGCGGCACTGGTGTCGGGCGGCGGGATCTCCCTGCCGTTCTCGTCGATCGGCACCTGCTCCACGATCTTGAGGTCGGTCTGCGCCGACTGCTCCTCCGGCGCTCCCTGATTGCAGCCGGCGAGAGCCAACGCCAACACCGCGGCGCTACTGAGAGCAAATGCATTGCGTGCCACGCGACCGCGCACGTTTCACCTCCGGGTCTTGAGTGTCATCGGCATCGACTCCGCAGACCGTGGCGGTCAGGGCGCTGACGCTTCCGGTAGAACATAGCCAACAGGTGGGCGCAGTGCGTGATGTTGACCAACGCGTCGCCGGATCGCGACCGTCGAACACGACGAATGACGACTATCGAAACGCAGTGTTTACGCGCCGCGGGTCGGCGCTCAACTCGACGACGACTCGCCCGCGGGGGCGTCCAGCGTCTCCAGCACCACTTCGGCCACCCGCTTCATCGTCGTCCTGCGGTCCATCGCGGCGCGCTGGATCCACTTGAACGCCTCCGGCTCGGTCATCCCCTGATTGGCCTGAAGCAGACCCTTCGCCCGCTCGACGAGCTTGCGGGTCTCGAGCCGCTCGGACAGCGTCGCGACCTCCTCCTCGAGGGCGTGGATCTCGCCGAACCGGCTGACCGCCACCTCGATCGCGGGGATCAGGTCGTTGACGTTGAACGGTTTCACCAGATAGGCCATCGCCCCGGCATCGCGGGCCTTCTCCACGAGTTCGCGCTGGCTGAAGGCGGTCAGGATGACGATCGGGGCGATCCGCTTGCTCGCGATCTCCGATGCGGCGTCGATACCGTCGCGCCGGGGCATCTTGACGTCCATGATGACGAGATCGGGGGTGAGTGCCTCGGCGAGTTCGACGGCCTCCTGCCCGTCGCCGGCCTCGCCGACGATCTCGTAGCCCTCGTCGCGCAGCATCTCCGCCAGATCCATCCGGATGAGAGCCTCGTCTTCGGCGATGAGCACGCGCCGCGGTGTCGGCGCGTCGGTCGGTGAGCCGGTCATGGATGTCATTGTGGCGGTAACCCGGGCGATCAGCGACCTCGGGGCCATCCTCTATGGTGGATGACCGCACGCCCTCGTATCCCAACTGGCAGAGGAAACGGATTCAAAACCCGTACAGTGTGAGTTCGAATCTCACCGAGGGCACCAGCCACCGTTTAGGTGCGTGCGCTGCGGATACGCCCGTCAGATGAGCACCGTCACCTCTGTTCACCACGACGTCTGGAACCGCCATGAGCGGTCGGAGACCCGCACCCAGCGGCTGGACCGCAACTGGTCGTGCCTGCTGCAGGAACTGCGGGTCGTGCTCACCGGTGTCCAACTGTTGACCGGGTTCCTGCTCACGCTGCCGTTCCAACAACGCTTCGCGGTCCTCGACGACCGCCTGCACGCCCTGTATCTGGCCACCGTGTCGTGCTCGATCGCGGCGACCGTGTTGCTCACCGCACCCGTCGCGCTGCACCGCCTCGTCTTCCGCCGCCACATGCTGAGCCGGCTGGTCACCGTGTCGCACCGCCTGACGCTGATCGGTCTACTGCTGCTTGGCGCAGCCGTTTCCGGCGTTGCGACCATGGTCTTCGACGTGATCGCCGGCCGGTCGGCGGGAGTGGTCGCCGGGCTGGTCACACTCACGGCCTGGGTGGCGCTGTGGGTGTTGCTGCCGCTCGTCGCCCGGCGTGGTACGAGCGCCGACGTACTCGACTCGTGACGCGGTTACCGGTCGAGTTCGGACAGGGGGCGGCGCTCCACGCCTCGACCGGCGATCACCTTGCCGCTGACCACAGCCAGCCGGGCCATCCCGCGATAGGTCGACGGATTGAACAAGGTGGGCCACGTGGTCCGGGCCCGACGCTCGTCGAGCGGACGGCCGTTGAACCGGTCGCGCAGCCATCTGAGCGACATCGGCGCCGACATCGGATGCAGCAGGATGTGTTCGCAGAACCGGTCCCGGTGGTAGGTGACATCGGTGCCGCCGAGCGCGTAGGTCTGGGCCAGTTGATCGATGTCGCCGACGGAGATGATGCGGTCGTGGACGGCCTGGATGATGAGCACGGGCATCGTCGGAGCGGCAGTGCCGAGCCGGATGTTGTCGAACACGTGTCGGACTTCCGGCAGATCGAGGACTTCGTCGAGCGATGTCGTCAGCATCGTCGCCATGTCCTTCTTCGCGAGCCGCATCACCGCATGAGCGGTGGTCATCGTGGCCAGCCTCTCCAGCGTCGCCTTGCCTTCCGCCGTGAGGTGGCGCTCGAGAACCGCACGGAACTCCGGGTAGGAATGCATCAGCGCGGCCACCACCATCACCGGCAATCCGGAGAAGAACTTGCCGTTGAGACGGTGATAGGTGTTGCCGAGGTCCCCGACCGGTGACCCCAGCACGGCGCCGACGATGTCGAGTTCCGGCGCGTAGCTGTCGTACATCTCCGCAGACCACGCGGTCGCCAGACCGCCACCTGAATAACCCCACAGCCCGATCGGCGCCGTCGAGGACAGCCGCAGCGGTGCGAAGTTCAGTGCGGCGCGCAGGCCGTCGAGCACGCAGTGCCCAGGTTCGAACGGCGCCCCGAACACGCCGTGGGGGCCGCCGTGATCGGGTACCGACACGGCCCAGCCCTCGGCGAGAACGGCCGCGATGAGCAGGAGTTCGAATTGGGCGAGGGCGCCCGCCGCCCTGGCCCGTCTACGCAGGGCGTAAGACGGGAAGCACCGGCCCGCCACCGCGTCGATCGCACATTGATACGACACGATCGGGCACGGTTCGGTCCGCTCGGCCGGTGCCAGGACGGTGGTGACCGTGGTCAGCGGATTGTTCGCCATGTCCGTCGTCCGGTACAGCAATTGTGTCGCGGTGAACCGTTGTGGGACAACGCCCAGGAATGCCAATTGCACATCACGCGACCGCAGTACCGTCCCCGGTGCGGCGCGCTCATACCCCGCAGGCGGCCGGTAGAACGGATCCTCGCTCGGCAGAAGCGGGCGGTCACCGAGCCGAACCGGTTCATGGGGTGCGGTGGCGGATCTTCCGTCGTGGTCGGCGACGGGCCCGTTGCTCGCGTCCATGGTGATCTTTACCCCGCGCACACCGGCGTACACGCGATATGCCGACCGCCACGGTTTGCCTGCACCCACACCGGATACCCGGAGCCGACAGAACCAAGGCGACAGGAGTCCGAACATGGGTTTTCCCGAACAACAGCAACAGGTCCCAGGGACACAGGCCGAGATGACGCCGGTGCCCGACTGCGGTGAGGACAGTTACCGCGGCTCGGGCCGGATGACCGGTAAACGAGCCATCATCACCGGCGGCGACAGCGGTATCGGACGGGCGGTGGCGATCGCCTACGCCCGCGAGGGTGCCGACGTCCTCATCTCCTACCTCAACGAGGATTCGGACGCTCAGGAGGTGGCAGCGCTGGTCGAAGAGGCGGGACGCAAGTGTGTGTTGGTCAAAGGCGACCTGTCCGATCCGGCGCACTGCCGCGCGGTGGTCGACCGTGCCGTCCAGGAGTTCGGCGGAATCGACGTGCTGGTGAGCAATGCGGCGTACCAGATGACGCACGAAAGCCTCGACGAGATCAGCGACGAAGAATGGGACTACACCTTCCGGCTCAACGTCGGCGCCTACTTCACCCTGGTGAAGGCGGCCGTCCCGCACATGCCGCCGGGAGCGTCGATCATCGGGAGCTCATCGGTCAACTCCGATATGCCCTCACCGACGCTGGCGCCCTATGCGGCCACCAAGGCCGCCATCGCGAACTTCTCGGCGAGCCTGGCTCAGCTGCTGGGCGAGAAGGGAATTCGCGTCAACAGCGTGGCGCCAGGGCCGATCTGGACTCCGCTGATCCCGGCGACGATGCCGGAGGAGAAGGTGAAGTCCTTCGGCGACGACACGCCGCTCGGGCGGGCCGGGCAGCCGGCGGAACTCGCGCCCGTCTACGTGCTGCTCGCCTCCGACGAAGGCAGCTACATCTCCGGTGCCCGCGTCGCCGTCACCGGCGGGAGGCCGATTCTGTAGCCGAATTCCGGTCGCATCCCCGGTGCAGCGACACGGTTCGCTGCGCCGGGGTTCACCGGCGCAAACGGGTGCGGGCGAACAGGAACCCTCCCACCGCGGTCGCCACCCCGGCCGTCACGCCAGCCGCGGCGCGCTGCCGCGGCGAACGCAGACCGCCTTCGACCACCGCGGCGTCGGCGGACGGCTCGAACAGATTGCCGTCACTGGTCGAAACCGGCTCGGCACGTTGGAAATAGGCACTCATGAACCGAGCGAGTGCCCGCGTCGTGAGGGCGGGGCTCGCAGCATGCACGACGCGGGTCATGACGGCGGCGACACCGACCACCGTGGTGGGCCTGGGATCGTGGGCGACCCGCACGATCGCCGCGGCGACCCGCCGAGGATCGAGCACCGGCGGCGGCGCAGACAACCTGCGCCCGACGTAGTTGGCCCCATGGCGGATGCCCGGCGTGTCGACGAACCCGGGATACACGTCGCAGATGTGGATGCCCGGGCGGTCGGCGACCTCGGCACGCAGCGCTTCGGCGAAACCGCGCAGCCCGAATTTGCTTGCGCTGTATGCGGCGGCGAAGGGGGCGGCCGAGAAACCGCCGAGCGAGATCATGTTGATGAACGTGCCGGTCCCCTGCCTCGAGAAGACGGGGAGCACCGCGTGGGCGTCGTTCATGTGCCCGATCAGGTTGCTGCGGATCACTTGCTCGTGAGCCTCGATCGGAGTGTCCTCGTACCGCCCGACGGCGCCGACGCCCACGTTGCTCACCCACACGTCGATCGCACCGAGCTCTGCCACCGCCTTCTCGGCGAGCGCACGAACCGCACCGGCGTCGGTGACGTCGGTCCGGACGGCGGTGGCCTGGCCGCCTGCCGCCCTGCAGCGTGCCGCAACCTCTTCCAGCGCCTCGAGGTTTCGTGCCGCCACGACCAGATGAACCCCACGCCGGGCGAACAGTTCGGCGGTTGCCTGTCCGATGCCGCTGGAGGCGCCGGTGATGACGACGCGCGGAGGATGGGGGGCGTCGCGGTGGGGCATGGGCGTCTCCTCGTAGGTCGGCGGTGTCCGTCGGTGAGACTTGCCCGCTTCGGCGAAGCTAATCGTCCGACGCCATGAGTGCCTGGTACAGCATCTCGGGCGTCCACCTCTCGGAGTCGTTCACATCGGCCGGTCGTCGGACGGGACCACGAATCGCAACGGCGCTGGTGAACGCGGACGTCGTCGTCGAAATCACGAGATCTGACGGCGCGTCCGGTATACTCGCACACATGTTCGAATACGAGATGTTCGCGGAGGTGGACCCGCTGGCGGACGAGGCGTCGCTGGTCGCCCGCATCGCCCATCTCGAACATGTGAAGGCCGCTGCGGCAGCCGGCCAGGCCCGTGCGGCCGCCGCGTTGGATTCCGTCCGGCGCCGCCGGGAGGCCGACGCCGGGGTGCCCGCGGCGAAACGGGGTCGTGGGCTGGCGGGTGAAATCGCCCTCGCCCGGCATGATTCGCCGACCCGCGGCGGGAAGCACCTGGGGTTCGCCAAGGCGTTGGTGTTCGAGATGCCGTACACCCTGCGGGCGTTGGAGCGCGGTGTGCTCTCGGAGTGGCGCGCCACGCTGATCGTGCGCGAATCGGCCTGCCTGAGCGTCGGCCACCGCCGCCGGCTCGATGCCGAGTTGTGCGCCGACCTGTCGGCGCTGGAAGGTATGGGCGACAAACGGATCGAGGCAGCCGCGAAGAGGATCGCCTACCGGCTCGACCCCCAGGCGGTGGTCGACCGGGCCGCGAAGGCTCCCTCCGAACGCACGGTGACCTGCCGGCCGGCACCGGACACCATGACCTATGTGACGGCGCTGCTGCCCGTCGCCCAGGGCGTGAGCGTGTACGCGGCGCTCAAGCGGGCCGCCGACACGACGTTCGACGACCGCTCGCGCGGCCAGATCATGGCCGACACCCTTGTCGAACGGGTGACTGGAACCCCCGCCGCGGTGGCGGCTCCGGTGGCGGTGAACCTGGTGATGACCGACCGCGCCGCGTTCGGTGACGACCCGGAGCCTGCCACCATAACCGGCTACGGGCCCGTGCCCGCCGCGGTGGCCCGCCAGATGATCACCGCCGCGACGACCGATCCCCGCTCGGCGGCCACTCTGCGCCGGCTCTACCGTCGCGGCGCCACGCTCGTCGCGATGGAGTCGCGGGCGCGGCGGTTCCCGAAAGGGTTGACAGCCTTCATCGAAACCCGCGATCAGACGTGCCGCACCCCCTACTGCGACGCCCCGATCCGCCACATCGACCATGCCCACCCGCGCCACGCCGGTGGACCCACCAGTGCGGTCAACGGTCAGGGCACGTGCGAACGCTGCAACTACGCCAAAGAAGCGCCCGGCTGGTCGGTCACCACCAGCCTCGAAACACGCGGGCACACCACGGAACTCGTCACCCCGACCGGGACACGGTATCGATCCACCGCGCCACCGCTGCCCGGCACCCCGGTCGTCACCGTGGCGAAGATAGACACCCGGGTGTCGATCGACGTCGACGCGATGCGCTGCCCGGCTGCGTGATCTGCGTCCGAACCGGGTGGCTCAGCTGACGAGCGCCGGCTCCCCTCGGCTCCGCCGATCCCATTCGGCCAGCACCTCGGGATCGGTGGGCTTCGACAGCAGGCTGCCGGCCACGTACACCAACAGCCCGGAGCCCAGCCCGAGATAGATCGGCTCGTTGGCGTAGATGTCTCCGACCACGAACATCGTCACCAGGGTGGCGACGGTTCCGACGGCCATCGCCGCGACCGCACCGATGTTGGTACCGCGGCGCCACACCAGCCCGCCCAGGATGGGGACCAGGAGCCCGCCGACCAGGATGTCGTAGGCGACGGTCAGCGCCGCCACCACGTCCTGCAGCACGCAGGCGATGGCCACCATGACCAGGCCGAAGCCCGCGACGTACAACCGGTTGTTGCGGATGTGGTCGTCTTCGCTGCCTGCCTCGATGTCGCGTCCACGCAGGCGCGCCACGATGTCTTGGCTGAACACGGTCGCGGTCGCGATCAGCGCACCACTGGACGTCGACATCACCGCGGCGAGCGCGGCGGCCAGCACCAGCCCGGCGGGCACCGGCGGCAACTGCATCTCGACGAATTCGGCGAACGCGTCGTCACGCGACTCCAGCGCGGGCAGAAGAACTTTGGCGGCCATGCCGATCACCGCGCCGGCGACGGCGTAGAGCAGGCAGTACACCCCCGCGCCGGCGCCGGCCCACCGGGCGACGCCCGGGCTGCGGGCGGTGAACACCCGCTGCCAGATGTCCTGGCCGATCAGCAGTCCGAACGTGTAGATGACGAAGTAGGTGAGGATGGTGTCACCGCCGATCGCGGTCAGCGACGTCGCCTCGGCGGGCAGCTTGTCGGCCAGCCCGCCCCATCCGCCGGTCTTCACCAGCGCCACGGGCAACAAGATGAAGAAGATGCCGATGGTCTTGACGAGGAACTGCACGAAATCGGTCAGCGTGATCGACCACATGCCCCCCAGGGTGGAGTAGACGATGACGACGCCTCCGCCCAGCAGGATCGCGGGCACCTTCCCGATGTCGAACAACGCCCCGAAGATGGTCGAGTAGGCAATGGTGGAGGTGACCGACAGCATCAAGGTGTATCCCCACATGACCACGCCGGATATCACCGAAGAGCCTGGGCCGTAACGCAGCTCGAGCATCTGGCTGACGGTGTAGACGCGCAGCCGCTGAATTCGGCCGGCGAACAGTAGACTGAGCGCGAGGATACCGACGCCGATCGCGACGACCAGCCACATACCGGAGATGCCGTACTGGTAGCCGAGCCCGACACCGCCGATGGTCGAGGCACCGCCGAGGACGATCGCGGCCATGGTGCCCGAGTACAGCAGGGGTCCCAGCCGCCGCCCGGCCACCAGGAAGTCCGATTGCGTTGTGGCGCGGCGCTTTCCCCAGAAACCGAAGGCGATCATGCCGACGAGGTAGACGACGACTATCGCGATGTCCATGGGCGCTCCTAGCGGATGTCGAGATGGATGACGGTGGGGCGGTCGGCGTCGAGGGCGCGAGCGACCAACTCGGTGAGATCGGCGTCGGCGGTGGTGCGTACGCCGTGCGCACCCATGGCCACCGCGAGGGCGGCGAAGTCCGGCGTGCGAAGATCCACTCCGATGGGCGCGATCCCCCGGGCGGCCTCCTGATCCCGGATCTCGCGGTAGCCGCCGTTGTCGACGACCACCACCGGCACCGGGATTCCGAGCTCGACGAGCGTCATGAGTTCCTGCACCGAGAACATCAGCGCGCCGTCGCCGAGCAGGACCGCGACCGGGTCTCCCGGCCGGCCCAACGCGGCGCCGAGCGCAGCCGGCAGACCGTAGCCCAGCGTCGCGTAACCGGGTGAGTAGCAGAAGCGGCGCGGCGCAGGCATGTCGAAGAAATGCACGGACCCGAAATAGGTGACCTGGGAGCTGTCCCCGGTGAGCACCCCGTCGAGCGGAAGGGCGGCACGGATCGCGGCATTGATGCCCGCATACGGACCCGCGTCACGGGCGGCTTCATCTCGGCACGCGGCCCGCAGCTCGGCGGCGGCCCCCACCCCGTCCGCCCGGCGGGTGGCGAGCGCGGTGCGCAGCGCAGCGGCGGTGGCGGCGGCGTCGCCGTGCAGCCGGTGGTCGGCGGGACAGTTCTTGTCGAGCTGTGCGGCCTCGATATCGCACCGGATGACGGTGCGCCCGCGGATCTCCCCCTCCCACAGGTCCGAATCGCCGAGTTCGCTGCCGATCACCAGTAACGCGTCGCTGTCCGCGGCGGCCTTCTGCAGTGCCCGCAGCCGCACCGAGGCCCCCACCGACAGTGCGTGGCCTTCGTCGACGACGCCCTTGCCGTTGACGGTCGTCGCGACCGGCGCAGCCAGCGCTTCGGAGAGCGCGGTGATCTCCTGCTGTGCGCCGACGGCACCGCCGCCGGCGATGATCACCGGATTGTGCGCTGCGGCAAGGGTTTCGGCGGCCCGGACCACAGCGACGGCGTCGGCGACGGGCGCGGCGGCCGGCTCGGCCCGGTGCGCCCGCCCCGACCAGTCCTGCGTCAGCACGTCGACCGGAACCTCGATGTGCACCGGCCGGGGCCGACCGCCGACGAATCCGGAGAACGCCGCGGTGACCGCCTCGGCCGCCTCGTCGGCGGTACCCACACGCCGGCTCCACGCCACCAGCTCCCCCATCGCGGCGCTGGTGTTCTTGGCCTCGTGCAACTGGCCTAGGTCACGGCCCTCGGTGCCGGTCGGCATACCCGGCGACACGATGAGCATCGGCTGGGACTCCGCGTACGCGGTGGCGGCCGCGGTCATCACGTTGGTGAGCCCGGGTCCGCTGGTGGTCACCACCACGGCGGGGCGGCCGCTGACGCGGGCATACGCCTCGGCGGCGTAGCCGGCCCCCTGCTCGTGGCGCGGCGTGATGGTGTGGACCCCCTCGGCCTGCAGGTGGCGGTAGATCTCGAGGTTGTGGGTGCCCGGAATCCCGAACACCGTGTCCACCCCGTGGGCGGTCAGCGATTCGACCACCGCGGCGCCGCCGTTGCGGTGACTCACCGGTTGCGCCCCAGCACCGAGATCAATTCGTAGGCGACGTGGGCGGCGGCGATCCCGGTCATCTCGGCGTGGTCGTAGGCGGGCGCGACCTCGACGATGTCGGCCCCGACGACGTTGACGCCGACCAGGCTGCGCAAACAGTGCAGTAGTTCGCGGCTCGTCAGCCCGCCGGCCTCGGGCGTGCCGGTGCCGGGGGCGTGTGCCGGATCGAGCACATCGATGTCGACCGATACGTACACCGGCGCCTCGCCGAGACGGGCTCGCATACGTTCGATCACGGCTGCCAGGCCCTCGAGCTGGAAGTCGTCGGTGCCGATCACCTGGAAGCCCAGTACGCGGTCGTCGGAGAGGTCCGTGGGCGCGTAGAGCGGCCCGCGGATCCCGACGTGCAGGCAGTGCTCCGGGTCGAGCAGCCCCTCCTCGCTGGCCCGGCGGAACGGGGTGCCATGCGTGAACGGCGCGCCGAAATAGGTGTCCCAGGTGTCGAGGTGGGCGTCGAAGTGCAGCACCGCGACGGGACCGTGGTCGCGGTGCAGCGAGCGCAGCAGCGGCAGGGCGATCGTGTGGTCACCGCCCAGGGTCACCAGTTTCGTTCCGCCGTCCCGCAGTTCGTCCGAGCTGCGTTCGATGGTGGCGATGGCTTCGGCGATGTCGAACGGGTTCACCGCGATGTCGCCGGCGTCTGCGACCTGCTGAGCGGCGAACGGCTGCACGTCCAGCGGCGGGTGATAAGGCCGCAGCAGCTTCGACGAGGCGCGGACGTGTCCCGGTCCGAACCGGGCACCGGGCCGGTAGGACACTCCGGTGTCGAACGGGACACCGACGACGGCGACGTCGGCGCGCCCGACCTCGTCGATGCGCGGCAGGCGGGCGAAAGTGGCGGGGCCGGCGTAGCGCGGCACCTTGGTCGCGTCGACGGGTCCGATCGGTGTGCTCATGCCATCAGCCTCGTCGAGACCTGCGTCACAGCAACAGCGACAAGACGGCCAACCAGAGCGATCGGTGATGGACAATTCGTCCATGCCGACCGTTGTCGAACTCGTGGCCGATCCCGACCTCGGGCTGATGCTGGTGGCCGGCGCGGGGCAGGCGCACCGCGAGGTGGACGCCGCGGCAGTCTCGGAACTCGCTCACCCCGGCTCGTGGCTGCAGGGCGGCGAACTCCTGCTCACGATCGGGTTGCTGCTGCCCGCCACCGTCGAGGGCTGCCGCGCGTACCTCAGCGAACTCGACGCGGCGGGCGTGCGGGCGGTCGGTCTCGGTCTGGGCGCCGATCTGCCCCATCAACACGCACCCGACCGCCTGGTCACCGCGGCCGACGAGATCGGCATCCCGTTGCTGACGGTCCCCGATCCGGTGCCGTTCATCGCCGTCACCAAGGCGGTGTTCGCGGCCCGTGCCCGCGCCGAACGCCAGGACTTGGAATGGGCGCTGCGGACCCAGCGCGCGTTGACCGCGGCGGCGGTGACCCCCGGCGGTCTGCTCGGCATCCTGACCGCGCACCGCGACGCCACCGGCCGCACGGGTGTGGTCCTCGACCTGCTGGGCCGCGTGCTGGCCGAGTCCGGTCCCGGCAGCGCGTCGTTGGTGACGGCTCTGGAGCCCTTGATCGACTCGGTGCGGGATCAGGGCTTGGCCGCGGCCGCCGTCGACATCGGCGCCGGCCGGCGCCGGGAGGTGCACGCCCTGGGCGCCCGGCGCCTGCGCGGCTGGCTGGTGGTCGACGGTCCGGCGGATTCACCTGCCGCGCAGCAGGTCTCGGGCGATCTCGTGTCGCTGCTGTCGCTGGAGCTGGAACGCCGGCTCGGCATGAACACCGCCCAGCGGCGGGGGCGGGCGCAGGTACTCGACCGACTGGCCCGCGGCACCGTCGACGACATCGTGGCCGCGCGCTGGCTCGCGTCGGCGGGGCTGCCGGACAGCGATGTCCGGGCCGCCGCGGTCGACGCCCCCGGCGACGCCGACGACCTCGCGGCCGACCTGCTCGTCACGCTGCCCGACGCGCTGGTGCGCGTGCTCGGTGACGTCGTCGAGGTGGCGGTGCCGCTCGACACCGACCTGGCCGCCGCGCTCGGCTCGCTGGCCGCGGGCCGGGCCGCAGGCATCGGGATGGCCGTGCGCCCCGGTGCGCTCGCGGTGTCGCTGCGTCAGGCCCGATCGGTGCTGTCCGTCGGTCGGCGGCAGGGCGGGCACGTGCGGGCCGAGGACGTGGCGAGCAGCCGCGTGCTGCTGGGCAGCGCCGACGCCGAGTCGCTGCGCGGATACGCCGATGCGATGCTCGGACCGTTGGATGCCGCCGACCGTTCGACCGAGCTGGTGCGCACGCTGTCGGGATTCCTCGAACACAACGGTCACTGGGCGGCGACGGCGGCGGCGCTGCGGGTGCACCGGCACACCGTGCGCAACCGGATCGACGCGGTCGAACGGCTCACCGGCAGGCGCATGGACGAAGCCTCGGACCGCTTCGAACTGTGGCTGGCGTTGCGCGCCCGGGAGGCCGCGCGAATGTCGACCGGCCAGCGGTCCGGCGGCGATACGCTGCCACGGTGGCGGTAAGCGAGACCCGTCGGTCAGTGTGCGTGCCGGAGGTGGTGCTGCAGAGCCGCATGCCCGCGCGCACCCGGCACTACGCCGAGGCCGTCATCCGCAGGCTGCGGGTGCTGACCATCGCGACCTGGATCGCGGCGATCGTGTCCGCCGTGTTCGGGACCCTCCAGCTCGCGATCGGCGGGCCGGGCTGGTGGATCGGCGTGCTGAACCTCGTCTTCGCGGTCCTGTTCCTGGGCATCCCGCTGCTCTACCGCTTCGGCGAGCTGATCGCGCCGCTGACCTTCTTCGTGCTCGCCTACCTGTCGGTGACGTTCATCTGCTACTCCGTCGGCACCAACTCCGGTCTGCAGTTCTACTACCTCGTGGCCGCATCGCTGGTGGTGCTCGTGCTCGGCATCGAGCGGATCGTGATGTCGGCCGTGATCGTCACGCTCGGCCTCGGCGCCTGTATCGCGATGGAGCTGGCCGTACCCGACGACCGCGGTCTACGACCGTCGTGGATGCTGACGGTGGGCTTCGTGCTGTCGGCCGTGTCCGCGACCGTGATGGTGTTCGCCACCGTCTGGTACGCGCTGCGGGAGACCGACCGCGCGGAGCGGGCGATGGAGGCGGAGTACCAGCGCTCCGAGAAGCTATTGACCAACATCCTGCCCGCCACGGTCGCCGAACGCCTCAAGGATCCGACACACACGATCATCGCCGACCGGTATGACGATGCCTCGATCCTGTTCGCAGACATCGCCGGTTACACGAAGAGAGCCAGCGACACCTCACCGAGCGAGCTGGTCCGCTTCCTCGACCGGCTCTACACCGAACTCGACGGGCTCGTCGACCGCCACGGCCTGGAGAAGGTCAAGACCAGCGGCGACAGCTACATGGTGGTCAGTGGGGTCCCGAGGCCGCGGCCGGACCACGCCGAAGCCCTGGCCTGCCTGGCACTCGACATGGCGGAGGCCGTCGCGGACCTCGAGGATCCGCTCGGACGGGCGGTGCCGCTGCGCATCGGCCTGGCGTCCGGACCGGTGGTGGCGGGTGTGGTCGGCGCGCGCAAGTTCTTCTACGACGTGTGGGGAGACGCCGTCAACGTGGCATCGCGCATGGAGACCACCGATGTCGAGGGACGAATACAGGTGCCGCACAACGTTTATGAGCGGATCAAGCACTCGTTCGTGTTCGAGGAGCGCGGCGACGTCGACGTCAAGGGCAAGGGTGTGATGCACACCTGGTACCTGGTGGGCCGACACGACGACAGCGCGGTCCGCGAAGCGGTCGAACGTCCCGTCAGCGGACGAACAGTGACATCACCAGCTGGTTGACCCGCCTGCGCGGCCAGCCGGTCAACCCGTCGCTGGCGAGCGCTGCGCGTGCCGCGTTGCGCCCGCAGACCCCGTGCACCCCGCCGCCCGGATGGGCGCCCGCGCTGCCGAGGTAGAGCCCCTCGACCGGCGTCTCGGCGCGGCCGAATCCCGGCGTCGGCCGGAAGATCAGCTGCTGCTGCAGTTGGGCGGTACCGCCGTTGACCGCCCCGCCGACCAGGTTGGCGTCGGAGGCGGTGAGCTCGGAGGGACGCTGGATGAACTTGCCGACGACCTGATCGGTGAAGCCGGGAGCATGCTCCTCAAGTACCCGGTCCACCGCCTCGGACAGCCGGTCGGCCGATTCGTCGTCGGTGACGTCGCGCGGCAGATGCGTGTAGGCCCAGGCACTTTCGGTGCCCGCCGGCGAGCGGGTCGGGTCGGCGGTCGTCATCTGGCCGAACAGCATGAACGGGTGGTCGGGCACGGTTCGGGTGTTGAGGTCGGCCATCCAGCGGACCAGCCCGTCCTCGTCGGCGCCGAGGTGCACCGTGCCCACCTCGTTGAGGTTCTTCGAACGCCACGGGATCGGCGCGTCCAGCGCGTAGTTGATCTTGAGGACCGGGGTGTCCCAGGTGAAGTGTTCGAGATCCTCCAACAGCCGCGGCGGCACCGCCGAGCTGGGCAGCAGCTGGCGGTACAGCGCCGGTGCGGAGACGTCGGCCACCACGGCGCGGCGCGCCGAGATCGACCGGCCGTCGGCGGTGCGCACGCCCACGGCCCGGCCGCCCCGCACCTGGATCTCGGTGACGGATTGACCGCAGTGGATCTGCGCACCGGCGGACCGGGCCCGGTTGACCAGCGCCGCGGTGAGCTGGCCGGCGCCGCCGACCGGGACGGGCCAGCCGCCGTCCTGCGCCATCATGATCAGCATGAAGCCCATGACGCCGCTGCCCGGTGCGTCGACCGGCACGTCGGCGTGCAGGGCGTTGCCGAGCAGCAGCAGCCGGGCCGCATCGCCGGCGAAGAGTTGTCTGGCCATCTCACCCGCCGGCAGCATCAGCCGGTGGACCAGCCGCAAGGCATCGGCGGTACCCAGTGCGCGCAGCAGTCCGACCGCGCCGCGGACGGGGGGAAACGGTGAGAAGAGGCTGGCGAGCAGCGGCTCTTTGACCTGTTGCCACAGCTCACACACCCGCAGCCAGTTGTCGCCGTCGGCGGGGTGGTTGCGGGCGAGTTCCTCGGCCGTGCGCGAGATGTCGCGGTAGATCACCGGCGCGTCGTCGTCGGTGGCCGAACGTGGGTGGCCGACGACCGCGGGCGCGTGCGTCCACTGCAGCCCGTGGTCTTCCAGATGGAGGCTCTTCAAGACCGGTGACGCCACCGACAGCGGATAGAACGCACTGTAGAGGTCGCTGGTGTAGCCGGGGATGCGTTCGGCGCTGCGGACGGCCCCGCCGGGTTCGGGCTGCGCCTCGAGCACCACGACGTCCCAGCCGGCGTCGGCCATCAGGGTGGCGGCGACGAGACCGTTGTGCCCTGCGCCGATGACGACGGCGTCGGCGCTAGCTGCCATCGGCATCTCGGACGTCACTGTCGTCACGACGTTCGGCGAGGAAGGAGAGCCGCCGCAGCGTCTCGTTGTTGCGCGGCCACACCGCCGCGTCGGAGAGCCGCTCGGGCAGGAACTTGCCGATGCCGCTGATCGGGAACTCCTGCATCGAGACCCGGCATCCCGTGGGAATCTCGCTGAGTTCCAGGATGATTCGGGCGCCGCCGAACGGCCTGCCCTTGGCGTGCAGCACCAGGCGCTGCTGCGGGACGGACTCTTCGACGACGGTTTCATCGTTGAGCAGCACCGGCCAGACACCGATCGAGTGGTGGATGGTGGAGCCGGGTGCGGGCCAATCGGGGTCCACGGCCCGCATCCGGCTGTTGCCCACCACCCACTGCGAGTACGTCCAGCCGTCGGCGATCACGTCCCACACGCGCTCGGGCGAGGCGGCGATGTCTCGGGTCACAGTCACAACGGGCGGGATACCCGTCGTGAGCGGATTTAGACCTTCCGGTTCTCCGACTTGATCAGCCAGGCCAGCTTCTCCAGGCCGTCGATCAGCTGATGCAGGATGTCGGCGGTGCTCGGATCCTCGGCGTCGACCGCGTCATGGACGGCGCGCATGGTGTCGACCGTGGCGGCGATCCGCACGGTGATCAGATCGACCACCTCACTGGTGCTGCGCTCGTAGGCCGGGAACTCGGGCAGGCTGGTGGTCGCCGCGACGGTGTCGGAGCGGCCGTCCGGAACCGCGTCGAGCGCCCGCATCCGCTCGGCGATGGTGTCGCTGCCCTCACGGGCGAAGTCGACCAGCTCGTCGAGCTGCAGGTGCAGGTCGCGGAAGTTGGTACCCACGACGTTCCAGTGCGCCTGCTTGCCCTGCAGGTGCAGTTCGATCAGGTCGACCAGGACCCGCTGCAGATTCGCGGCGAACTCCGGCGAGGCGGTGAAACCCTGTACTTCTGCTTCGGTGCGACGTGTCGTGTTCATGTCTGATCCAACGTCGGCTAGATTGGAATCAATCCAGATTATGGTATGATGGGAGTCACATCGTCGTGCCGGCCCTGTGCGGCCAGCAGGCGGGCGTATCCGGCGCCCATACCCAACAGGATCAGCCCGGCCACGAGGAACACCGTCACCCGGAACATCCCGTCCAGCGTGCCCAGATCGAAGAGGAACAGCTTCGCCATGGCCGCCGAGACCAGCGCCAGCCCAGCCCCGAGGAACAACGGCCGCTGCGAGCCGGGTCGGCGGGCGGCATAGGCGAACAACGCCGCGGCCGCGGCGATCCAGCAGACCGTCGCGGCCACGTGGCCGGCGAAGAAGCCGCCGCCGGTACCGCCGACGAGCACCCCCGCCGTCACCATGAACGCGGTCACCGCGTAGCCGGCGACGGCGGCCGTCGCGGCCCAGAGCACGCGGACCGTGTCGCCAGGAACCCGGTCGGTCCAACTCCTGGCGATCGCCGCGGCCGCAGCGATGATCAGCACGCTCGACACCAGTACCGCGACCGCGTCCGGGCCGCTGAGCCGCACCGGGTGGACCAGCGCGCTCGGCGGCGCGTACGCGACATAGAGGGCTCCGCCGATCACCGCGAAGCCCACAGCCGAGCACCGCGCGACCGCATCCTGATCACCGGCGACGGCCACGACCGCCGCCATCGCGAGCAGTATCGGCGCGGCGACCTCACCGTCGAACGCGACCGCGACCGCGATCAGGGCGCTGACCGCCGACAGCGCCGACCACACCTGGCCGACGATCCCCGAGACCGCGGGCAACCACGGACGGCACAGCACGATCGCCAGCAGCGCGGCGGCCAGCGCGCCGATCATCAGCGCCGCCACCACCCGGTCGGCGGTGGCCGACACACCGAGCACGGGCGCCACACCGGCAGCGGCGAGCAGGGCCATCACCGCGCGCCGAGCGGTGTGCGGCAGCAGGAGCAACGCGCCGGCCAGGGAGAGCACCGCGGCGATACCGCACGCCGCGGCGAGCAGTAAATCGTCGTCCCCGCCGAACGCCGCCCCGGCCAGCGCGACGAGCAGCGGGAGCGTCACCGCCGCGGTCCGCGCTGCGTGCAGCCAGACCCAGTCGCGGCCGAGCTGCACCGGTAGCGTCGCGGCGCTCAGCGCGAGCATGAACGCCACCAGGAGCAGGGTCACGCCCTCGTTGAGCACCGGGGCGAGCGCGATCAGCGGCACGAGCACCAGCAGGCCCAGATGCTCGGAGTTCCACCGGCGCGCCAGCGTGAGCCCTCCACCGCCGATGGCCGCGGCCACGACCAGCCCCAGCGGTGCGGCGACCCAGGCGTAGATCGTCGTGATCGCGATGACGTCGAAGTACGCGGCGGCGATGCCGGTGGCGGTCAACGCGATCCCGCCGACGCGGCCACCGGCGCGGCGGTTGACCCGGCATCCGACCGCGACCAGCCCGGCCGCCAGCAGCGCACCCGCGGCGACGCGGATCTCCGGACGGAGGACACCGGCCTGCGCGGCCAGCACCAGCAGCAGGACCACGCCGATCAGGGTGACCGCGACACCCGCGACGGCGAGCACCTTGCCGATCCAGCCTTCCGAACGCTCCCGGGGACGCGGGCCGCCGGTGGCGGTGGCGGTGGCGGTGGGGCACGGGCGCCGGGGGGAGGCAGCACGGGTCGCGACAGCTGCGGGTGCGGTACGGGGCGGGGCACCGGTTGCGGTGCGGGCGCCGGGCCGGACAGCAGCCGGTCGAGTTGGGTCAGGTCCGACGACACCCGGGCGAGTTGCCGGGAGATCGCCGCGAAGTCGGTGGACAGACGCGCGATGACGGCGTGGGGCGATTCGGTCATGGACTCATCGTGGCGGCGCCCGCACCGGTTGCGGATGAGTAGGACTACCCGACTTCGCTATTCGTCGAGTCCGTGCTCGATCGCGTAGCGCGCCAGTTCCACGCGGTTGGCGACCTGCAGCTTGCGGAACGTCGCCTGCACGTGGTTTTCGACGGTCCGGTGACTCAGCGACAGCCGGGCGGCGATCTGCTTGGCGGTCAGACCCTTCGCCACATAGCGCAGCACCTCCGTCTCCCGCTCGGTGAGGGTGGGCACCGGTGTGTCCGCATCGGGGCGCTGCGCGATCCGGCGGTACTCCCCCAGCACGAGCCCCGCGAGCCCAGGCGTGAACACCGCCCGGCCTTCGGCGGTGGCGCGGACCGCCGCACTCAGCTCCGCCTTGGAGGCGCTTTTGACGAGATATCCGGTGGCACCGGCCTTCACCGCCTCGAGCACGTCGTCGCGTTCGTCCGACGCCGACAGCACGAGCACACGGGACCCCGGCGAGACCGCCAGCACCTGCGCGGTGGCCGCGGCGCCGTCACCGTCGGCCAACCGCATGTCCATCACGACCACCGCCGGCTTGACGACGTTCGCCCGCCGCCGCGCCGACTCGACGCCGTCGGCGGTCGCCACCACCGCGAAACCGTCGTCGGCGAGGTCGCGGGCCACCGCATCGCGCCAGATGGGATGGTCGTCGACCACCATCACGGTGGTCCGTTGTCCGTCAGCCACGGCCACCATCCTGCCGCCGTCGCCGCGGCACCGTCAGCTCCCATTCCGTGCCGCAATCCGCACCGGTGTGCAGCTGCGCGTCACCGCCCAACGAATGCATCCGTCCGACAATCGATTTCGCGACCCCCATGCGTCCCTCCGCGGCGGCTTCGGCGAGCCGCCCCGGCGCGATCCCCGGGCCGTCGTCGCGCACACTCACCGTGACGGCGTCACCGAGGTCCTCCACCAGCACGTAGGCGCGCGCCTGCGGACCCGCGTGGGCGGCGACGTTGTCGAGTGCGTTACCCGCCGCCGCGCACAGTTCGGCGGCGACGTCGGCGTCGAGCAACACCGGTTCGGGTGGCAGACTGACCGACACCCGGTCGGACGCGCGGCGGCGCAGCATCGCGCCGACGTCGCCGAGCCCGCCGACCGTGGCGTCGGCGTCGCTGACCAGACGCCGCAGCGCCCGCTCCTGTTCGCCGGCCAGTTCCGCCAACTGCGCCGTGGCACCGCCGATTTCGCGGCCGCGCCGCGCGACCAGCGCCAGCACCTGGATGGCACCGTCGTGGACATGGCGGGACAGCCGCTCACGTTCCTCGAGCGCGGCGGCCAACCGGGTCGCCCGTTCGAGTTCGGCGTTGGCACGGCGTGCGGTCTGGGCGGCCATGCCGACCGCGAGACCCACCGCCAACTCGATGACGATGGTGGCGTTGCGGAACACGTTGATGCTGACGTAACCCTTGAGGACCGCGTAGGCGGCCATCACGATCAGGCCGGTGGCCATCCCCGTCACCGGGCCGCGCAGGATGGCCGCCGAGATGACGGCGTTGGTCGCCCACAGCGTCGTCGGCCAGGACTGGTTGTCGGCCACCCACCGGTCGTCGGCGACCAGCGCGGTCGACATCATCAGCGCCACCACCACGGCGATCTCGGCCACCACCCAGCCGGTACGGCGCCCGAAGCCCTGCAGATAGGCGACGGCGCACACCACACTCCAGCCGATCAGCACGGCGAACAGCGTCCACGCCGCGGCGCGCCGGTCGAGGTCGTCGTTGACGGCGATCTGGAAGCCCAACGAGTACAGACAACTCAGCAGCCGGAACACCTGCGCCGCCCGCCACAGCGGTGCGGCGGGGTCGACCCGCTGCGGCATCTACATCACCTTGGACAGGAAGGCTTTCGTGCGCTCGTGCTGCGGGTTGCTCATCATCTCGCGGGGCGCTCCCGACTCGACGATCACGCCGCCGTCCATGAACACCAGTTTGTCGGCGACCTCGCGGGCGAAACCCATCTCGTGGGTGACGACCAGCATCGTCATCCCCTCCGACGCCAGCTTCTTCATCACCCCGAGCACCTCACCGACCAGTTCGGGGTCCAGGGCCGAGGTCGGTTCGTCGAACAGCATCAGCTTCGGGTTCATCGCCAGGGCGCGCGCGATCGCCACCCGCTGCTGCTGGCCGCCCGAGAGCTGGGCCGGATAGGCGGTGGCCTTGTCGGCGAGCCCGACCAGGTCGAGCAGATCCTTCGCCCGCGCCTCCGCGTCGTCCTTCTTCACCCGCTTGACGTGGATCGGGGCCTCGACGATGTTGCCGAGCGCGGTGCGGTGCGGGAACAGGTTGAAGTGCTGGAACACCATGCCGACGTCGCGACGCTGCTTCGCCGCCTCACGCGGCGTCAGCTCGAGCAGCTTGCCGCCGCGTTCGCGGTACCCCACCAGTTCGCCGTCGACATAGAGCCGTCCGGCGTTGACCTGCTCGAGGTGGTTGATGCACCGCAGGAACGTCGACTTACCCGAGCCGGACGGCCCCACGATGCAGAGCACCTCGCCCTTGTCGACCTCCAGGGTCACGCCCTTGAGCACGTGCAGGGCGCCGAAGCTCTTGCAGACCTGTTCGGCCTTGACCATCGGGGTCATGGATGCGGCTCTCCCAACTGCGCTTTGGCGAGCGCTTCGAGCTGCCGGGACGTGAGCTTGCGCGACGCGCCGCGGGCGAAGTAACGCTCGAGGTAGAACTGGCCGACCATCAGCACACTGGTGATGACCAGGTACCAGGTGGCGGCCACCATCAGCAGGGGCACCGGTTCGAAGATGCGCGAAGCGATCTCGCGGGAGGTGATGCCGTAGAGATCCAGCGCGAACGGCACACCGGTGACCAGCGAGGTGGTCTTCAGCATGCTGATCACCTCGTTGCCGGTCGGCGGGATGATCACCCGCATGGCCTGCGGCAGGACGGTCCGCCGCATCGCCAGGGTCCACGACATGCCCAGCGCCGTGGACGCTTCCATCTGTCCCTCGGGCACCGAGGTGATGCCGGCCCGGATGATCTCGGCCATGTAGGCCGATTCGTTGAGCGCCAGGCCGAGGATGGCCAGCAGGAACGGGAACGACAGCGACTGCAGATCCAGGTGCAGCAGCGACGGCCCGAACGGGACGCCGAGCTGGATGTTCTGGTAGATCGTGGGCAGCAGGCCCCAGAACACCAGCTGCACGTAGACCGGCGTGCCGCGGAAGATCCACAGATACGCCCACGACACCGCCCGGAAGACCGGGTTGGGTGACAGGCGCATGACCGCGAGCAGCACACCCAGGATGAGGGCCAGCACCATCGAGTAAACGGTCAGCTGCAGGGTGTTGACGACGCCGACGGTGAGCACCCGCTCGTTGAACAGGTACTCCCAGTAGGTCGACCACCGGTAGGCGTCGTTGGTGGCCGCACCGTAGAGGAACAGCCCGAGCAGGACGAGGATGACGACCGCCGTCACCCACCGCCAGGGATGCCGAAGCGGAACCGCGTCGATGGCGGCGGGGCTGGTGGCGGGTGACGGCGATTCGACAGCGGTCATCGCGTCAGCTGATCGCTCCGTTGATGACCGGCTTGTCGATCATGCCCGCCTCGACGCCCCAGTTCTTGGCGATCTCCTCGTAGGTGCCCTCCTCGATGAGGTGCTCGAGCGCCTGCTGCAGCGACTGCGCCAGTGGCGAGCCCTTGGCCACCGGCCAGCCGTACGGGGCCGCGTCGAAGATGTCGCCGGCCGCCTCGAGCTTGCCGTTGCTCTGCTTGATGGCGTAGGCGGTCACCGGCGAGTCCGCCGACATGGCGTCCACCTGGCCGAGCACCACCGCGTTGGTCGCGGCGTCCTGACCGTCGAACGGGGTGATCTGGATGGCCGGCTTGCCCGCGTCGACGCACGCCTTGCTCTTGGCCGGCAGTTCGTCGGTCTCCTGATAGGTGGTCGCCTGGACGGCCACCTTCTTGCCGCAGGCGTCATCGGGGTTGATCGGATTGTCCGGCCGCTGCGCCCACTGGGTGCCCGCCGAGAAGTAGGTGACGAAGTCGACCGACTGCTCGCGCTCCTTGGTGTCGGTGAACGACGACATACCGACGTTGAACGTGCCGCCCTGGATCGACGGGATGATCTTGGCGAAGTCGGCTTCGCGGTACTCCGGGGTGAGCCCCAGCGTCGCCGCGATCGCGTTCATCAGGTCGACGTCGAAGCCGACGATCTTTCCGCTCGGGTCTTTGAACTCGTTGGGTGCATAGGGGATGTTGACGCCGACGATCAGCTTGCCCGACGACTTGATCTCCTCGGGGACCGTGTTGGCGATCTCGTCGACCTTGGCGCTGGACGCCGACGTCTCGGTGCCCGAGCCGCCCGAGTCGGTGCCGCTGGCACAACCCGACAACACCATCGCGCCGCTCACAGCGAACATCGCTGCGATGCGCCACATCTTCCCACCTGACACAGTTGCCTCTTTCTCTTGCCTCGGGCCGTCCCCGGTGTCCGAACCGACGACGTTAACGATCGCGGTCCCAGCACGCACTTCCGGTAACGGAACATTAACGACCCGGCACCGACATCTCAGCCGTACCGCCGAATCGCCACCCCGCTCGAAGCGCTGTGCCACACTGCGCGCATGCAAACTACCGCTGCCCCAACCATGTTGCGGCATCTGTGGATCTACACCGTGGTCTCGGGTCTGCTCGCGGTGCTGCTCGGCGTCCTGATCTTCCTCCGGCCGGGCGCCGCGATCATCGTGACGGCGATCTTCTTCGGGGCGTATCTGCTCGTGACCGGTGTCGCGCAGATCGTCCTGGCCTTCAGCGTGCGGTCGTCGTTCGGCGGACGGGCGCTGCTGTTCGTCAGCGGCGCCGCCGCCCTGGTGCTCGCCGTGCTGTGCTTCGTCAACTTCTCCAACTCGATCGATCTGCTGGCGATCTGGATCGGCGTCGGCTTCGTCTTCCGCGGTGTGGCCACCGCGATGTCGGCGTTCAGCGACCAGTCGTTGCCCGGCCGCATCTGGGAGATCGTCGTCGGCGTCATCAGCGTGCTCGCCGGCATCATCATGTTCGTCGCGCCCCTGGAGGGTCTGGTCGCGCTGACCCAGGTCACCGGCATCATCCTGGTGGTCATCGGGGTGGTCGAGGTCATCGCCGGAATCCGCATCCGCAGGGAGTCGTCGTCGGTGTCCGGCCACACCACACGCGACGCCGTGACATAGGGGACCCTGGGTGACCGAAATCCCTCTTCCGGATCCTCGCTTGACTACTACACTTCGTCGTAGACCGGTGTAGAGCCCTCGGGAGTAGGTCAGATGGACGTTGTGGACGTGTCACGGTGGCAGTTCGGGATCACCACCGTTTACCACTTCATCTTCGTCCCACTGACCATCGGCCTGGCGCCCATCCTGGCCGCGATGCAGACGGCGTGGGTGATCACCGACAACCCCGCGTGGTACCGGCTCACCCGGTTCTTCGGCAAACTGTTCCTGATCAACTTCGCGATCGGCGTCGCAACCGGCATCGTCCAGGAGTTCCAGTTCGGGATGAACTGGAGTGAGTACTCCCGGTTCGTCGGTGACATCTTCGGCGCCCCGCTGGCGTTCGAGGGTCTGGTCGCGTTCTTCTTCGAGTCGACGTTCATCGGACTGTGGATCTTCGGCTGGAGCCGACTCCCCAGGCTGGTCCACCTCGCGTGCATCTGGATCGTCGCCATCGCCGTCAATGCCTCGGCGTACTTCATCATCGCCGCCAACTCGTTCATGCAGCATCCGGTCGGCGCCCGCTACAACCCGGAATCCGGTCGCGCCGAACTGACCGACTTCATGGCGCTGCTCACCAACAACACGGCCATCTGGGCCTTCCAGCACGCGGTGGCCGGAGCGCTGCTCACCGCGGGCGCCTTCGTCGCCGGTGTGTCGGCGTTCCTCATGGTCCGCGCCCAACGCGACACCACCGAGCCCACGGTCGAGGCGCGCACCATGTACCGGCCCGCGGCGATCGGCGCGAGCCTGCTGGCCCTGGTGGCGGCGGTCGGGCTGTTCTTCACCGGTGACGTGCAGGGCAAGCTGATGTTCGACCAGCAGCCGATGAAGATGGCGTCGGCGGAGTCGTTGTGCCAGACCGAGACCGACCCGGATTTCTCCATCCTCACCGTCGGCACCCACAACAACTGCGACAGCGTCATCCATGTGCTCGAGGTGCCGTACGTACTGCCGTTCCTGGCGGAGGGCCAATTCAGCGGTGTCACGCTGCAGGGGGTCGAGGATCTGCAGCAGCAGTACGAGCAGCGCTTCGGCCCCGGCGACTACCGGCCGAACCTGTTCGTCACGTACTGGTCGTTCCGCGCGATGATCGGCCTGCTGCTGGTGCCGGTTGCCTTCGCGCTCGTCACACTCTGGCTCACCCGACGCGGGCGCGTCCCGAATGCCCGCTGGTATGGCTGGCTGGGCGTGCTGACCATCCCGACCCCGTTCCTGGCCAACAGTGCTGGGTGGGTGTTCACCGAGATGGGCCGCCAGCCGTGGGTGGTCGCGCCCAACCCGACCGGCGACCAGCTCGTGCGAATGACGGTCCAGCAGGGCGTATCCGACCATTCGACGGCCATGGTGGTGTTCTCGCTGGCGGTGTTCACCCTCGTCTACGGTGCGCTGGCCGTGGTGTGGTTCGGCCTGATGCGCCGCTACGTGCTCAAGGGACCGCAGGAGCACGACTCCGAACCGGCGCCGCCGTCCAAACCGGACGACGAAGAACTCGCCCCTCTGTCGTTCGCCTACTGAGACGAGGTGTCTGCCGTGGGACTCCAAGAGCTGTGGTTCGTCCTCATCGCCGTCCTGTTCCTCGGTTTCCTCGTGCTCGAGGGGTTCGACTTCGGGGTCGGCATGCTCATGGCGCCGATCGGAATGGTGGGCGAAGGAAATCCGGAAACGCGCCGACGCGCGGCACTCAACACGATCGGCCCGGTCTGGGACGCGAACGAGGTGTGGCTGATCACCGCAGGCGCGTCGATGTTCGCCGCCTTCCCGGTCTGGTACGCGACGGTGTTCTCCGCGCTCTACCTGCCGCTGCTGGCGATCCTGTTCGGGATGATCCTGCGCATCGTCGGCATCGAATGGCGCGGCAAGATCGACGATCCCACCTGGCGCCGACGGGCAGACCTCGGGATCGCGCTGGGCTCCTGGCTGCCGGCGATCCTGTGGGGTGTGGCCTTCGCGGTCCTGGTGCGCGGCCTGCCCGTGGACGCCGAGCAGCACGTCGTCGGCCTGTCGATCGGTGACGTGATCAACGCCTACACACTGCTGGGCGGGCTGGCCACCTGCGCGCTGTTCCTGTTCTACGGTGCGACGTTCCTGGCGTTGAAGACCTCAGGGCCGGTACGGCGTGACGCGTTCCGGTTCGCCCGGACCCTGTCGCTGCCGGTCATCGTGTTCGCCGGCGGGTTCGGGCTGTGGACGCAGCTGTCGTACGGCAAGACGTGGACGTGGCTGGCCCTGGCCGTCGCCGTGGTCGCGCTGCTGGCGGCGGTCGCACTGATGTGGACCGGCGGCCGGGAGGGCTGGGCGTTCTCGGCGACCGTGGTGGTGGTCGCGGCGGTGGCCGCGCTCATCTTCGGCTCGCTGTACCCGAACCTGCTGAACTCGACGCTCGATCCGGAGTGGGCGGTCACGATCTTCAACGGCTCGTCGACCCCCTACACCCTCACCATCATGTCGTGGGCGTCCCTGACGCTGCTGCCGCTGGTGCTGATCTATCAGGGCTGGACGTATTGGGTCTTCCGGCAACGTATTTCGGCCGACCGCATCCCGGATTCGGTCGGGTTGAGCAGACAGGCGTTGTGAACCTCCCCCGCGCCTCCGCCCCGATGCGGCGCTTCCTGGCCGCCTCGGTGGGGTGCGGCGTGGTGGTCAGTGCGGCGACCATCGCGGCGGCCGTGGTGCTGGCGCACATCGTGTCCGGTGTCATCACCGACCCGACCTCCCGCACGGTGTCGCACTGGTTGCCGGCCCTCACCGTGTTGGCCGGGCTGTGGACCGTGCGGTTTCTGGCCCAGTGGCTGCAGGGCCGGTTGTCCCAGCGCGGCGCCACGGCGGTGATCGCCGACCTGTCCGCTCAGGTCCTGCGGGCCGTCACCGCCCTGCCGCCTCGCCACCTCGCCGCCGTGCGCGACGAGGCGGCCACCGTGGTGAGCCGCGGACTCGACGGGCTGCGCCCGTTCTTCACCGGTTACCTGCCCGCCGTGCTGCTGGCCGGGATCCTCACGCCCGCCGCGGTGTTGGCGATCCTGATGGTGGACTGGCGATCCGCGGTCATCGTGGTCATCGCGCTGCCGCTGATCCCGATCTTCATGATCCTGATCGGTCTGGTCACCCGCGACCGGTCGGCCGCCGCGCTGGCGGCGATGACCACACTGCAATCCCGGCTCCTCGATCTCGTCGCCGGTATCCCGACCCTGGCCGCACTGGGGCGGGCGGCCGGTTCGGCGCAGCGCATCGCGGAACTGTCCGCCGCACACCGGCGCTCGGCGATGGCGACCCTGCGGGTGGCGTTCCTGTCCGCGCTCGTGCTGGAACTGCTCGCCACACTCGGCGTCGCGCTGGTGGCCGTCAGCGTCGGACTGCGGCTGGTGTTCGGTGACATGTCGTTGTTCGCCGGGCTGGCCGCCCTGCTGCTGGCGCCGGAGGTGTTCTGGCCGCTGCGCCGCGTGGGTGTCGAATTCCACGCCGCCCAGGACGGGAAGGCCGCCGCCGACCGGGCGTTGGCGCTGCTGGAGCCGCATGCCGCCGCGCCGTCGGGCACCAGGACCGTGCCCGCGCGCGGCGCGGTGATCCACGTCGACGACCTGCGGGCCGACCTGCTGCCCGGCAGGGTGACGGTGCTGACCGGTCCGAACGGCTGCGGAAAATCCACGACACTGCAGGCCATCCTCGGACTGGCCGCGCCGAGGTCCGGCCGGATCACGGTCGCGGGTGTCGACGTCGCCGACCTCGCCCTACCCGACTGGTGGCGCCAGATCGCGTGGCTGCCGCACCGGCCGGTGCTCGTCCCCGGCACCGTCCGCGAGAACCTCGAACTGTTCGGGCCGCTCGACGATCTCGAAACAGCCTGCCGGCTAAGCGGTTTCGACGAGGCGCTGGCCGGCCTGCCCGACGGGCTCGACACAGTCCTCGGCCGTGACGGGGTGGGATTGTCGCTCGGTCAGCGGCAGCGTCTCGGACTGGCGAGGGTCTTGGGCTCGGCCGCCGCGGTGCTGCTGCTCGACGAACCGACCGCCCATCTCGACGCGGCGCTGGAGACCCGCGTGCTGACCGCGATCGCCGCCCGGGCCCGCGCCGGCGCCACCGTCGTGGTGGTCGGGCACCGGGATCCGGTGCTGTCGATCGGTGATCGGATCGTCCGGATGGGGGCGCATGTCCTTGCCGAACACTGACCCGCTGCTGCGGCTGACCGTGGACCTGCTGCGGCCCCGGCTGGGGCGGGTGCTGCTGGCCACCCTGCTGGGTGTGCTGTCGTTGGGCAGCGCGCTGGCGCTGGCCGCCGTCGCCGCGTGGTTGATCACCCGGGCCTGGCAGATGCCGCCGGTGCTGGACCTGAGCGTGGCCGCGGTCGCCGTGCGGGCGCTGGGCATCTCCCGCGGCGTGCTGGGCTACTGCCAGCGGCTCGCCGCTCACGACACCGCACTGCGCGCCGCCGGGAACGCCAGGACAGGGCTCTACCGGGCCCTCGCCGAGGCACCCCACGAGGTCGCGATGCGACTGCCCGCGGGTGAACTGGTGTCCCGGATCGGCGCATCGGTGGACGACCTCGCCGACGTCATCGTGCGCGCGGTCCTGCCGATCGCGGTGGCCGCAGTGCTCTCGGTGGCCGGGGTGGCGGTGCTCGCCGTCATCTCCCCCGCGGCCGCGGCGCTGCTCGGATGCTGCCTAATCGTCGCCGGTGTGGTCGCGCCCGCGCTGGCCGCGCGCGCCGTCACGGCGGCCGAGAACGCCGCCGTGACCCATCACGGTGAACGCGATGTCGCGATGATGCTCGCCCTCGACCACGCGCCGGAGCTGCGCGTGAGCGGCCGGCTCGACGGCGTGGTCACCGACGCGCAACGCCGGCAACAGGATTGGGGTGATGCGGCTGACCACGCGGCTGCGCCCGCGGCACTGGCCGCCGCGGTGCCGGGTGTGGCGATGGGCGCGGCCGTGCTGGGCGCGGCGGTATCGGGTATCGCGCTGGCCGGGTCGGTGGCACCGACGACGGTGGCCATCCTCATGCTGCTGCCGCTGTCGGCGTTCGAGGCCACCACGGCGCTGCCCTCCGCCGCGGTGCAACTCACCCGCTCACGGATCGCCGCGCGCCGGGTGCACGAGCTGACCCGGCCCGCCGACGCCGGCCGTCCCCGCCCCGTGGTGCCGCCGATACCGCTGAACCGGGGCGATCGGGTGGCGGTCACCGGCCCGAGCGGTTCGGGGAAGACCACGCTGCTGATGGCGATGGCCGACAGCGCCGACGACGTCACCGGCGGCCGCGCGTTCTTCGCCGAGGACGCCCACCTCTTCAGCACCACCGTCCGAGACAACCTGCTGGTGGCCCGCGGCGACGCCACCGACGACGAAATGCGTTCCGCCCTCGGCAGGGTCGGACTGCGACGGTGGCTCGACGACCTGCCCGACGGGTTGTCGACGGTCCTGGTGGGCGGCGCCGCGGCGGTGTCGGCGGGCCAGCGTCGCCGGCTCCTGCTGGCCCGTGCGCTGCTCTCGGCGTTCCCCGTCGTCCTGCTCGACGAACCGACCGAACACCTCGACGCCGGTGACGCCGGCCGGCTGCTGACCGAACTGCTCACTCCCGGTGCGCTTTTCCCCGCGGAGCGAACAGTGGTGGTGGCCACCCACCACCTGCCCGACGACGCCCCTGCCTGTCTCCGCCTGAATCTCGCTGCCAGCGGGTAACGTCAGCACCATGACCGAGCCGGACAAGCCCGAACAGTCCCCGTCGGCACCGCCGCCGCCCCCGCCGCCACCACCGAATCCGGCTCAGCAGCAGCCCTACCCGCCCCAGCAGCCGTACCAGTACGGCGCCTATCCCGGCAGTTATCCGCCGCCCCCGCAGGGTCCGTACGGCGGCTACCCGGCGCAGACCGCCCCGAAGAACGGCCTGGGCATCGCCTCGCTCGTCGTCGCGATCGTCGGCCTGCTGTCGGTCTTCGGCGGCATCCTGCTCGGCATCGTCGCGGTGATCCTCGGCTTCCTCGGACGGGGCCGGGCCAAGCGCGGCGAAGCCACCAACGGCGGTGTGGCGATGGCCGGCATCATCCTGGGCTTCCTCGGCATCGTGGTCGGCGTCGTCGCGATCGCGTTGACGGTCGTGTTCGCCAGAGAAGTCGGGGCGGGCGATCTGTTCGAATGCCTGCAGCAGGCCGGCAACGACACCGAGGCGCAGCAGCAGTGCCAGGACCAGTTCCAGCGCAAGCTCGAGGACCAGTTCAGCGTGACGGTGACGCCCTCGCCCTAACGCCCGGGAAAGTACTTGACGATCGCGTCCGACACGACTGTGGCCAGCAGCGCGCCGGACCGGTCGAAGAAGTGGCCGGTGCCCAGTCCCCGCGATTCGGCGGCCACCGGTGAGGTCGTCGAGTACAGCACCCATTCGTCGAACCGCACCGGCCGGTGGAACCACACCGAGTGGTTCATCGTCACCGCGAAGATGCGATCGAAACCCCACGACAGCCCGTGGGTGGTGATGATCGAGTCGAGCACGGTGGTGTCCGACGAATACACCAGCGCCGCGGCGTGCAGCACCGGATCGTCGGGCATCTCCCCTTCGGTCTTCAGCCACACCCGGTTGTGGTCGAGCCGCCCACCCTTGTCGCGCATCACCCAGGCGGGGTCGTTGGTATAGCGCCACTCGATGGGCCGCAGGGCGTTGACGAACTGCGGGACCGTCTCCTCGTAGCCACGCAGCAGCTCGCCGATCTTCGGCAGCTCCTCCGGCCCCGGCACGTCCGGCGCGGGCACACCGTGTTCCAGGCCGCGGCCGCCGTTCATGTACGACACCATCGCGGTGGTCAGCAGTTCGCCGCCCTGACACACGTCCACCCGGCGGTTGGCGAACCGCCGTTCGTCGCGCAACCGCGTCACCCGGAACTCGAGATCGCGCGCCGGGTCGCCGCCGGCGATGAAATGCACCGAGAGTGCGCTCGGCGCGATCCGCTGGTCGACCGTGCGGCCGGCCGCCACGAACGCCTGCGCCATCATCTGCCCGCCGAACGTGCGGACCGGGTTCTTGCTCGGGTGCCCGCCGACGAACGTGTCGTCGTCGACGCGCCGGAGGCCCAGTATGCCGAGGAGCTCCTGGAAGTCGGAGCTGGACACTGGGCCTCCTAGGCGGTCTTAGACGTCGTCCTCCCCGATCCGGTGCACGTGGATCAGATTCGTGGAGCCTACTGTGCCCGGCGGCGCACCCGCGACGATGACCACCAGATCACCCCGCTTGTAACGGCCCAGTTCCAGCAGCGACTTGTCGACCTGCCGGATCATGCCGTCCGTGCTGCCGATCTGCGGCACGATGAACGTCTCGGTGCCCCAGGTCAGCGCCAGCTGGCTGCGCACCTCGGGCAGCGCGGTGAACGCCAGCACCGGCAGCGGCGTGTGCAGGCGGGCGAGCCGGCGCACCGTGTCACCGGACTGGGTGAACGCGACCAGCGCCTTGGCGTCCAGCCGCTCCCCGATGTCGCGGGCCGCATACGAGATGACGCCGCGCTTGGTGCGCGGAACGTGGGTCAACGGCGGGACGACGACGGAGTTCTCCTCGACCGCGGAGATGATGCGCGCCATGGTGCGCACCGCCTCGAGCGGGTACTTGCCGACCGACGTCTCACCCGAGAGCATCACCGCGTCCGCGCCGTCGAGCACCGCGTTGGCGACGTCGGAGGCCTCGGCACGGGTCGGGCGGGAGTTCTCGATCATCGACTCCAGCATCTGCGTGGCGACGATGACGGGTTTGGCGTTCTCCCTTGCCATTTGGATGGCGCGCTTCTGGACGAGCGGGACCTCCTCGAGCGGCAGCTCGACCCCCAGATCGCCGCGGGCGACCATGATCGCGTCGAATGCCAGCACGATCGCCTCGAGGTTGTCGATCGCCTCCGGCTTCTCGAGCTTGGCGATGACCGGCACCCGCCGGCCCACCCGATCCATCACCTCGTGGACGAGTTCGATGTCGGCCGGGGACCGCACGAACGACAGCGCGATGAGGTCGACACCGAGGCGGACCGCGAACTCGAGGTCCTCGATGTCCTTCTCCGACAGGGCAGGCGCCGACACGTTCATGCCGGGCAGCGACATGCCCTTGTTGTTGCTGACCTTGCCGCCCTCGGTGACCTCGCAGATGACGTCGTTGCCCTCGATGCCGGTCACCACCAGCGCGACGTTGCCGTCGTCGACGAGGACACGGTCACCGGGGGTGGCGTCCTCGGCGAGCCGCTTGTACGTCGTGGACACCCGGTCGTGGGTGCCCTCACAGTCCTCGACGGTGATGCGCACCGTCTCCCCCGTCGCCCACATGGTGGGCCCGTCCTTGAAACGGCCCAGCCGGATCTTCGGGCCCTGCAGGTCGGCGAGGATGCCGACAGCGTGACCGGTGTGGTCGGAGGCGGCACGGACCCGCTTGTAGTTGGCCTCGTGGTCCGGGTAGTCACCGTGACTGAAGTTGAGCCGCGCCACATCCATCCCGGCCTCGACCAGGGCCCGCACGGCGTCGTCGGAGGCCGTGGCGGGGCCGAGGGTGCACACGATCTTCCCGCGTCTATTCACGGTCACTCATCGTAGTCGTTGATCGATTCAGACGACGGCCAGTGGCAGTGCGCCGGGGCGCACCGGAGCAGGCAGGTCCGACTCCCCCATCAGGTAGGCGTCGACGGCGTGGGCGGCGCTGCGTCCTTCGGCGATCGCCCACACGATCAGCGAGGCGCCCCGATGGGCGTCGCCACACACGAACACCCCCGGGGCGTCGGTCTGCCAGTCGCTGCCGCAGGGCAGCGCGCCCCGGTTGTTCAGCCTCAACCCGAGCCCGTCGAGCAGCGGCATGTGCTCGACCCCGTCGAACCCGATGGCGAGCAACGCCATGTCGCAGGGGATCTCCAGCGTCTCCCCGACCGGGACGATCCGGCGCCTGCCCTCGGCGTCACGTTCCACCTTGACCTCGGCGATCTCCATCGCCCGCACATGTCCGTTCTCGTCGCCGAGAAACCGCTGCACGGCCACCTGGTAGCGGCGGTGGCCGCCTTCGGCGTGAGCCGGGGACAGCCGGGTGCGCAGCACCAGCGGCCACGTCGGCCACGGCGTGCGGGTGTCGTCACGCGTCTCGGGCGGTTCCGGGTTGTAGTCGAGCTGGGTGACCGATGCCGCGCCCTGTCGGTGCGCGGTGCCCAGACAGTCGGCGCCGGTGTCACCGCCGCCGATGATGACGACGTGCTTGCCTTTCGCCGACAGCGGCGACGGGCCGTCCCCCTGGCACTCCTTGTTGGCGGGCACCAGGTGTTCCATCGCCAGGTGCACGCCGTCGAGATCGCGTCCCGCCACGTCGTTGTCGCGGGCGCGCAGCGCACCGACCGCCAGCACCACCGCGTCGTACCGCTCGCGCAGCTGCTCGACCGTCAGGTCAACGCCGACCTCACAGTCGGTGACGAACCGGGTACCTTCGGCGCGCATCTGCGCCAGGCGCTGGTCGAGGGTCTTCTTCTCCAGCTTGTATTCGGGGATGCCGTAGCGCATCAGCCCGCCGATGCGGTCGTCGCGTTCGAAGACGGTGACGTCGTGGCCGGCGCGGGTCAGCTGCTGGGCGGCGGCCAGCCCCGCCGGGCCGGACCCGACCACCGCGACGCGTTTACCGGTGCGGATGGACGCCGGCTGGGGATCGACCAGCCCCAGCGCCCACGCCTGGTCGGCGATGGTGTTCTCGATGCGTTTGATGGTCACGCTGCCGCCGGTGTGGTCCTCGCTGATCGACAGCACGCAGGCCGCCTCACACGGCGCCGGACACAGCCGGCCGGTGAACTCCGGGAAGTTGTTCGTCGCGTGCAGGCGTTCGCTGGCGGCGTCCCAACGGCCGCGACGCACGAGGTCGTTCCACTCGGGGATCAGGTTGCCCAGGGGACAACCGGCGGAACCGGAGTGGCAGAACGGGATTCCGCAATCCATACAGCGGCGGGCCTGTTCGGACACTTCCTCGGCACGTTCGGGCAGCGGCTGGCGTTCGTACACCTCGCGCCAGTCGCCGACCCGTTCGTCGACGGGCCGCTTGGCGGCCTCGACTTTCGGGACCTTCAGGAATCCGGTGGGATCAGCCACGGCTGGCCTCCATGATCGCGGTGTCGACGTCACGTCCCTCGGCCTTGGCCATCCGGGTGGCCTGCAGGACACGCTGATAGTCGGTGGGCATGATCTTGGTGAACTGGGCGCTGCGGCGCGGCCAGTCGGCCAGCACCGAGGTCGCCACCGTGCTGCCGGTGAGCTCGGCGTGCCGGGCGACGACGTCGTGCAGCCACACCAGGTCCTCGGGTTCGAGTCGCTGCAACTCGACCATGGCGGTGTTGACCTTGGCCGCGTCGAGGCCCAGCACGTAGGCGATGCCGCCCGACATCCCGGCGGCCATGTTGCGGCCGGTGCGGCCCAGCACCACGACCCGTCCGCCGGTCATGTACTCGCAGGCGTGGTCGCCGACACCCTCGACCACCGCCAGTGCGCCGGAGTTGCGGGCGCAGAACCGCTCCCCGACCTTGCCACGCAGGAACACCTCACCCGAGGTGGCGCCGTAGAGCAGGGTGTTGCCGGCGATGACGTTGTCCTCGGGCAGGAAGAGCACGTCGTCGGCGGGTCTGACGACGATCCTGCCTCCCGAAAGACCTTTGCCCACATAATCGTTGGCGTCACCGACCAGCTCGATGGTGATGCCGGGCGGGAGGAACGCACCGATCGACTGCCCCGCCGACCCGGTGAGCGTGATCCGGATCGTGTCCTCAGGCAGGCCCGCGGCGCCGTACCGGCGCGTCACCTCCGCGCCGAGCATGGTGCCCACCGTGCGGTTGACGTTGCGGATCGGCAGTTCGAGGGTGACCGGATGCGCGTCTTCGAGGGCGCCCTCGGACAGCTGGATGAGGGTCTGGTCGAGCGCCTGGTCGAGCGCGTGGTACTGGTCTTTGAGCTTGCGCCGCTGGGTCAGTTTCCCGCCGTGCGCGTCGGTGGGGATGGCGAAGATCGGCGCCAGGTCGAGCCCTTTGCTCTTCCAGTGCTCCACTCCCGTTGCGGTGTCGAGCATCTCGGCATGGCCGACGGCTTCGTCGACGCTGCGGAAACCGAGCTCGGCCAGGTAGCGGCGGATGTCCTCGGCGATGAACATGAAGAAGTTCTCGACGAATTCGGGCTTACCGTTGAACCGTGCCCGTAGCTCCGGGTTCTGGGTGGCCACGCCGACGGGGCAGGTGTCGAGGTGGCAGACCCGCATCATGATGCACCCGGCGACCACCAGCGGGGCCGTCGCGAACCCGAACTCCTCGGCACCGAGCAGCATGGCGACCATCACGTCGCGGGCGGTCCGCATCCCGCCGTCGCACTGCACGGTGATGCGGTCGCGAAGTCCGTTGAGCACCAGGGTCTGCTGGGCGTCCGCGAGCCCGATCTCCCACGGTGCACCGGCGTGCTTGAGACTGGTCAACGGGGCGGCGCCGGTGCCCCCGTCGTGCCCGGAGATCAGCACCACGTCGGCGTGCGCCTTCGACACCCCGGCGGCGACGGTCCCCACCCCCACGCTGCTGACCAGCTTGACGTGGATGCGGGCCTGGTCGTTGGCGTTCTTCAGATCGTGGATGAGTTGCGCGAGGTCCTCGATCGAGTAGATGTCGTGGTGCGGCGGCGGTGAGATGAGCCCGACGCCCGGGGTGGAGTGCCGGGTCTTGGCGATGTTCGGATACACCTTGTAGCCCGGGAGTTGGCCGCCCTCACCGGGTTTGGCGCCCTGAGCCATCTTGATCTGGATGTCGGTGGCGTTGACCAGGTAGTCGCTGGTCACGCCGAAACGGCCGCTGGCGACCTGTTTGACGGCGCTGCGGCGCTTGGGGTCGTAGAGCCGGTCGACGTCCTCCCCGCCCTCACCTGAGTTGGAGCGGCCGCCGAGGTTGTTCATGGCGATCGCCATCGTCTCGTGCGCCTCGGCGCTGATCGAGCCGTAACTCATCGCGCCGGTGTTGAACCGTTTGACGATCTCGTCGGCCGGCTCGACCTCGTCGAGCGGCACCGGCGGGCGCGCACCCTTGGTGAACTCGAACAGCCCGCGCAGGGTGCCGCCCTCACGGGACAGCCGGTCGACCTCCTCGGAGTACTGCCGGAAGACGTCCTGACGGCCCGTGCGCGTCGAATGTTGGAGCAGGAACACCACTTCAGGTGAGAACAGGTGCAGTTCACCCTCGCGGCGAAAGGCGTACTCCCCGCCCACCTCGAGGCGACGGTGGACCCGCTCGGTCGGGTTCTCCGGGTACGCGCGCCGGTGCCGGACCTTGACCTCCTCGGCGATGACGTCGAGACCGATGCCGCCGAGCTGCATCGGCGTTCCGGTGAAGTACTCGTCGATGACGTCGCGGTCGATGCCGACCGCTTCGAACGCCTGCGCGGCGGTGTAGGAGGCGACGGTGGAGATGCCCATCTTGCTCATCACCTTCGTCACCCCCTTGCCGAGGGCCTTGAGGTAATTGCGCACCGCCGCAGCGGTGTCGATGCCGGTGAGCTCACCTTCGCGGATCAGGTCCTCGATCGACTCGAAGGCCAGGTACGGGTTGACCGCGGCCGCCCCGAACCCGATCAGCATCGCGATGTGGTGCACTTCGCGGGCGTCGCCGGACTCCACGACCAGCGCCACCTTGGTGCGCTGTTTGGTCCGCACCAGATGGTGGTGAACGGCCGACACGGCGAGCAGCGACGGGATGGGCGCCCGGGTGTGGTCGGAGTCGCGATCCGAGATCACCAGCGTGCGAGCACCGTCGTCGATGGCGTCGCCGGCCCGGCTCCGCAGTTCGTCGAGCGCCTCGGCCAGTCCCTCGCCGCCGCGTTCGACGTCGTAGAGGCCTTTGAGGACCACCGCCCGCAGGCCGGGGTGCTCACCGTCGTCGTTGATGTGGACGATCTTGTTGAGTTCGTCGTTGTCGAGGACCGGCCACTTCAGCAGGATCTGACGGCACGAGGCGGCCGTCGGTTCGAGCAGGTTCTGCTCGGGCCCCATGACGCGGGCCATGCTGGTCACCACCTCTTCGCGGATAGCGTCCAGGGGCGGGTTGGTGACCTGCGCGAAGAGCTCGACGAAGTAATCGTAGAGCGGGCGGGACCGGTCGGAGAGCACCGCGGTCGGCGTGTCGGTGCCCATCGAGCCGAGGGGTTCGGCGCCGGAGGCGGCCATCGGGGTCAGCAGGATACGCAGTTCCTCTTCGGTGTAGCCGAAGGCGATCTGGCGTCGGACGACCGACTCGTGGTTGGGCTGCACGCGGACCCGATCCGGAAGCGTCGCGAGTTCGAGCAGGCCGGCGTGCAGCCATTCGCGGTACGCCTCGGCCTTCGACAGGTCGAGCTTGATCTCGTCGTCGCTGACGATGCGGCCCGCGGCGGTGTCGATGAGCAGCATCTTGCCGGGCTGCAGGCGGCCCTTGGCGACGACCTCGCCGGGCGCCACGTCGAGCACACCGCTCTCGCTGGCGAGGATGATCCGGTCGTCGATGGTGCGCCACCAGCGGCCGGGCCGTAAACCGTTGCGGTCCAATACCGCACCGACCAGGGTGCCGTCGGTGAACGTGACGCAGGCCGGACCGTCCCACGGCTCCATCAGCGAGGCGTGGAACTGCCAGAACGCGCGCTCGTCGGGGTCCATCGAGGCGTTGTTCTCCCAGGCCTCCGGGATCATCATCAGCACCGCGTGCGGCAGGCTGCGCCCGCCGAGGTGCAACAGTTCGAGCACTTCGTCGAAACTCGCCGAGTCGGAGGCGTCGGGAGTGCAGATCGGCGACAGCCGGCTCAGATCACCGGGGATGTTGGCGCTGGCGAGCATCGCTTCGCGGGCGTGCATCCGGTTGCGGTTGCCGCGCACGGTGTTGATCTCGCCGTTGTGGGCGACGAACCGGAACGGGTGCGCCAGCGGCCAGGACGGGAAGGTGTTGGTGGAGAACCGGCTGTGGACGATCGCGATCGCGCTCATGCAGCGGGCGTCACGCAGATCGCTGAAGTAGATCGGCAGCTGGACCGTGGTGAGCATGCCCTTGTAGGCGATGGTGCGGCTGGACAGCGACGGGAAGTAGACGTCGGCTGAGTTCTCCGCACGTTTGCGCAGCGGATAGACACGCCGGTCGAGCTCGACACCGCCGGGACGGCTGCCGTCGACTTCCGGTGCGGCGACGAACAATTGAGCCATGTACGGCATGACCGACAGGGCGGTCTCGCCGACGTCGGCGCCGGCCGGGTCGACCGGGACGGGACGCCAGCCGAGCACCTCGAGGTTCTCCTCGGCGGCCAGCGCCTCGATCCGGCGAGTGGCTTCGGCACGCGCCACCGGATCCTGCGGAAGGAAGCAGGTGCCGGCCGCGAAGGTGTTGCACCCGTCGGCAGTCGGCTGCGGGAGCTCGAAGTCGAGGACGGCACGGAAGAGCTCGACCGGCAATTGGAGCAGGATTCCTGCGCCGTCGCCGCTGTTGGTCTCCGCCCCTGCCGCACCACGGTGATCGAGATGCTCCAGAGCGACGAGACCGTCGGCGACGATGGAATGAGACCGCCTGCCCTGGATGTCGGCGATCATGGCGACGCCGCACGAGTCCTTCTCGTGCTCGGGGTCGTACAGTCCCTGTGCGCCGGGGGTGGCCGAGTAGAGCATGCGATGCACCTCCGCAGTTCCGGAATCGTTGCCGGGACTGCGGCGGCCCGAAGTTCAAGTGTATCAGCGCAGGTGAGTGCCTACCCGTCGAGCAAAGTCGGCACCAGCGGGAAGCCGGGGAGGTTGCGGACGACGGTCCAGGTGAGTACCGCCACCGCGACCACGGCGATCGCTCCCACCGGCATGACCGGTTCACGTCGGCGTCGCCGGATCAGCACCCACACCGCCAGCAACGGGAGACCGACGAGGAGGAACACGTTGTCGGCGGCCGCCGCGGCAATGTCACCGTGCAGGAGGTCGTGCGTCATCCGCAGGCCGCCACACGCCGGGCAGTCCCAGCCGGTGACGGCCTTGAACGGGCAGGGTGGCGCGAGAAAGCCCGGCCTGTGCGGGTCGGCGAGGCCGATGTAGGTCAGTGCACCGGCGAACAGAGCGCCCGTACCGACAGTGATGTAGAGCGGCGTACGACTGCGGGTCGGAAGGTCAGGTTCCATCACGCAGCGGGAGACCATTCGGGTCGCGGACCCGGTCGGTGAAGATGAGCACCGCATCGACGATGCCCCAGATGACCGCGCCGATGCCGCACGTGACGAGCCCGACCACCAGCTGCGCGACGCCCAAGCCGGTCTGACCCAGGTAGATCCGCCCGATCCCGACCAGACCCACGAGGCCGACGAGCTGCAGGAGGCCGGCGACGAATTTCGACTTGTCGGAGTAGGGCTCCCCCGTCATGGGGTGCCGGCCATAAGGGGCGGAAGGATCGTAGTAGGGCGGCGGGAAATTCCCCGGCGGCGGGTACTGCGGCGGATAGCCGGAGCCGGTGGGCGGCGGCGGATAACCTCCCGGCGGTGGGGGCGGTGTGCCGTCGGGCGTATTGCCGAACTGCGCGGGATCGGTCATGTGGTCAGCATGCCAGACCGCCATAGCGCTCATAAGGGTGGAAACCCGAAAGTGTGCGTCGCGGGCGATGTCAGAACGGTGGCGGCCCGTCGTCCGGATTCGGTTCGGCGTTCCCAAGCAGGTATGCGTAGGCGTCCCGGCGCTTCTCCTGGCGCATGGCTCGGTTGTGGGCGCGCTCCCGGGCGATGGCCGCGGCCCCGCTCTGAGCGCGGGTGCGGCGGCGGCGAGGCATCTTGGCGTTGCGGTCGCCTCCGGCGATGCCTGCCTTCTTCGGGACGACGACGGGCGCGGTCGGGGCACATAGACGTGGAAACAGCAACGCGCTGCCCGGGGTGGTGACATAGGTATGGCCCGACGGGGCGGCCCATATGACGGTGCCGTCGGGTAGCTGACGGTCCTTCCAGCCGCCGAAGGTCTTGAGCATATGGTGGCACCGGAACGGTAAACAACATTCCGGGCTGCAGGCCCGTCTTCGCCGCTGGCTGGCTCGCTTAGGTGGCGGTCCGCCCTTTGGTCTTGCCCGCGAAGAACTGGCCCCTTGTCGGATCGCCAACTGGGGATACTCGTGCGCCCATCTGCGTCCCGTCCTTCCCCTCGGTGACTACCCAGTGGAACGTTTGGTCGCCCATTTCAGCAGTCCCGACCGAGTAGGGGGTTCCGTCATACTGCCCATGCTTGAGTGGCACTTCCTCGACATAAGTGCGCATGAGGCTGGTGATGTGCACGCGTGTAATTTGACGTTGAGTTTGCGGGGGATCGGTGTCGTCGAGGACGAGGCACATCGGAGACCCGTCATTCGCCGTAGGGGTGTGATCTGAAGTCAACTCCCCCTCGCCGGTGACGGCATCCCGGAAGATCTCGCCGCTTACGTCGATCTTCTGAAGACACAATTGAGCGAGATCCTTCGCCGCGCAGACCGAACTACCGTCGCTGCTCACTACAGCGAGAGATTCAAACGGACCCGCGATTTCGATACTGCCGATATCGCGAAGGGGCGGGTCGAAGTCGATGACGACTTTCTTTGCCGTGAGGTCGAATCGCTTTGCCCATACGGTGTGGATGTTGTTCACTATTTCGCCGACAAACCCCGGTTCGACGTCGGTCGGAGTGATGGCCTTCATCCCGAAGAAGTCGGCCAACTTCAGGGCGTTCTTGGTAAATCCACTGGAGGAGACCAACACCACTTTGCTGGTGGGTAAATGGGAGTGCTTCGCGTGCATCGCCTCCACCCACTCGACCGTCTGCTTTCGACTGCCCGACATCCGACATTCAATCCCGATGAGCACCTCATGTCCGGCCAGCTCGCTACGGATGCAGATGTCGACCTCGCGGGTCTCACCGGGAATCGCCCGATCCGGGAGCATCGCCGACGCAGTCACGGCATCTTCACCTGCAATCTGGGTTAAAACCGTTATGAGTTCTTGGAAGTCATTTGTCCGTTGGGGCACAAATCGGAACCTACAGGCGTCGAGTCGAGCGCGCCGCGGAAACATATGCGTACCCGGCTTCGGTGCGATTTCCGCCGAGGCTAGCCGACATAGCGGCTTGCACTTTCCACCACGGCGAGTCGGTACCTGGGCGGTAGTCCGTCGCAGCGAACGCGGTGACCGCTGGGCAGCCTGGGCGGGAGACGGAGCCGAGCCGCTAACCCGAGACCCCAGCGGGGCAGAAGTAAGCCCTGTTTGAGAGTGGTTTGGTGAGCTGACATTGTCGGAGATCTACCTATTGTCCGAGCGGTCGTAATGCCCCGAGTCACAGACGGGGAGACCGAAGTACGGGGGGACATCGCCTCAGGTACACAGTTTTCAGCAACTCCGGCCAGGTACCGCCCAATAGTCCTGCTCAGCGCTGTTCTGGACGAAGGCCGGCCTTCCTAGGTACGGCAAGCGCGGCCTCAAAGCGCGCTGGAAAGTTCGCCCGGGGGGAGATCAACACACCTGCGTCAGGTTTCTGTGGTTGCTGCTGTGAACTTTTCACCCCCCTATCCCGCCCTGGTGGTGATGTACCTGGGCATCGGCCCTGTTCAGAGGGGGTTTCGCCAGGTACTTCCGGCGAGCGGCTGTTGGCGCGGAGTACCTGGTCGGGCGGGTTCGGCGGTGCGATCGGGCTCGGGCCGATGTACCTGGCGCTCGTACCTAGGTGGAGTCGGTACCTGGGGGCTGGCTTGGCGGGGCGCTGGTTGTACCTGGCGCGGGCGCTAATGTCGCGGCGTGGCTCGCATCCTCGACACCTGCGCGGCGCTCGAACGGTTCGAGTGGCTGCGCGACGGCGTCGATCATGGTCTCGATCGGGGACTCCCCGCCGAGGTGGAGGTTGTGCACGCGGTGATCGTCGGGCCGGAGCCGATGAGCGGTCTGCGCGGGGAGGTCCTTGACGCGACTGAGCCGGTGTTCGCCACTCACGGTCGGGTGATCGACGCGGCGTGCGGTCGGCATGTGCGGGTGCTGCTGCCCGAGCCGTTCGACTCGACGCACTCGAAGGCCTGCGGTCGGTGTCTCGACGCCATCGGGCTCAAGGGATAGGGCTAGCGGCTCAGCTCGGCGTTGCGCTCTCTCGCGCTGGGGGTGAGCCCCGCGCCGCTGCGAGGACGCAGGTGGGCGCGGGGCTCGGTCCGGGGTTCGAGCACGGTCAGCGTGGCGGGGCTAGGGATTGCCTGGGGACGCGCTGGCTGGCTCTCGCCTCGGTCTTGGTGGGGCGCGGAGTCGGCACGCCGGGTTCGCTGGTCGCTCAACGAACCCCATGCCGTGGTGGCGCTCGACTCCGCGCCCGGTCTCGCGCGCCCCGGAGATCCGGTCGCGGAGCGGGCGAGAGGTTGGGCTGGGCGCGGCCCGCATCGCCTCGGTGCTCGGGGGTGCTTCCTTCACCGTCGAGCCGTCCGCGATGCGGGGCCGCGCTCCCTTGCCGCTATCAGCGCCACCGCAGCAGCCTCCCGGAGGTGGCTTCTGGGCCGAGTGGTCGGCGCTGATGGCAGGCAAGCTCATGTGGTGATTCCGGCGACGATCGCGGGCTCGACGAGGATGCCGCCCCAGCCGTCCGGCTTGGCGCGCAGGACGCCGCGCTGGACCAGCTCGCGAACCCGATTGGGAGTGACGCGGAGGCGGCGGGCGCAGGCGTCGACATCGAGCCACTCCCGATCGTCTAGGCTCACCGACCCTGCTCCCTGAGCCAGACCTGGCCGTCATCAAGCGCCAGGCGCTCACTGGCGTGCAGGGCCGAGCCGTGGTGGCGCGCCCCGATAGGCCCACGGCACAGCCACCGCCAGCCGAGCCCGGAAACCTCGACGGCAGTCGGCTCACCCGGCTCGGCCTTCATGTCAGGCCACGAGATCCGCGACGATGAACGCCGAAGGCCGCAGATGTGCAACGCCACAGCGCATTTCAGCGCGAGCGCGGAACTGGTTGTGGGTGAACAGGTCGCCGCCCGCGTCGATCTGCACGCCGACCTGCTCGCGGATCATGAGCTGGATCTTCGACCAGTCCCCGAGGACGGCAAGACCCGCTGGCATCGAAGGGGAGATGACGCGGGTGATCGTCGGGCCACCGAAGATGTTGCCGCCCGGCGTGCCCGTCAGCGCGTTGGGCAGCAGCCAGCCGCCGCCAGCGCCTTCCCGCGAGAGGTCGAGATCCTCGGCGTCGCTGGGGCTGAGCACGATCGCGTTCGGGTTCTCCCCGGCGTTCTGAGCCACCGTCAGCGCCTTGCGCAGCGTCCGCGGGACATCGGTGGTGAACGCGACTTGACGGGTCCCGGCGACGTGGAGCACCCCGTCGAAGTTCTCCCCGATCGCATCGCCGTTGATCACCTGGCGTTCGAGCGCGTCGAGCACGCCCTCCGCGAGGTCGGTGGTGAGCCAGTCCTGGAAGCCCGGTACGTCCATGACGAGCCGGTTAGGCACCGGCTCGGAGAGGTGGGCGATCACACGGGCGCGGTCCTCGACCGGCGTCAGGGTCATCACGCTCGTCGGCTTCAGCGCGTTGTCGGCCACCGGGGCGGCGTTGTTCGTTCGGACCGTCTGGCGGTGATACTCGAAGGCCGCGCCGTCGTTGAGGGGGAGCCGGTTGACCAGGAGGTCGATGAGCCGCTGGGGACGCGACATCGGCGTGATCGACGGGTTGATCAGGGACGGCACATCGAGCGAGCCGGAGGAGATCGCACGCGACTCCCCGCCCAGGCGCAGAAGCTCTGTGGCGGCGCGCTGAGCCCAGTCGCGGGCTTCGGTTACGCCGCCGCGCTGCGCCCGGCGGACATGCTCGACATCGGGATTGCCGTGCCCTGCGCGCTTGATCTCGGCCTGCGTCTCGTCGATCCGATCGTCGAGGGCGGCGATGTCGCCGGAGAGGCGATCGTAAGAGCGCTGCTCGGCATCGTTGAGGTGCTCGCGGTCTTCGGACCTTGCCCGGTCGAGCAGGGCGATTCGCTCGGTCATGGCGGTGCGGCGAGCTTCGATGAGCTGCGCCAAGAACTTCTCCACTGGGTGTCCCTATCCCCTCAGATTTTGGGTGTGAGCGTGCGCGGCAATGGCCGGAGACCTATTGCCGTGCAGCGCTATTCACATCGGATTCGCAGGGGGACGGCCAGTGCCAGGCAGGTCCCTTGCAAACCGGTCGCGGATGGAAGGACGCGACGGGCACGCGCTGGGGCCTTTTGTCTCGCTCGCCGTCCGGTGCCGGGACGGCCAGCTCACCTGTTTTCCGCTCGGTCTGAGGACGGGACCGCGGCGGACCTGCGCGCAGAACTTTACGCCCGCCTACCGACAGCCGCCATCACGCCACGCAATCCAAGTTCGCTTGGATGCAACATGATTCGCGGTCAGCTGCCCGACCACGGGGGGATGCCGGATAGGTCGGACGGGGGCCGCTGCTCCTGGCGCTCCCGGTGCCACTCAGCGTCCATCGCGGCGGCGCGGGCGTTGTCGAGCATCGTCGCCACCGACTCCTCCGGAGGGCGTCGATCCTGGGCGGCTTCGTGGCGGTCCAACGCCTCGACGATGCGGCGGTTCATCCGCACGATCCATGCGCACACCTCATCGCCGGGTGTCAGCGCTGCGTCGGCGAACACGTCGTGCAGCACGATCAGCTCTCCGGTGGCGAGCGCTTCGAGCCTCACCCGGTCGGGCGGGCTGGATTCGATGCGCGCTGGGGGGTGCTCACCAAGGGTGAGCGCAATCTCGTCGGTTCGGCGGACGATCTCGTCGGCGATGTCGCCTTGCACGCCCGACGCCCACGCGGCCAGCGCCGGGTGATTGGGCAGGCTGGCGAGCATTCCGAACAGCGCCAGCAGCCGGTCGAGGCTGCCGAGGGCGAGGTGGGTGAGGTCGGGGGTCATCGGTCTGTTCTCCTGTCGGTTGATTGCGTTTCCACGCAATGGCCGGCCTTCGGGTCGCGGCTCGCCGTGCGCGCCTCGGCTAGCCGTGCTCGCGCTTCGGCGAGTCGGGCGCGGCGGTGGGTGAGCAGCGGATCGTCCGGCGGTGGTCCGAACGACCGGCTCCTGATCCGGCCTCGCTCATCGGCGGCGACGATCGAGTGCCTTCCTTCGCATCGGGGACCGCATCCTCCCGGCGTCAGCTCGACCAGCGCCTCGACCGCTTCGCGGAGATGTCGCCAGAAAACCATCTCCACCCCAGGCGCGTGCATGCCCGTCTCGGAGCGCCAGCAGAGGATCGCGGCGCCGCTCAACGGGCCAGATCCGATCCTCGGTCGTCATCCATCGCAGGAGGCGGGTTCAGGCCGTCTCCGTGGCACTGGGCGGGCAGTTCAGCGCGGTTAGGACTGAGGCGGGCGAGTGCGGCGGCGATCCGGCGTTGGCGCTGACTGGTGCACCCGCCGCAGAGGGAATCGGCTGGGACGCAGTACTTGCCGCACGCGGCGCAACGGTGGGGCCTTGGTGGGGTCATCGCGGTCCCTTCGTTCGAGGTCGGTCGGCGGCGCGGAGTCGGCGGTCGCGTTCATGCCATCGGCATTCGAGGCACAGCCGAGCCCGCAGCGATTCGGGTCGCGACAGCTCCTCGCCGCATACCGCGCATTCGGGGTGCTCAGCGCCGCCAAGAGCGCCGATCGGGGGGGTTCGGGCATCGGTCGGCGCCCGGACGGCGGATGGGCCGTCGAGCATGCGATCAGAGGGCAGCCCGGAGCGGTCGAGAGTCATGAGTCGCCCTGACCGGGCAGCATCCGATTCGCTGCCTCACGCCGCGCCGCGATACAGCCCCGGCACAACGTTGACTCCCATGCGTCCCCCAACGCCGGTTCCGCGCCACACGCCACGCATTCACCGACCTCAGCCGCCCGCGCCGCCGCGGCCACCCCCGCCCGCATTGTCGGATGCTTGACTTCCTCGACGCATGAACCGCACAGCTCCGGACGCCAAAGGTGATACTCACGCCGAGCCGCCCGCACTCCGCACCGAGCGCAAGCCGCACTCACGACTCAACCCTCGCTTCGGCGCACGGCCGACACAGATTCGGCCACGGCTCGATCCCAGCCTCGAACTGTGGACACTCCGCAGTCGAGCAGAGGAGAGCCTGACCGTTGGGGGTTACCTCCCGAGTCCTTGCCTGTCCTTCCTGTCCTTGCCTGTCCTGTCCTTCCTGTGTGGTCCCGGGGGAACGTCCCCCGGGACCGTCCCGCGGGACATCGCACTCACCGGAGGGCTTTTCGACCGCCCTCGCTCGCTGCCGCTGCTTCTTGTGCCGCTCCCGCCGACGTGCGTTCTCCAGCACTTCCAGTTCCGAACGGCTGGTCTGCGTAGACACGAAATCGGTGATCAGCCATCCGTGTCCTAGCGCCGTCCACAGTCCCGATGCCACCAGCGCAGGCACCGAGCCGCGAACGAACGTTGGGATCAGCGCTAGATCGTCGGGCTCAATGAGGCCATCAGTTCGATTACTGACCGACCACATCAACGCCTGTGCGAAGGACCGGAATGAGGCGTCGTCCAGACGCGCCAAGCGCCGGTCCGTCAGCCACTTCTCGGGCAGTCGGGCATCAGTCACCGCGGCATGCTCCTGATTGGCGGCGCAGCTTCACGGGTCTCGTCGGTGGGCGCGGATACGCTCGGAGGACAACTCAATCGACTGGATCGAAAATCGACCAGTGCCAGGTCCGCTGGGACCGTTACGACCCGCCGCAGGGGTGCCACCCGATGACCGGCGGGTCGTTGCACGTCTGGGCTCATGACACCGCCCTCGGAGTGGTTCTCACCGGTCGAAGCAGCTCAGCCAGACGCGCACGGGTCTCCGGGCTAAGAGGCGGCGCTGACGCGAGAGCGCGAGCCACCCAGACCTCGACGCGGTCGTCCGAACCGTCGTCTGCGGCGACTCGGTTGCGGCTCACGATGCCCGACCGATCCGTAGTTCACCCGCCAGGATGGCGTCAACCGTCTCGCGGCGGATGCGCCAAGTTCGGCTGCCGAGCTTCGCTCCGGGGAGCGCGCCGGTTCTGAGCAGGTGGTAGATCCAGTCGCGGCACAGTCCCAGTTCTTCGGCGACTTCGGCTGCGGAGAGCGTGCGGGGCCGGTCCCCGCGGTTGTCGTTCATGTGGGTCGTGCTCCTTCGGGCATCGGCGGACGAACTGTCTGCGATGCCCTCGGGCCAACCCCGTGGGCGGTGCGGTTACGAGTAGATCTCTTGCGTTTCGGTGTCTCGCTGGTTTCGTGGCGAGAACGAATCTATCAGAAACTCGCGGAATACCTCAGGAGCTGTCACGACTGAAATGTGCTGCAGGACTTCCAAGTTCACTTGGATATGCAGCCCGTCAGCGTCGCCAGGCGACCTGCACCCGATCGGGATCGAACCGAGCCCCGCCGACGCGGTGCCCCTTACCAACGGGCTGCACGGTGAACTCGGCCAACAAGTCGATCACCGCTCGCAGCCGATCCGGGGAGAGCGCCTCGACCGCCTCCGCGACCTTCTCAGTCCCCAGGGGAATGCCATCGAGGACGCGGCGGCGTTCCTGGCTCTGCTCCCGCTGGTCGATCTCTGCCAGCTTGTCACTGATCCGTGCGGTCGCACGCTGGGCCTGCTGGCCTGTGAGCAGCCCGTCCGCTCGTTCGTCCGCGATCTCGTCGAGGCGCGCGAGGAGGGTCATCCGCTCGGCGCGGAGCTTCTGGGTCTCGGCTTCGTCGTGGTGCTCGGCCTTGAGCAGATCGGCGGCATCGGCCATTGCGAGCCGACCCGCAATGGCGCGGTAGACGAGGGGCTCGACATGCTCGGCGCGGACACTGCAGCCTCGACAACCTTTGCAGGCGTAGGTGATTGAGTGAGCTTTCGCGCCGCCGCCCTTAGACTGCATCACCCACTGGCCCGAGAGATATCCGCCGCACCCCGGCTTGCCGCACTTCAACACTCCGGTGAGCAGGTGTTTGCGGACCGTCTTGCGGCCTGGTGCTCGCCCTGGCGCGTCGAGCACGCCCTGCACCTGGTGCCACTGGTCCTCGTCGACGAGCGCGGGCCACTGACCCTTCCCGACGATCTCGCCCTGGTAATCGCGCAGCCCTGCGTTGCGCGGTTTGCGCAGGAAGTTTGACACCTGCGGGGCGGTCCACGGACGGCGCTCCAACACCGGCTCCGCGCTCGCGATCGGGTTCCCCTTGGAGTCCTTCGGCCTCACCCAGCGCTGAGTGAGGGCACCCGCGTCATTCCACAGGCGGCAAATGTCCGAGAGCGACGATCCGGCCAACACCGCGGCGTAGGCCTGCTCCACCAAAGGCTGGATCTCCGGGTCAATCTCCGGGCCGTTCTCACCGGCCACATAGCCGAATGCTCGCTTCCACTGCGGCTTGCCGTTGGCGGCGCGCTGCGCGGCGGCGCTGCGTTGACGCTCGGCCTTGTGCGCCGACTCTTGGAACGACACCGACCCCAGGATCGTGGCCAACATCTTCCCGGTGGCGGTGGACAGATCGAGGTCACCGCCGTTGACGGTACGGATCTCGACGGCTTCGGCGACATCAAGCAGCCGCACCAGGTCCTTGAGCGACCGATACAGCCGGTCGGGATGCCAACAGATCAGCGCGTCGATCTCGCCGCGCTTGAGCGAATCCAGCAGCGCCTCGAACCCCGGACGGGTCCTGCCGCTATAGGCCGACAGGTCGTTGTCGTCGAACCGCTCGATCACCGACCAGCCGAGCCGATCCGCCAGCGCGGCGCAGTCGTCAAGCTGCCGCTGAACCCCGAGCCGCTCGCCCGACTTGTCGAGGGAGATCCGGGTGTAGATCGCGGCTCTGACCGGCTGCTTTGCTGTCCTCATTCCTCAAATGTACTTCAGTAACCAGCTTGTGCAGGCGGCACAGGCACTTGAGGTTGGTGACAAGTCGTTAATACGTCCCAGTCCCGTGGGTTCGTTCGGACTGAAGGGGTTTCATCGGGAGCCCACGGTGTTTTGGTGTTGCGGGCCTGGCTATGGGGTGTGTTCGGGCAGTGTGAACCGTCTGTAAGTATTTGCATGGCTGGCCCTGTGCTGGCTGACAGGATCGCTGTCGCCCTCCTGATTGGGTGTGACTCGTGAATCGTCGGGCCCCCGTGAAGGGTGCTCTTCCGAGGATCTGTCCATCCGATCGGGGGCGGCAACGCCGGCCCGGTCCTGCTTCGGTGGCTTGATTGGAATCCTGCCCGACTCGTTGCCGCGGGTCGCACCCCTGTGTTACTAGTGAACGGCTGCTGGCCTCATCATCCGTTGTGTGACCTTCAGCATGACCCGTCTTGGCATAAAGCGGTAACAGCAGGCAAGTAAACTGTTCCGTGCACCCGATACAACGGTAGGGGTGGACTTAGAAACAGCACTAAGGGCAGCGTCTACAACTTGTTTTGGCGTCTGTCGCGCTTCCGACATGAACTGCTCACCCGAGCGTGCGAAAAACTCGGTCTCGGTTGGTCCCGGGCATACGGTCAACACACGGACGCCGGCTTCGCGGGTTTCCTGCCATAGAGCCTCGGTGAAAGAGAGGACAAACGCCTTCGTTGCTCCATACACCGCCATGCTGGGAGTTGGTTGGAACGCGGCGGTCGAAGCGATGTTGATGACAAGGTCGTGGCCTGCCTTCACCATTCCCGGAAGGAACCGCGCAGTCAGGTCTACTACAGTTATACTATTAAGTTGAATTTGCGCTAAATGCGTTTCAATATTCTGAGTCAAAAATCACCATGAATACCTGCGCCCGCGTTATTTATCAGAACATCGATATGCCGGTCGAGTAAGGCTACTTGCCGAGAAATCTCCGCTCCCGATTGAGGAGTCGACAAATCGGCTTCTATCAAATCAATACGGACGCGAGGTTTGCGCTTGTTGAGCACGTCGCGGACTTCAGCGAGCCTATCGGTATTACGTGCCACCAAGACGAGGTCGACCTCTCGATCAGCGAGCTGTGCTGCGAACTCTGCGCCTATGCCGCCGCTTGCTCCCGTAATTAGTGCAGTAGTTCCGGGTCGTATCATTTGCGTCTCCTTATATAACTAATGGCTTGCTTCTATTCGCCCGTGTCAACTTGTTGATGGCGCTCAGGATGATCAGCTCAGTGACTGCCACAACGAGCGGTAGGTCACGCGAGTCCCACCAGGCCAAGTTTCCTCAGGTCCGCTATCGTATTTCGCGACGAGGCCCGGAGTAATGTGCGGGATGGACGAGGTGCCATTACCCGATTCTCGGAGAGCTGTGGCAAATTTATCCGCCGGGACGGCTGAGCCGCTCAGCGCAGTTTGCGGTTGCCGGTAGCCGTCCATCAGTGTGTAGACGGAGTACTTCCGTAATGATTCTGGCAGTCCGCGGACAGCAGTATCGAACCGCATAAACCAATCACCATAGTGGTCGATGCGTCGGATCGGCTCGCCCGCTTCAATGAGCCAGTCGACGATGACATCCAACGATACGGCGTCTTCATGCGGGTTGACGACGTTGTACGAATGAAACCCTTCTTCGAACTGTGAGCCAAGTGCTGCAACTGCCGCAGCGACGAAATCTGCCGGCAGGCCGTCAAAGTGAGCGGTAATCCTGGATTCTGCGTTTTCGGCGGAATAGAAGGAGCGCGGTGCGATACCGGTCGCCAGGAGGCTCAAGATTAGCCGGGTAAAGGGGCTCTTCGCAGTTGAGGGTGTAGAGGTGATCGGCGCGTCGCTGCCGGATAGGGGTCGAGGTCTCTCGAAGATGAAGGTTCCTACACGCCTCATCCGAAAGACCTCGACGTGCCCAACGCTACCGGTCGAGCGGGCTTCGCCTGCGCTGACCTGACCACTTTCTGCCGCCTCGACGACCTCGGGTTGGAGGTGACCGGCCAGCAGGTCCACCCCGATCACGCGGTACTGGCGTGCCGAGTCACCGACGAGGACCGCTGGTCCGCCGCTGCGGCGAGGAAGGCCGTGCCCGTGACAGCCTCACCCGAGAACTGGCTCATGAGCCGTTCGGGCGCCCCACCACACTGCTGGTCACGATCCGTTGCTACCGCTGCGCCGGCTGTGCCCGTGTGTGGCGCCAAGACCTCAGCAACGCCGCCGAACCACGCGCCAAGCTATCCCGGAGCGCTCTGCAGTGGGCGCTCAAAGCCATTGTCTGCCAACACCTGACCGTCACCGGCGTCGCCGAAGCCTTGGCAGTATCGTGGAACACCGCCAACAACGCCGTCCTGGCCGAAGGCCAGCGAGTGCTGATCGCCGACCCGGCCCGCTTCGACGGCGTGCGCGTGATAAGGCAGCGTGAGATTCATCGACTTCACGCCAGCGCCGGTTCGGGCGCTTCAAAGCGATTCAGGCTGGTCATGTCGCCCCGACTAGGGAACTATGACGTCATGCCGACACTGATGGATGTGTGGGATTCCACACGGATGAGGTTGCTGATCGAACTGGATCGGGCTTCGAGCCTCTCCGCAGCGGCTGCTGCCATCGGAATCAGCCAGCCTTCGGCCAGCGAGCATTTACGTCTGTTGAACTCGGCAGCCGGCGAGCCCGTAGCCGAACGTTCTGGTCGGTCACTGGTACTGACCCCCGCGGGCCAGATCCTGGCACGCTGCGCTTCGCAGGCACTGGCCAGCCTCGCTGCAGGTGAATCAACGCTGGCCGCGCGCGCCGGATTGCGATCGGGAGTGTTATCCGTCGGCGCGTCGTCGGTGCCAGGTACTTACATCTTGCCCGCTGTCGTCGCGTCTTTCATCGCCCGCTGCCCAGACGTCGCCGTGAGGGTCTCCGTCGGTTCGACTGAAGCCGTGATGGAGTGGCTACACAAGGGGCGGATTACTCTTGCCATCATCTGCAGTGAGTCCAAGTTGCCCGGTCTTCGCTCCGAGAGCATCGGCGCTGACGAGATCGTCGGCATCTGCAGTCCCGGCGCAGTCGACATCTCCTCCGATGGCTGCGTTTCCCTCGACCAGTTGAAGTCTCGAACACTGTTGGTTCAGGAACATGGTTCGAGCACCCGTGCGCAAGCCCTGCGGCTGCACACGGCAGATCCGGGTTGGGGTGCGGTGTGGGAGATGGGCTCGATCGACGCGATCAAGCGCGTAGCTCGCCAGAGCACCGGAATCGGGTTCGTTTCCATTTATGCCATTACGGATGAGCGACGGCGCGGTGAGCTCGTCGACTTCACGGTCTCGGGGGTCGATTGGGGCCAGCGGGATGTCCGTGCGGTGACATTGCGGAACGTAGTCCAGGCACCCGCTGATCGATACTTCCAGGCGCTGCTCACCGAAGCGATCGCCAAGGGATCTGGAACCTGAGGCGTCGCCAGCCCGTAGCTGGCCACCGCTTCACCCTGCCCGCTGTGAATGTGCGCGTTGGCTACCGTCCACCTATTGGTAATTCCGAGGTCCGATCTCGGTCATATGCCATTTGCATATATACGACGCCGTTTCCTTGGCCTTTGATATCGGCTAATCCTATTCTTCGGTGGACGTCCAAATGGGCAGTGGGTGGACCAAGATTTAATCGAATGAGGTGCCAGATTGTCGTTGCGAGACAACGCTGTTGACGTCTTGATCATCGGCGCAGGGGTGGTGGGAACATCGATCGCGCGGGAGCTCTCGCTCCTCGACATCGACGTCGCCGTGGTTGAGCGATGGCACGACGTCGGAGAAGAGACGTCCAAAGCCAATAGTGGTGTGGCCAACTGCGGATGGTCGGCTGCCCCGGGCAGCCTGGAAGCGCAGCTGATCCTGGCTTCGGCGCCCCAGTGGGAGAAGATCGCGGAAGATCTCGGTGTCGCCTTCCGTCGTGTGGGAATCACGATGCTCGCATTGACCGAGGACGAGGTCAAAGAGTTGCCGAAGTGGGCCGAACGTGCCCAGAAAAACGGGGTCGACGCCCATCTCCTGACTGGGGACGAGGTGTCTCAGGAGGCACCGCACGCGTCCACCAAAACGCTCGCGGGCCTCCACATCCCCGACGAAGGCGTGGTCGACTCGGTGCGCCTATCGGTGGCCTATGCCGAGCAGGCTGCGCTCAACGGTGTCCGTTTCTACTTCTCGGAACCGGTCAAGAGCGCGAAGAACGACGACGGCCGGGTGTTGTCCGTCGAGACTTCACGACGAACCTTCCGGCCCAGGTTCGTGGTGAACGCCGCCGGGCTCGGTGCCGACCAGGTGTCGCGCGCACTCGGCGGCGAAGAGTTCACGGTCACGCCGCGACGCGGACAGTGGGCGTTGCTCGACCGCGAATTCGGCGCCCAGGTCCCGGGCATGCTGACCGGGGTCCCGGGGAAGCTTGGGCACGGCCCGATGGTGCTGCCCACCGCGCACGGCTCGGTGTTGTTGGGACCGACAGCCGAAGACCAAGACGACAAGCTCGACCGGTCAACGGATGAGGACGGGCTCGACGCCGTCCTGCGTCGGTGCATGGACATGATGCCGTCTATCGACTTGAGCTATGTGACCAAACGTTTTGCCGGCGTGCGCGCCAATTCCGATCCGACCTATCGCATCGGATGGTCGGAGTCTGCCGAGAATCTCTTGCAAGTCGCCGGAATTCGCTCCACTGGCGTCTCGGCTTCGCCGGGGATTGGCCCGTACGTGACCACCCTGCTCTGGGAACGAGGCCTTAGCACCCATGCGGCGCCGAATCCTGTTCGCACCCTGAGTTACTCTAGCCCGCTCTGGCAGGACCTGGATTGTGCACGCGCAGCCGCCGACCCGCTCGGGCGCACCGTCATCTGCGCGTGCGAGAAGGTCACTGCGGCTGATATTCACCAAGCGCTGTCATCGCCTTTGCCCGCGACGTCGATCGCCGGCGTCGCCCGCCGAACACACGCAACATGGGGCCGGTGCCAAGGTTCAGCGTGTCTGTCCGGTGTTTCGTTCATCACCTCGCTCTACACGGGCCATGAGCCCTGGCAGATCCCATATCACGAAGAAGGCTCCGACTTGGGGGTGGGAAACACCAATGACTGACGTGATGGTGGCCGGCGGTGGCCGCTGTGGACTTCACGCGTCCCGGATGCTGGCCGAACGAGGGTTGACGGTGACTCTGGTGGAACGACTCCCACAGGCCGGGGGGCAGGAGCCTGAGCGCGATGCGGCGACACTGGTCAAAGCGGCACAAGCCGCGGGTGTCAAGCTGGTCTTGGGCACGCTGGCAGTCGAATACCGTAACGGAAGCCTGTCGACACTGGGTATCGACGGCGCCACCAGCACCGCTATCACAGCGCTCGTTCTCGCGACTGGAACGCGACCCCGAACCCGAGCTGAGCTCAACATCGGTGGTGAGCGAGGAAGTGGCGTGTTGCCGGGATCAGCAGCCCTTCACTTTCTGGACGCCGGCTTACTGCCTGGCCGTCGACCCGTCGTTATCGGTGCCGGCGAGTTGGCGCATCACCTGAGCAGCAAGCTGCTGAGCAAGGGTGCTGAGCGAGTGACCGTGGTGACTGCCGGGCCGGGAACAGGTGTATGGCAAGCAGGCGTGCAGGTATACGACCAGGCGACTCCCAAAGCCGTGCTTGGCTTTCCGCGCCTTCACACTCTCGTGATCGAGACTGCGGACGGTCCTGTAGAGCTTCACGCGGACTCGGTGATCCTGGCCGCCGGGCGAATTCCTATGCGCAACATCGAGGGAGCCGTGTTCTCCGACGCTCCGACGGTCTACGAGTGCTTTTCAACGGCGGATCCAAAGACAGATCACGAGTCGCTGGCTGTGGCGACCGAAACCGTCCGTCAAATAGACAGCCGCCTCCGCTGAGGCACGAACACTGGAGAAGATCATGCAAGTCTTGTCGCCCGTAGGGAGATTCCCCGTAACCGTCGACGGTGTCCATATCCAAGACCGCCGTATTGTCGTGAAGGCCTCGCTGGGTGCGTGGCGATCCGAGGTCACGCTAGAGAGATCCGATCTACCACTGGTGTCCGTCGTTCTGGCAGTTCTGGGCGTTGTACCGCTGGCCGCCTTCGGTATCGGACGCTGGTCAACCTCCTCGAAACGGACGAAATAAATTGGCAAGCAACATTTTCAACGAGATCGTCAGTGCGGCGCTGGCCGGTCACTACGGCGTCCTGGGGCTCAATGTCTTTGATGAGTTGACATTGCGAACCGCCGTTGAGGCTGCAGAGGCAGAGAAAGCGCCGATCATCATCCAGACATCTGTGAAGACAGTGAAATCCATTGGCGCAAGGCGCCTATCGGATCATTTCAAGCTGGTATCCTCAGCTTCCGGATCGCCGGTGTCACTGCACCTGGACCACTGCCCGGACCGGGGTGTCATCTCAGAATGCATCCGCGAGGGCTGGGATTCGGTGTTGTTCGATGCATCCCACTTGTCGTTGGGCGAGGCGACTGCCCAGACCAAAGAGGTGGTGGAGGAAGCTCACGCCCGCGGGGTGAACGTCGAAGGCGAGGTCGAGGGAATCCAAGGCGTCGAGGACGGCATCGGCAGCGACGACGCTCCTACTCTGTACCCGCTCGAGAAGGTCATCGAGTTCATCAATGTCACCGGGATCGACTGTTTCGCACCAGCCATCGGAAACGCACACGGCCTCTATAAGCAAGAGCCCCAGCTGGATATCCAGCGGGTCCGGGATCTCGTCGCCGCCACAAACATCCCTATGGCCTTGCACGGCGGATCGGGACTCTCTGCAGAACAATTCGGCGAACTGATCGCCGCGGGGTGTGCAAAGGTCAACATTTCGACCGCATTGAAGCGTGCCTTTATCGAGGGATACCGAAATTATCTCACTGCGCACCCCTCGGCCGCGGAACCGCTGACAGTAATCGCGCAAGTACGGCAAGACCTTCAACAGATCGTGGTCCACTACATCCGACAGTTCGGCAGTGCCGGCTCGGTGTCGTCGTGAAAGCGCTTATTCTCGACTGCGATGGTGTTCTTGCCGACACCGAACGGGACGGCCATCGAGTCGCGTTCAATAGGGTTTTTGCGGAAAACAAAGTCGCATTCCAGTGGACCGACGAGACTTACCGGCAGGCTCTGCAGGTCGGCGGCGGCAAGGAGCGGCTACGCGCTCTCCTATCCCGAGAATTCCTCGAGCAACACGAACTCACCAATGGAATCGAACTCGAAACCCTGATCGCGACATGGCATCGGCGAAAGACCGAACTATATGTCGAATTGCTCGACTCTGGTGCAATTAAGGCTCGCTCCGGCGTTCGACGGTTGTCTCGCGAAGCGCTTCGACAAGGTTGGCTACTCGCAGTCGCGTCGACCTCTGCGCACGAATCAGTCCGTGCGGTCCTGAACAAGGTGATGGGAGCGGACCTGGCCGGCCACTTCACTGTGTGCGCGGGCGATGATGTTCAGCTGAAGAAGCCTGCACCGGACATTTATCTGCTTGCCCTCAATCGGTTGGGCGTCAAGGCCGGGGACGCAGTTGTTGTCGAGGACTCCGCGATAGGTGTACAGGCGGCGCTCACAGCCGGCATCACTGCTGTAATCGCGACACCAAGCACTTACACGATCCATGAAGATCTCAGCGCTGCAGCAGTGGTCGTCAGCGAGCTCGGAGACCCGGGCCAACCGATACAGAACGCTGGGAAAGGTTTGGACGAGAGCATGACTGACGGAGTAGTCGAATACAGACATCTATTAGAACTCCTGAACGTCAAGGCTCCGCATACAGAAGTGAGGGGTCATGCAAATAGTCAGTAACATAGTTCTCTACACCATGATGGCGTTCGTCCTCATCGGTGCTGCATTTGCGATACGTAACAGTGATTCCGGAATTGGGAAGGAATTTCTTCAAGGTATTCATTCCATCGGCCACTTGTTCGTCCCGGTAGCGGGGATCATGGCGTCCATCCCATACCTGACCACCGCGGTCGAGAAGGGCGCCGGGCCGATCTGGCAAGCATTGGGGGCCGACCCTTCGATCGCGGCAACCACATTCATCGCTTCCGATATGGGCGGGTATCAACTTGCCTTCGCTACGGCGGGTGATAGCGGAGCGTGGATCACGGCAATGGTGACAGGGTTCATGGCCGGTGCGACGATTGTGTTCACCGTCCCCGTTGGTCTCGCGATGCTACAGAAGACCGACCAGCGATACATGGCATTGGGCATCATGTCGGGCGTGCTCACAATCCCGATCGGGGTCTTGGTGACCATGGTGATCATAATGATCACGCGTCCGCTCATCCGTGGAGATGTGCGAACAACCGGGCCTTCGGAGACTGTGATTGACGGCCTCAACATTCAAGAGCTACTCGCCAATCTGCTCCCCCTGCTGCTGATCGTCGTAGCCATCGCCGCCGGACTGAAGTTCGCACCGGGATTTATGATCAAGGCGTTCATCATCTTTGGCCGCCTGATCGATGCGGCCGTGAAGATAATCCTCGCACTGTCGATCGTCGAGTACTTCACCGGTATCTTCACGAAGATGTTCGGAGCGTGGGGATTCGAGCCGATCATTGCCACGGCGGATGACCACTTCCGTGCCCTCGAGGTCGTCGGTGCGGTCGGAATCATGCTCGCAGGTGCGTTTCCCATGGTCTACGCGATCAACAAATTTCTCGCCGGGCCACTGAGCCGCCTGGGGAATCGGGTAGGAATCGGCGAAACCGGAGTCACCGGAATGCTCGGCGGTGCTGCAAATGCGCTCGCGCTCTTCCACGTCGTCAAGAACATGTCGCCGCGGGATAAGGTGATATCGATCGCGTTCGTGGTATGTGGTGGCTTCTTGCTGGGCGATCACCTGTCATTCACGGCCAACTTCCAGCCAAACTTGATCGGCGCTGTGCTCGTAGGAAAGCTGACTGCGGCCATTCTCGCCATCGTCCTGGCACGCTACATCGCGGTACCCACCGCTGAGCGATTGGCTCAGAAGGACGAACCGTTCCTCGACTCCGGCACACACGCGTAGCGGCCAGGGCGACCCATGACTAACTCAGATTCCACCGCACAGCGTGACTTGGAAACCGTCGTTCGAGCGCAATGGCCGAGCCGACCCTGGAAGTCGGTCGCGCTAGACGGCGGCATGACGAATCGTAATTGGCGGGTCACCGTCGAATCAGATTCCAGTGGCGCACAAGAGGATTTCGCCGTTCAACTGTTGCTCTCCAACGAGCTCGCAGCGCGTATCGGAATCAACCGCCACACTCAGAAGCAGGTAATGCCGATTGTCGAAGAACTGAAGCTGGGCCCGAAACTCGTGGCATGGCGACAAGGCGATCCATGTGCTCTGATCACTGACTTCCTCGAGAACGCCGGCGCATCCGGACCCGAAGACCGCTCGCGGGTAATCACCCTGGCTGCCGCCGCATTGTCTCGACTGCATAAGAACACCCGCGGGACTCGGTTGCGAAACTACATCTCGGACCCGTTCGATGGCGCTGAGTGGCTATTCCGGAGGGTCGAGGAATTGATCCCGCAGGCGTCCGCTCCCTTCACGTGGGCGATCGAATTGAGTAGGCGCTGCCAGCGGGCTCGAGGCACGTACGAACCCTGCTTGCTACACGCAGACCTTTCGGTTGGCAACGTGCTGGTCTCGCAGTCGGGCGTAAGCCTCATCGATTGGGAGTATGCGGGCGGCGGAGACAGGTTCTTCGATTGTGGTGATTTTGCCGAGAAGTGGGAGTTGAGTGCCGTCGAGGAACGCCAATTCGCCGACGAGTACAACTCGACGGGGGATTCACTCGAATATCTGCTCGCGGCTCTGCGAATGTATCGCTTCCACAGCCGCTTGCGCGAGGCGCTATGGGCGGCGGCGGCCAGCACCACGCACTTCACCGAGTTCGACCATTCCGCCTATAGCCGCGCCTGTATGACGCGCCTGGACGACATCGCCGCCAGCAAAGCGTTCCAAGACAGCCTAAGTCTGGTAAAAGCCACCACTGAGATAAAGGAAGTGCAGTGCTCGTAACATCCCTTCACCCAAACCTCGACTCCGCCACAGTGATCAGGGAACGACAGTTGCGGGTCGAGTCGGGGGCCTCGGAATACGTTCACGCAGTTCACCCCTCGATCCTGGCGCAGGTCGAGACTGGTTCGGCGGTGAATGTCTCTGCTCGCTTCCGCGAGGTTGTTGATCTGTTCGAGCCGAAGCGAGAATCCACACCAGCCGGTTTCCGTGTGGAGACCACCGGGACACACTCTGTCACCCTGGATCTCGTTCGCGATATCGGCTATGCCCGGGATGGGCAACGTAGGCCGACGTCATTGCTGTTCTCGGCAGACTCTGCCAACCCGTACGAAATCGCCGAATGTCGCGATCTGATTGCCAATGTGACCTGCAATCCGGGGATCGTCTACGACCTTTTTCTCAACAACCCGGAGGCCAACGTTGGCGGCCAATTCTCTGATCTCAACGAAGTGTTACAGGCAATAGGAGACGAGGTCGGCCCCGGGTGTGACATCTCCGTCGAACTCCACGATCCGTACGAACAGGACTTCGCCAAGATACTCGACGAGATTCAGATGTACGAGGATATCCTGTCGCGCTACCGCCTGGTGGTCAAAGTCCCTCATACAGGAGCGATCTCACCCTCAGCTTCGAGTCAGCTCCTGACTGGCGATGGTCTACTGAACAACCGATACTATGACGGATCTCCCGAGGATCTCCTACGCGGACATTCCTTGGCGCACAAGCTGCATGAGTTGGGTCACCGCGTCAACTTCACGCTTATGTTCGAGCCGTATCAGACACCTCTCGCATTGCAGATCCGGCCATATTTCATCAACGCTTTCATACGTAACCGGCTCAGTGCCACGCGTCGTATATCGGGGTTGCTGGCCGCATTCGAAGCCACTGAGGATTCCTGGTTCATCAGAGAACTTCGGCAGTACTTGATTGCGAACCACTACTTGGGTAAGGGCGACGCTGAACTCGACCTCCTTGAAACCCTGTCTCAGGCCAAGCGGATGGTGGCTTATCGCCACAATGAAAGCAGCGATGGCTTGGACAGCGCTCGTGCCTCAGTGCGCTGGCTGCGCGCATCAAATCTGCCTGATTCACGATTGATCGTCTGTTCTCTCGACGGAGACACGCTGTTCCCGATGGTGATGTCGATGCTGGTCGAGCCAGAGTTCATCGATCTCCAGGATCGCGTGTTACTCACGACTGATCCACGCTATTTGGCGCGCTGGGCGAGCAGCCCCCATGTCATCAGCTATCAACAGAGATTTTTGAAGGCGTGCGAAGGAAGTGTGTCACGAGTGCCTTCTTCCGCGAGTTGAGTGGCGAGAAGGGCGGGGTTTGACCCCGGGCACCGGATAGGTGTGGAGTCGTAAACAACTCTCCACGTGTTCCGCCGCGCTGCACTTTTCTGGGGAACCCCAGTTGGCTACGGGGCAGAACACCTGCCCGTCCGCTTGCGGCGTGCCCGGTGCCACTGGTCTTCGACACCTGACCTCACCGAATGTTTCATAGCCGGATCGTAAGCTGCCGTGCGTGGTCGCTGCGTAGCAGAGGGATTCAGCGTCCATATATCGCGTGGTGAATAGCGGTGGGACGAGTTGGCCTGTAAGCCGGATTCTGTACCTCGCCGGGATCTTCCGGCGAGGTGGCGACCATCCATCTGGACACACCGTCGCCGGGTGCCTCAAGCGGCCTACCCGCAAACTCGGGCGAGCAGCCCTTGAACGCTTGCGCAGCCACAACCAGGTTGCGGCCTTCTTGGCCTTGCTTCGGGTGGGGTTTACCTAGTGTCCTGAGTCATTAATTCGGGTGCAGTAGTTGGCGATGTTGGCCAGGATTTGGTCGGCGGTCTTGGTCCAGACGTAGGGCCGGGGGTTGTTGTTCCAGTGCTGGATCCAGGCGCGGATGTCGGCGTTGAGTTGGCGTACCGAGGTGTGGGTTCCGCGGCGCAGTTTCTTGGTAGTCAGTTCCGCGATCCAGCGTTCGACGAGGTTGAGCCAGCTGGAGCTTGTCGGTGTGAAGTGCAGGACGAACCGGGGATGGTTTGTCAGCCAACGCTTTACCGCCGGCGTCTTGTGGGTGGAGGCGTTGTCGAGGACGACGTGGCAGTCCAGATCGGCGGGGACTTCGGCGTCGATCTTTTTGAGGAAGGCCAGGAATTCCTGGCTACGGTGCCGGGCGTGAAGCGAGCCGATGACCTGGCCGGTGGCCAGATCCAACGCCGCGTACAGGCTCGACGTACCGTGACGGACGTAGTCGTGGCTGGCACGCGCCGGGGTGCCTGGCAGCATCGGGAACACCGGCGCGGTGCGATTGAGTGCCTGGATCTGGGTTTTCTCATCCACACACAGCACCACCGCGCGTTCGGGCGGGTCGAGGTAGAGCCCGACGACGTCACGGACCTTCTCCACGAACAAGGGATCTTTCGACAGCTTCCACGAGTCCTGTTTGTGCGGCGCCAATCCGAACGCCCGCCAGACACGGGAGACCATCGATTGACTCAACCCGAGATGCTCGGCCATCGACCGCGTCGACCAGTGCGTAGCGTCCTTGGGAGCAGACTCCAGCGTCTGGGTGATCAACGCCTTGATCTGCTCGTCACCCACGACCCGCGGCCGGCCTGGACGCGGTTCGTCGAGCAGGCCGTCACAGCGCAACTCCACGAACCGATTGCGCCACCGTTTCACCGTTGACCGCGAGACCCCCAGGTTGGCCGCCAACTCTGTGTTGGACCCGCCGTCGGCAGCCGCCAACACAATTCGCGACCGCAGTGCCAACCCCGCCGCACTGCTCCGACGCCGCGCCCACCCCTCCAACTCGGCACGTTCAGTATCGGTCAACACGATCGCAGCAGCCTGAGGAGTGGGCATGACCCAGTCTAACAACTGAGCCGTAATTAATGACTCAGGACACTAGCCATCCCGGTCACCCGGGATGCTGGTGCGCTCTTACCGCACCGTTTCACCCTTACCTCCCTTGCGGGTGGCGGTCTACTTTCTGTGGCACTGTCCCGCGGGTTTCCCCGGATTGCCGTTGACAAGCACACTGCTCTGTGACGTCCGGACTTTCCTCGATACCAGTAAAGAAAGTTCTCACATTGCAGGTCAGAGACGTTCTTTTATCCGCGACTTGATGGTTGGCGTCGGCTCGTGTTGCCACTGCCGGGCGGGCTGTCGACTGGGTTGCCGGTGGCGGTTGTCGTGCTGGCGGACGCGATGAGGCTGTGGATCGTCGCGGTGGCTGTTGATCTGCGGGCGTCGGATGATTGTCCTGGCTGCTTGGTCGTACGGGCGGCGGACGGAGGGTGAAGCGTAGCGACCGGCGCGGACGGGAGCGCCAGCGGACGGGAGCACAGGGAGCGAAGCGAAGCCCGCAGGGAGCCGCCAAAGTGACGGAACCGTGGTCAGAGATGAGGTGATGGCGTGCGTGGGCGACGACGTGCCAGTGCGGTGGTGGACACGACTGCCGAGAGCGTTCGGTGATTCGGCCCGGTGTCGGTGGCTGTGAGGTCGTCGGCACAGGTCCGTGCGCTGGCTGCGGTGTGTTGACGGCGCTGCCGTGGTGTGGGGATGCTGGTGGGTGATGAGTGCGGTGGCCGAGCAGACGCTACTGATGGAGATCACGGGCACGCTGGTGCAGGATTTTCCTGGCACTACCCGCGTGGACATTGATGCTGCGGTGCGGCGGGCGTATGCGCGGTTCGATGCGAGTCGGATCCGGGATTTCGTTCCGCTGTTTGTCGAGAAACGCGCGCGCCGCGATCCTCGGGAGCGGTGTTCGGCCGCTTTAGTCTGAGGCTTGTCTGAAGTCGCCCCCTGTCGTTAAGGCTGGGGGCGACGCCTCGTTTCGGGATACACCAGGGGCTGTTTCGGTTCGTGGCAGTGCTGTGTTCCGGCAGGTGGCGGGGGCCTTGCTGCGCTGCGGTGCCTAGGTTCGGCGCACCATGGTGAGGAGGTCGATGAGGGTGGCGGCGTGGCAGCCGAGGTGGTCGAGGGCGGCGTGCCCTTTGGCTTCGGTCGCCAGTGAGGGGTAGCCGATGACGCCGGTGGTGGTGTAGGCGCTGATGCCGAGGGTGGTCAGGTGGCGCCGGTCGGTGGCGGTGTGATCGGTCTGTGCCCAGCCGTCGCGCAGGTAGTCGGGGTGGCTGGCGAGGAGGATGGAGGTTTCGAGTTCGCCGGCGTGCATATCGTCGTGGTTGCTGCTGGTGATGGCGGCGGCAGTGCGGGCCTCGGTCCAGTCTTCACGACTCGGATACAGGCCCACGTTCAGCGGGCCGGCGGGCTGGTTGGCTTGCTGCACGACATTGGTGAGCACGGCGTTGCCGCCGTGCGCGTTCACCACAATCAACCCACGCATGCCCTGGCCGGTCAGGGACTGGCCGATATCGGCGATGATCGCGGCCAGGGTGGTGGCGCTGATACTGATGGTGCCGGGGTAGGCAGCGTGTTCATGTGAGCAGCCGAACGTGATCGGCGGCAGCGCTAGAACCTGGTGGTGCTCGGTGATGGCTGCGGTGATCGCGCAGGCGATCAGGGTGTCGGTGCCCAACGGTAGGTGGGGGCCGTGCTGCTCGAAGGCCCCCACCGGCAGCACCGCGACCGCGCTGGTCGCGGCGGGGTCGGTGGTGGTGAGGTCGGGGATGATGTCGTGGCTCACGACGGGTCTCCTTGGGTGGCGTTTCGGATGCGTGCACCGAGTGCTTGTAGCAGCGGGTCGGCGTCGTTGCGGCGGCGGTTACGCACGAGCGTGTGTGCCCGGGCAAGATGTCGGTGCGCGCGTTGTGAGGGTGCTGATTGGTAGGCGGGGATCGCGGTGTCGGCCAACACCAGCGCGAGGCGGTATTCGCGCACAGCGATGTAGGCGTGCAGCAGCCGCATATCGGCCACGGCGCGGTCGCGATGCTGCTGGGAGGTCCACTGCGCGTGATGACCGGTGAGCAGTTCCAGCGCCTTGTCGTTGTTGCCGAGCCGTAGATGCCCGGCGGCGATGTCGCTGGCCACATAGGCGGCGTGGGCATAGGGGGCCCGATCACCAGGCACCGGGTCGATATCACCGAGATCGAGTGCGGCGGCAGCGTGCCGGTAGAAACTGCGTTCATCACCATTGTGCAGCGCGGCCAGGGCCTGCTGGCGGGCAATGCTGGCCTTCAAGCGCCCCGCTTCGCGGCCCTCGACGAGTTCGGCGGCGTCGGCGGCCAGATCGACGGCCAGACTCGCCTCACTGTGGGCCAGAATGTTGGATTGGCGCATCAAGATCATCGCCTGCACCTCGGGGCTGGCCATCCGCAGGTGCAGAAACGCCTTATGCGTCAAAGTTTGGGCGGCGGCGTGATCACCGAGGTCTTGGGCGATCCAGCCGGCCACCTCGGCGATCGTTCCGGCCGCCTCAGTCACCGCGCGTTTGAGCCGTCGCGGCGCCGTTTTGATGAGGGCTTCGACGGTATCGAGATCACGTTCCACCAACGGGCGGGCGTGCTGCGGGCCGAGAGCATGTTCGGCCTCAATATGCGCCGAGCGTTGCGCCGTGATCACCGCCAGGATGTCCTCGTCGACAGGCAGCCGCAACAACAACGGGTGCGGCAGCGGTGAGGCGATCGGCACGCTGAACAATTCATCAGGCTCGCGGCCAAACACCGCGGCCAAATCGGCGCGCCACATGTCGCCGAACGCACCGCCACGCTCGATACTCAGAATCATCTGACGCAACGATTCCCGCTGCGGGATCTCGGTATCGCCGCGTAGCCGGCGAACGTTCTGCACCTCCACAGCCAGCTCATTGAGGCTGAACCCGTACTCGGCGCGCGCATCGCGAAGCCGCTGCGCGTTGCGCGCACGGTTCGGATCGGCGGCGGCCATCTTTCGATCATGCCTGACACATCAGCGCAGCTCAGCACTGCCGTGCGCGTGTCGGGGTGCTACCGGCTGTTACTGGCTGTCACTTCCGGCGACCACCACCCGAGGGCTGTCCTGGGATCGCGGCACACACGACCGCACACCACAACCCAGTAAAGGACAGCAGAACAATGCGTTTGAGAATCGATACCTCCGGGACACGGTTCATCGTCACCCGGGCGGCCGAGCCGCGACTCAACTTCGAGACGGGCAGCCCCAAAATCGACACCTCCACCGGCCTGCCCCAGCATTCGGTGCAGCTGCTGGCATTGGACGACACCGGCGGCGAAGTGTTGAACGTGACGGTAGCCGGAGACCCGAACGTCACGGTCACCCAACCGGTGTCGGTGACCAGCCTGGTCGCCATCCCCTGGGCGCAAGGTGATCGCAGCGGCGTGGCCTTCCGCGCCGATGCCATCACCGGCGCCACGACAGGTGAGCAGGGGTCGCGCACCCAGAAATAACACCCCGCGGCCGAGGCGCGGCACCAAGAGCGTGTCACGCCCGGCCCCGGGTCTGTCGTCGACCACTTCGCTCACGAAGGGCACCTGCAATGACTTCAAACAATAAGAACACCAACAACACTCAATCTGACAATGACGACTGGCTCGGGGATCTGGTCATGTCACTCTTCACCGCCGCGGGATACTTGCTGTGGTGGGCGGTGCTGTTCCCCGCCATCAGTCTCCCGATCATCGCCAGCCTGGCGCTCGGCATCACCCACGGACCCCGCGGCGGGATCGTCTGTGCGATCGTGTTCTGCGCCGGGTATGCGGGGTGGGCGTGGCTGGACCCGCGGTCGTTTCGCTCGTGGGTGACCGAACCGGTACGGCGCCGCTGGTTGACCTGGTCGCGCTACACCCGCGCCTGGGAATCGACATGCACCCTGCACGGACTGACCGCAAAACTCGGTGACCGCACCCTCACACCAACCCTGCGCACCGTAACGATCGGAAGAACCACCGATGTGCTGGCGGTGCGGATCGTCACCGGCCACTCCCCGACAGATTGGCACAAACAATCCGAGGCGCTGGCCGCGGCCTGGCGCGCCGACCGGATCACCATCACCGCCACCGCGCCCGGCGAACTGCGGATCACGCTGATGCGCGGGGATGTGCTGGCCGACCCGATCGCCCTACCGATGCCCACCCCGGCCACACCGGTGGATCTGGAGTCAGTGCGGGTCGGGATCACCGAAACCCGCCACCCCTGGCACATGCCGCTGTTGGGGCATCACCTCCTGGTCGCGGGCGCGACCGGCGCGGGTAAAGGCAGCGTGTTGTGGTCGCTGATCGCCGGGATCGCGCCCGGGATCAAGACCGGCCTGGTCCGGTTGTGTGTCATCGACCCCAAAGGCGGCATGGAACTGGGCGCCGGCGCACCCATGTTCACGGTATTCAGCCACGACGCCACCGACACCACCCTCGAACTCCTGCGCACGCTCGTCACGGTGATGCACGAGCGGGCCAATCGGCTGCGCGGCCACACCCGGCTGCACACCCCGACCCCATCTGAGCCGTTGTTTGTGGTGGTGATCGATGAGATCGCCGCACTCACCGCCTATGTGACCGACCGCAAGATCCGCACCGAAATCGAACAACTGCTCGGGCTACTGCTCTCCCAAGGCCGGGCGGTGGGGATTTCGGTGGTGGCCGCGGTGCAAGACCCCGCCAAAGACACTCTCCCGGTGCGGCAGCTGTTCACCGTCCGGATCGGGCTGCGGCTGACCGAAGCCACCCAAACCACCATGGTCCTCGGACAAGGCGCCCGCGATGCCGGGGCGGAATGCGACCGCATCTCCGACGCCACCCCGGGCGTGGGCTACATGCTCATCGACGGAACCACCCAACCCGTGCGGGTACGGGCCTTCCACGTCACCGACCACGACATCACCACCCTCGCCACACAGTTCCCGCGCCCCGCTCGGCGGCCGACACACAACCAGCGGCCACGCAGCACCGACAGCGGCCGGACGCCGAACGAGGGCACTGGTGAATAACCCCACACCACCACAACTCGCCCTGCCCGGCATTCCGGATACGGTCGACACCGCCACAGTGATCGATGAGATGGTGCGCCGCGCGGCCTCGATGGGGTACGAATCATGGTGGCGGCGTGCGGAATCGGTCGGCTTCTGCGCCCACCCCATCCAACTGGTCGGCGCCGATGAATACGGGCGGCAGCGGGTGGTATGGACGCGGTGCAACAACCGCCGCGCCCACATCTGCCCCTCCTGCTCGGACCTCTACGCCCGCGACACCTGGCAACTCGTGCACGCCGGTGCCGCCGGCGGCCACCACGACATGCCCATCACGGTGGCCGATCGCCCGCAAGTGTTCCTCACGCTGACCGCGCCCAGCTTCGGCCCCGTCCACACCACAGGCGATAGCGCGCACAAGCAGCGGGTGTGTCGGGACCACCATCGCACCGGTGGCTATCAGCGCTGCCGCCACGGAAAACCGTTGTGGTGCAGCACTGTCCATGACGATGATGACGACCAGGTCGGTCAGCCATTGTGTGCCGAATGCTATGACTATGTCGGGCACGTGCTGTTCACCTGGCACCTGCCCGAACTGTGGCGACGATTCACCATCGCCCTGCGCCGCGCACTCCGCAAGAACCTAAAAGCCGTCGGGGTCGACCCCGACTGGATCCGGGTGAGCTTCCTCAAAGTCGTTGAACTGCAAGCCCGCGCCATCCCACACATCCACACCCTGATCCGGCTGGACCCCCACGACGACAGTCAGCAGAGTGACTGGGAATCACCCGTGGGCGCAACCGAGCTCGCCGCGATCATCCAGCACGCCGCCCGCAGCGTCAGCCTGACCGTCAACGACCCCTGCGCGGACGATGGCGTGCGGGTGATCCTCTTCGGCGGCCAAATCGACACCCGCCCCATCACACCCACCGATCCGGTGAAGAAGGTGTCACCAGAGCAGGATTCGTCGACCGGTCGGTCACTGTCTGGCCGGCGGGTAGCGCGCTACCTCGCCAAATACGTCACCAAATCCCTAGCCGACCTCGGCATCAGCGCCCGCCGCCTGTCCACCGAAGCCATACCCGACCTGGACGTGTCCGAGCATGTGCGCGCAATCCTGACCACCATCAGCGATCTCGCCGACAGAGGACTCAGCGGCGTCAGGCGCTGGCTGCACACCCTCGGGTTCCGAGGTCACATCACCAGCAAATCCCGCCGCTACTCGACCACAATGACCGCACTACGCCAACATCGCGCCACCTGGACCCGCGAACAGAACGCGAAAAATACTGCACACCAGCACAACCCGGTCACCCAAGACGGGGACGGCGATGAACTGGTGGCGTGGGAGTTCGACCGCGCCGGCCACACCAGCCTCGGTGAGCGCACCCTGACCATCACCGCCGCACTACACCGCATCCAGCAACGACGCACTGCGTGCGAAGCGCTACAGAACCAGCGTCGTGACATGCAGGGCGAGGTGCCCGATGGCTAACCCACAGGCGCACGTGAGCAACCACCAAAGTGAAAAGTCCTACAGTCGTGAAGAATTCACCGCCTGGCTTGTGCAGTCTTGTGAGCGGCAACAGCTCGCGGTCACCATCACCAACCCGGCTGTTCTCGCCGATATCGCCACCCTGCTGCGCAGCACCTGACCGAACGTGGGCGAGCACTACCGATAGGTTGCCCGGTCAAGCATTGTTTTCGGTCTCTGGGCGCATCACGACACTTTGCGGTGGGCGGGGGCTGATGTCCAGGCCACAGCTGCAACGCGGGCGAACCCCGGTTCGCGCCTTGACGCCAGCCCCTGGCCGCCGCGCACCATCAGTCGCGGCCAGAAAACCCCCCGGCCAACGGCCCGCCGGCGACCGCATTGGTGTGGCGGTCGCTGGTGGGATTCCCTGCTCACGGTGTCCGAAGATCGCCACAACATGACCACGCGTCCCTTCGCTACGGCAGGACACGGCGCGTCGCACCCACGGTGGGCGCCGCACCGTCAGAATTGATCTCATGACTGGTTGGCATCGCCACGCAGCAGCAACGCTGCGCAGATTGTGGCAGCGCCCCGGCCGCACGGCCGACATCCACATGTGGCATCTCGACGCTGTCGCCACTTCCCGCGTCCAGGCGTTCCGCGACGAACGGGGACACGGCCTGGCACTGATCACCTTGCGCGACGGTGACCGCGGCGCCAGTCACGTTAACGCCGCCGAAGCCTACCGACGCACCATCTGGGCGGAGTTCTTCGGCAAGCACACAGCGCCGCCGACCCTCATCTTCAACCTGCTCAACCCGCGTCTTCGCTACAAGGGCTGGCCGAACGTCGTCGCGATCGACTACGACACCCAGGGTAGGTTCGCGCATTGCCGGGAGGTCGACGCCGAGGAACTGGCAACACTGCACCGTCTGGGCGCCCAGTGGGATCATGGCGGGGGATACGTCCCTTACACCCCGCCGCCTCCCACCCATGCCGTCGTGCTCCGGCGTATCCCGGTGCGTGAACTCCCCGGCAGCCAGCCGTTCCGAGACATGGGGCGTTACCTGGCCGTCGACTGGGCCGCAGCCAGCATCGCTGCCCTGCAGGGCAGCAGCGAACACGATCTGCCCGCGGACCTGCCGGCAGATATCGCTGAGGCCGCGCGGTCGTTGTGGTGGGACCCGATCAGCCTCATCCGCGAACCGGGCGAGCCCTTGAGGTTCATGAACGGTCAGCACCGCGCGGAGGCGATGCGCCAACAAGGCGCAGTCGAGACGATCGTCGAAGAACTGCGGCCGGTCGACGCCCGACCACTGCCGGGGGAGCTTCAGACAATCAGTGAGTGCTGAAGCCGCTTGGCTGATGCGGCATGGCGCCCTCTGGCCCAGCGAAGGCGTGCCGTTCACCTTCTTCACCCTGCCCCCACGAGCACGGCACCGTTTCCTCGGTCGGGATGGCTGTCCGACCCGGTCCTATGCGGGCCATATCGAGTGACAGCAAACCCGTCGACGCTGGCGAACAGTGTGGTGGTCAGGTGATACTGTGCTGGATAGCTATCTGTGGTCGAGGGGGATGTGGTGACAGATCGGCTGGCCGTTGACGCGGCGGGGCTCGATAAGGCTGCGGTCGGCAGTGCGGAGATCGCGCAAGGACTTGCCACCGACTCCGGTGGTAACGCAGGAGGGAGCCAGCCAAGCCATGCTGGTGTGGCGGCGCTGGACCGCGCGCTGGCCGCGCTGCGGGTTGGCCAATCCCGACGGGTCGCGGGCCAGGGCAGTGATCTGCGGACCGCGGCGACGGTGTACACCCACAGCGACGAGGCCGCCGCCGAGAACGTGACGAGGACTATATGAGCGCGGTGACAACACCAGTAGGTGCGCTACTGACGCGCTCACAGATCGAAACCTGGGACAGGACCCACCTTGAGCACGCGGCAGCGCGATGGCGAATATCAGCCAGTGAATCTGAGGAACTGTTCGAACAGCACCGCCGCAACATCGCCGCGCCCGGTGGCACCGACTGGGAAGGCACCGCCAAAGACGCCGCACTCGACCGGGTCACACAGGACACCAACGTCGTACGCGCGGCCGGTGACACCGTGCGCGCCGCTGCCGACCTAGCGCAGGCCGGCGCCGACGATCTGCGGGCGGCCCAGCGGGCTGCGCTGGAAGCGATCGCCGAAGCCGAAGCCGACGGGTTTCGGGTCGGCGACGACTTGAGCGTGACCGATACTCGGCGCCTCGATTTGTCGACCATCGCCGCCCGCCACACTGCCGCCGCCGAGCACACCGAGAACATCCGGTGGAACACTGAACAACTCGTAGCCACCGACACCCTAATCGGCCGGCGGATCACCGCCAAAGCCACCGAACTCGACGGAATCACCTTCGTCGAGGAGAACGGTGGCCACGACGGCACCGTCCAGCTCGTCGACAGCGAAACCCGCGATCGGGACGCCCGCCATCCCGACGGACGCGAACGCGATCCCGACGGCGAGTACGGGCGGCGGGTGCGCGACGATGGCTTGTTCCGGCGACCCGAAGGCGGAGACAGCGGCGGCGCTGACTGGCTCGACAGCGACTGGGCGGGACGGGCCATCCTCGATCGCTACCTGGTTGGCGGTGGCCGTGACTGGACCATCCAGGACAACCCCGAATGGTCGCAGTACATGATGGACCACAACGGGCTGGCCCGAGAACTCGACGGCCAGGTACGTGGCCAGGCGCAACAGTCACTCAACGAGTACTTGGCCGGCCACGGGGCGCAGCGTGACTACTCTGCGCAGTTCGCGGCGACAACGCAGAACGGCGAATCCATCACCGGATACCAGTACCTCAACGGCACCAACGATGACGCGGGCGGCTTCAGAATCAACGGGACAACCCACGTGGAACCGCTATCCGCCGGCACGTACAAGGTGACGGTCGACGGCGGCTATCAGTGGAACGACATCATCGATGCCAACGCTCAGTATGCGACGGACACGTTCAAAGACCGAATCGCCGAGATCATCACCCTCGGTCAGGCGCACCCTTACCAGATTCACATCGGCTGGCACAGTCAAACCGAGTTTGTCCTCGACCAAAGCGGAGCTTTGGTCACCGCGAAAGGCTACCCGTACCAATGACATTCCGAATCGTCACCACTGTGACGCTGGTACTCGCCGTAGCTGCGGCCGTTGTGGGCTGCGGCCTCTTCGGTCGCGACAGCGAGACCGATGAGCGCGCCGTGCGCCCCGGCGAACCGAAACCCTCGCCATCAGGGCTCTATACCGCCTACGCCGAGGACGGCGCTCCTCAGAACACCGTGAAAACGTTGGTCGATGTCATCCGCGACAAAGACGGCAACGAGGTCTACCGCGACGATGCCGCCTACAGCACCCGCCACGGCGTGCTGTTCACCTGGCTATCGACAGAACCTAATCAGCTGTGGATCCTGTCCAGCGACGTAGGAACCTTCCACGTCGCGCCCGACAACGACGGCACCTGGACAAAACAGCACGCAACCAACGTTCCCCCGGAGATCAAAGATCTACGTGGATACTGATCCCGAACGGGGGCGCACACCACCATCTCGCGCAGGCTGTCTATCGGCTAGGCACGCTGGCCGCCGCGTGCTTGCCTCGTGCGTCTGAGAACGGTCTCGGCGGATCACGTTCCGGCGTGAAGATGCCCAGCAACGCACCGTTCGCTGTGACCACGTCGCGACTGCTCGGGCAGACGGGGTCGTCCCCATTGCTAGTCCCGCCGCTGGCCGGGCAGACCCCTCGGTCGGCACACGGTTACCCGAGCGATGACGTCGTATCTGCCCCCGACGTTCGTCGGCCCCGACGCTCAACTGGTGGGCATCGGAACACCGACCTCATCAGGCATTTCGATGCATACGAACGGTCAACAGCGGGTAACCTCCCCGACATACTGTGATCTACAGTGGTGAACATCGCGATGCACGGGCAGTTTTCATTGTCGCCAAAGTCGTGTAGGTTGTAGTTAACAGACCCCGCCAGGGCTAGAGCGCAAGCTTCCCCAACCAGGCGGGGCTTTTTATTGGCTAGTATCCCCGGAATGGCCAAACCCGCACTGCCGATTGACAAGCAGATCGAGCTGCTGGTCCAACGAGGACTGCCCATCCCGCTGCCACCGGACGACGATTACGAGCAGCGCAAGGCCGAGTACCACGCAGCGGTACGCCTGCTGATCGACAACAACTACTACCGACTCTCGGGTTACTGGAGATACTTCCAGGTCCGGCCCGGACACGGGGACAACCGGTTCACCGCCGGCGGCACCGTGGCACAGATCACTGCGACCTACACTTTCGACCACGAACTTCGCTGCATCCTGATGGAGGGACTGTCGATCCTGGAAGTGACCTTCCGTTCGCGCTTTGCCTACTACATCGCAATGCATATGCCGGTGGATAGCTATCTGGAACCGGCGTCCTACATCGACAGGCGAGACCGCTACGGCAACGTTCTTCGCGATTTGCTGATCGCCGACATCCACGACGAACTCACCCGCTCAAAAGAGAAATTCGTGGCGCATCACACCGCAAAGAACGAGACGCCGCCGGTATGGGCAGCGGTGGAGGTGTTCAGCTTCGGAACACTGTCGAAGATGTATGGACTGCTCGATCAGCACACCGTGCGCACCGCCGTGTGCAAAACCTTCGGGTTTCCCCACTCCGGATTTACCGCATCACTCATGAGATCGATGGTCGTCCTGCGCAACATCTGCGCTCACCACTCACGTGTATGGCATCGCGTTCCCGACGTCCCGCCACCAGTACTCAACAAATTCAAGCACGTCGAGCCGCAGCTATATCAGACAGCCTCACCATGGGCATGGCTGGTGATGCTCGCCGACCTCGTCGACACCATCCGCAGGGACAAAACGTACTCGTCAAAGTTGTGGGCACACATCGACTCTCGGCCCGATCTCCGCGACGGGTACCAATATCCACGACACACCTGAAACGTTCGGCAAGCGGAGGGTTCCCAGTGGAGTGTTTCTGGGGCGCAAGCAAAGCCGCACGAGAAGCGCGTCGATACGTGTCAATCGTCGCCGACCTGGCCAGCCGCTCGCTCGGTGGGCGCGTCCCCGGGCGAACTGGCGATCGACCGACGCTGGCTCAAATCCGAGAAGCCAACGGCACGCCGAACGACATCTAGATGCGCCACGCTGGCTGGACGCGATTGATGTCGAGGCTGCGCGAGCCGGGGTTGCCGGGTGCGATGACGGCGTGATCGAGCACTGATTTGATGATGGCTTGTTGGCGGTCGATGTCGAGGTCGTCCCATTGGCCGCGCAGCACCTCGCCGCAGCCAGCCAGATCCACCACCGAGCTAGTGTCGGTAGCGTGCGCGATGTCGCGGCGAGCCTGGGCGATCCGCTCGGTGATGGGGTCGCGGGCGGCAATCCATTCCCGCGCAGACACCGCGCCGGCGGCATACAGTCCGGCAAGCTCATCCAAGCGGGCCTGGTCGGCTTCCAGCTGGGTCGCCAATGCGGCGACATCAGCATCCACACTGGACTTACCTGCCAATGCCTCCGCGAGCTGCGGGGAGTCCAACCGGGTCAACACAGCATCAGTGAGCAGTTCCTCGACCGGCGACGCCACCACCGTCAGACGGCCGCAGCCGCCGTGATCGGGGCCTTTCAAACACACGTAGCGGCGGACCCGGTTGTCTGGATTGCTGTGGCGTGCTTGGGAAAACAATCGATTCCCGCAGCGCCCGCAGCGCAACATGCCCGACAGAAGGTAGGTGCGTGGGGCGCGGGTTTTGGTCAGTGCCCGGGTCGCCATGCGGGCCAAGATGCGGTCGCGTTCGGCCGGAGTGATGATCGCTGTCCAGGTCGCGGGGCCGATCACCTCGCCGTGGTGCTCGCGCAGGCCAGCGATACGCCCGGAGGTAAGGATTTGGCGTACCGCGGAGGTCTGCCACGACTTCGCGACGGCCGGGGCAATGCCGGCATCGTTGAGCCAGATGGTCAATGACCGGATCGAGGCGCCGGCCAGGTAGCGGTCGACCATCTCGCGAATGACCTTGGCCTCAGCGTCGCGCAGGGTGATCTTGTCGGACTCGTACCCGAATGGGCGTACCGAGCCGTGCGGCAGTCCTTGTTCGGCGTTCTGCAACAGCTTGCGACGCACGCGGGCGGATTTGCGCCCGGATTCTTTGGCAGCAAACGCGGCAAAGATGCGGGCCATGAACAGCCCGTCATCATTACCCAGGTCAATGTCGGCGGTCACGGTAGCGACATCGCGCACGCCCGACGATTCACACAGCGTCACGAATTCTTCCAGTTCGACTGGCCGGCGGTGCAGCCGATCGAGGTTGTACACGATCACCGCATCCCGGGCACCGGATGTCAGGTCGGCCAACATGCGGGCATACTCGCGGCGCGGCTTACCGGAGTAGGCCGAAACGTCGTTGTCGACATATTCATCGCCGATCGGCCAGCCCCGATCGGCGGCGAGCTTGCGGCAATCTTCCAACTGCCGCGCCACCCCGAGCCCGGTGCCCTCCACATCCGCCGAAATTCGGGCATAGATCGCCACTGACCGCACCCCGACGCGCTGACCTGGACTCTTTACCTTCGCCATGAGGGTAGTTTACTAGCACCTAAGCTTGGATGCCTGCGTCGGACCGCCGGCGGCGTACGGAACGGTGTGGTCGATGTCGGTGCGAGCAGCCGGCCGGTCACAGCCCGGGAATCGGCACGTGAGGTCGCGGCACCGGACGTAGTCCGCCAGCTGACGAGACGGGATATAGCCGGGTTCCGGTGCCGCGTCGCCAGGGAGCGTCAGGGGGCGCAACGTCGCCGAGCGAGCCACTTCGGCGATGACCTCGTGCGGAAGCAGACCGTTCGCGCCGACCAGGGATCCCTCGCTGTCCACCTTGCCGTCGATGGTGGCCTGTTCGGCGATGACGTGGACGACCACCGGTCCGGCGGTCAGCCCGCCCGCCGCGCAATCCATACGGTCGCAGCGGCACGCCATCCGATCGGCGCCGGCCACCACGGCCTCGACCGCGTCCGCACGACGCTGGTCGCGGCTACGGGGATCGTGCTCGCATACGGTCGCCGCCAGTGCGTTGAGACGCTGGTCGAGGGCATGGGCAGCGGTGGTGAACAGGGATCCGCCGATGTCGGAGAGACCGTCGAGGCGGTCCGAGACCCAGATCTCACGCCGCTCGGCGGCTTCTTTGCGTCGGCGCACCGCATCGGGGTCCAAGCGGGCGACGATGCGATCGACGCGCGCGGAGAGCTGGCGCTTGCTCAGCGTGGTCCAGCGGGATGCCGCCGCGGCGATCTGAGCGTCGACAGCGGCCAGCGCTGCGGGATCCACGACGAGACTGGTGCGCGTGACGATGGTCTGGAACATGAAGTAATCGATGTTGCCGGCGACGAACACCGAACCGACGTGCGGCAGACGGTCCTGCATCACCACCGCGTGCCGGAGATGGCTCCTGGCCAGCGGCGTGCTGATGGTCAACGCGGCGGCGACCTCGGCGCTGACGGCGTCGACGGTGTCACAGGCGGCGTAGGCGGCATCGCCGACCTCGCGTAGGCGAAGCCGATAGAGATCGCCGACCGCCACCAGCATTCGAGCGGTCGCCTGGTTGGCCGTCCGCGCCGAGCCGACGATGCGGTCAACGAGCGACCGTGCCGCCGTCTGCGATTCCTCGAACATACGTTCGATGATAGAGGGAGGGTACGACAAGATGCTGCGGCAAGAGTGTCGCCGCTCCGCGATCTACTTGCGGCGATGCCACCACCGGCGGCGCGACGGCTCCTCGGTCGAGGTCGTGATGATCTGATAAGCCGACGCATCGGTCAAGGCGTCGTCACCGGGCTCGGCCGGCTCTTCGCCGGTGTCTGAGCCGGGCACGTCTGAGCTGGACGCGGCCGCGGCTTCCAGGGGCTCGTCGTCGACGAAGTCGCCCGCGACGTCCGCTTCGGCGATTTCTTCGGCGACGGCCTCAGCTTCGTCTGCTCTCTCCACCGCCGCCTCGAGGTCCGCGCCCTCCGGCTGCTTTTCCTCCGCTGCTTCGGCGGCGACGGCGTCGGCTTCCTCGGCGAGTTCGACCGCCTGGGCATGCGCCTCTTCGGCAGCCTCCTCAACGGCGACCGCATCCTCACCCTCGACGGCCCCCGCGGTCGTCAACGGCTCACGATCAGCCGCACCGTCCGCTGCCGCTTCGTCAGCGACCGCCTCGGCTTCCTCGGCCAGCTCAACCGCCTCGGCATGCGCCTCTTCGGCAGCCTCCTCAACGGCCACTGCACCGTCCCCCTCCACGGCGCCCGCAGTCGTCAACGGCTCGCTCTCAGCCGCCTCACCGGCTTCGGCGAACTCCACCGCCTCAGCGATCTCCTCCGACGACGCCGACTCCACATCAGCAGCCAACTTCTCCGCCTCAGCCACCGCCTCGACGGGATCGTCAGCTGCGGCTTCGTCATGCGCTTCTTCCGCAGCCTTCTCAACGGCCACTGCATCGTCACCCTCGACGGCGCCCGCAGTCGTCAACGGCTCGCTCTCAGCCGCACCGTCCGCTGCCGCTTCGTCAGCGACCGCCTCCGCTTCCTCAGCCAGCTCAACCGCCTCGGCATGCGCCTCTTCGGCAGCCTCCTCAACGGCGACCGCATCCTCACCCTCGACGGCCCCCGCAGTCGTCAACGGCTCGCTCTCAGCCGCCTCACCGGCTTCGGCGAACTCCACCGCCTCAGCGATCTCCTCCGACGACGCCGACTCCACATCAGCAGCCAACTCCTCCGCCTCAGCCACCGCCTCGACGGGATCGTCAGCTGCGGCTTCGTCATGCGCCTCTTCGGCAGCCTCCTCAGCGGCGACCGCATCCTCACCCTCCACGGCGCCCGCAGTCGTCAACGGCTCGCTCTCAGCCGCCTCACCGGCCTCCGCGAACTCCACCGCCTCAGCGATCTCCTCCGACGACGCCGACTCCACATCAGCAGCCAACTCCTCCGCCTCAGCCACCGCCTCGACGGGATCCTCAGCTGCGGCTTCGTCATGCGCCTCTTCGGCAGCCTCCTCATCGGCCACTGCACCGTCACCCTCCACGGCGCCCGCAGTCGTCAACGGCTCGCTCTCAGCCGCACCGTCCGCTGCCGCTTCGGCAGCAACCGCCTCCGCTTCCTCAGCCAGCTCAACCGCCTCGGCATGCGCCTCGTCGGCAGCCTCCTCAGCGGCGACCGCATCCTCACCCTCAACCGCGCCCACAGTCGTCAACGGCTCACGATCAGCCGCCTCCTCGGCCTCGGCCACCGCCTCGGCCTTCTCGCCCGACTGGTCGTCTGGCATGTCCGCGGGCTCCGCGTCTCCAGCGACTTTCGCAGCCACCCCGACTCCCGTGGTCGCGGCGATACCCGTCGCGACCTCTGTCAGCAGCGTCTCGGTTGGGGCGTCCTCACGCCCGCCGGGGTCAGCCTCTTCGGCCGGTTCTTCGCGCAGCGTCGCCGGATCCTCCCGGCCACGCGGGGCCGCCATGATGTACACCACGGCGCCGATGAACACGAACATCGACGTGAACGAGTTGATCCGGATGCCGGCCAGATGCGTCGCCATGTCGGTGCGCAGCAGCTCGATCCAGAACCGACCGAGGCAGTAGCCCGCGACATACAGCGCGAACAACCTGCCGTGCCCCAGCTTGAACCGCCGATCCGCCCAGATCAGCACCGCGAACACCAGCAGGTTCCACAGCAGTTCGTACAGGAACGTGGGGTGGACGACCTCGAGCACGCGGCCGGTCGACACCCCGATCAGGTCATTGCGTTGCCCACTGGCATCGAGTCGTTCGTAGATCTCCAGGCCCCACGGCAGTGTGGTCGGACCGCCGTAGAGCTCCTGATTGAAGTAGTTCCCGAGCCGGCCGATCGCCTGCGCCAGGATGATGCCGGGAGCGATCGCGTCGCCGAAGGCGGGCAGCGGAATACCGCGGCGCCGACACGCGATCCACGCCCCCACCCCGCCGAGCGCCACCGCACCCCAGATACCCAGGCCGCCTTCCCAGATGCGGAACGCGGCGACGAGCCCGGCGCCGTCAGGCCCGAAGTAGGTCTGCCAGTCGGTGAGAACGTGATAGAGCCGTCCGCCGATCAGCCCGAACGGCACCGCCCACAACGCGATGTCGTAGATGACGCCCCGCTCGCCACCGCGGGACTCCCAGCGGCGGTCACCCAGTACCAGCGCCACGATGATGCCGACGATGATGCACAACGCGTACGCCCGCAGCGGGAACGGGCCGAGTTGCCAGACGCCCTGCGGCGGACTCGGGAGGTAGGCCAGCGTGGAGGTCACGCCGTCACCCTCTGGCGCACTCCCTCAGCTAGTTCCTCGGTCAGCGCCCGCACCGCGGGCAACCCGTCCTTCAGTGCCGACACGAGCGCCGACCCGACGATCACTCCGTCGGCGTAGGCGCCGATCTCGGCCGCCTGCTCGCGCGACCGCACCCCCAGGCCCACGCCGACCGGGATGTCGGACACCTCTTTCACGCGCGCCACGAGTTCCGGTGCCGCACTCGACACGACGTCGCGGGCGCCGGTGACGCCCATCGTCGATGCGGCGTAGACGAAGCCGCGGGTGGCCTCCACGGTCTTGGCCAGCCGCTCCGGCGTCGACGACGGCGCCACCAGGAAGATGCGGTCGAGATCGTGGGTCTCCGACGCGGCCATCCACTCGTCGGCCTCTTCGGGAATCAGATCCGGCGTGATCAGACCCAACCCGCCGGCGGCGGCGAGGTCACGGGCGAACGCCTCGATCCCCCACCGCAGCACCGGGTTCCAGTACGTCATGACCACGGCACGACCGCCGGCATCGCTGATCGCCTCGACCGCGGCCAGTGAATCCCGGACCCGGACGCCGCCCTGCAGCGCGGCCTCGGTGGCCGCGGCGATGACCGGGCCGTCCATACCGGGATCGGAATAGGGGATGCCGACTTCGATGATGTCGCATCCGGATTCGACGAGCGTCGTCATTGCCGAAATGGATCCCGGCACGTCGGGGAACCCGGTCGGCAGGTATCCGATGAGCGCCGCACGCTGCTCGGCGCGGCACGTGTCGAACAAGCCACCCAACCGACTCATGAACCGCCTTTGTCCATCAGACCGAACCACTGCGCCGCGGTCTCGACATCCTTGTCGCCGCGCCCTGACAGGTTCACCACGATCACCGCACCCGGTCCGAGTTCGCGACCCAGCTCGAGCGCACCGGCCACGGCGTGCGCGGACTCGATGGCCGGGATGATGCCCTCGGTGCGGCACAGCAGCGAGAACGCATCCATGGCTTCGGTGTCGGTGATCGGCCGGTACTCGGCCCGCCCGATGTCCTTGAGCAGCGCGTGCTCCGGCCCCACCCCGGGATAGTCCAGACCCGCCGAGATCGAATGGGATTCGACCGTCTGGCCGTCCTCGTCCTGCAGCAGGTAGGAGAACGAACCCTGGAACGCACCGGGTGAGCCACCCGTGAAAGTCGCTGCGTGCCTGCCGGTCTCGACACCGTCACCGGCCGCCTCGTAGCCGATCAGCCGAACACCGGGGTCGTCGATGAACGCGTGGAACACGCCGATCGCGTTCGAACCGCCACCCACGCAGGCGGTCACTGCGTCCGGAAGCCGGCCGGCCTGCGCCTGGATCTGGGCCCGCGCCTCCAACCCGATGATGCGCTGGAAGTCGCGGACCATCAGCGGGAACGGATGCGGACCCGCCGCCGTGCCGAAGCAGTAGTACGTCTCGTCGGCGTTGGTCACCCAGTCGCGGAAAGCCTCGTTGATGGCGTCCTTGAGGGTCTTCGACCCGGCCTCCACGGAGACAACCTCGGCGCCGAGCAGACGCATGCGCGCCACGTTCAGCGCCTGGCGCGCGGTGTCGACCGCGCCCATGTAGATCACGCAGTCGAGGCCGAGCAGCGCACACGCCGTCGCGGTCGCCACGCCGTGCTGGCCGGCGCCGGTCTCGGCGATCACCCGGGTCTTGCCCATCTGCCGGGCCAGCAACGCCTGCCCGAGCACGTTGTTGATCTTGTGAGAACCCGTGTGGTTGAGGTCTTCCCGCTTGAGGAAGAGCCGGGCGCCGCCGGCATGTTCGCTGAGCCGTGTGGCTTCGTAGAGCGGCGACGGGCGCCCGGTGTAGTGCCGCTGCAGCCGGTCGAGTTCGTCGAGGAAAGTCTGGTCGCCGCGGGCCTTCTCGTAGGCCGAGGTGACCTCCTCGATCACGGCCATCAGCGCCTCGGCGACGAGGCGTCCCCCGTACGGACCGAAGTGGCCGCGGGCGTCCGGGTCGTGGCTGGTGGGTTCGGCGACGGCCGCACTGGAGCGCGGCAGATCCGAATCGATGAGCTCGGCCACGCTATCGCGACGGCTTCGGGCAGGACGGATGCGTACCGGCGGTCACCAGGTCGGCCACCGCGGTGCGGGGGTCGCGGGCGGTGACCAGGCCTTCACCGACGAGGACGGCGTCGGCGCCCGCACCGGCATAGGCCAGCAGGTCGGCCGGGCCCCGCACGCCGGACTCCGCGACGCGGATGACGTTCGACGGCAGACCGGGAGCGATGCGGGCGAAGCAGTTGCGGTCCACTTCGAGCGTCTTGAGATTGCGGGCGTTGACCCCGATCACCCGGGCCCCGGCCTGGAGTGCCCGGTCGGCTTCGGCCTCGGTGTGCACCTCCACCAGTGCCGTCATCCCGAGCGACTCCGTGCGCTCCAGCAGCGACTCCAGCGCGGGCTGTTCGAGCGCGGCCACGATGAGCAGCAACATGTCGGCGCCGTGCGCACGCGCTTCGTGGATCTGGTACGGCCGGACGATGAAGTCCTTGCGCAGGACCGGAATCGACACCGCGGCGCGGACCGCGTCGAGGTCGTCGAGCGACCCGTTGAAGCGGCGCTGCTCGGTCAGCACGCTGATCACGCGGGCCCCGCCGTCCTGATACGCACGTGCCAGATCGGCGGGGTCACCGATCGAGGCCAGCTCGCCACGCGACGGACTCGCCCGCTTGACCTCGGCGATCACGCCGATGCCCGGTTCGCGAAGTGCGGCCATCACGTCGAGCGGAGGTTTCGCCTGCTGCGCCCGCTCCTTGATCTCGGCGAGGCTGACAACGGCTTCACGGGCGGCAACGTCGGCGCGGACTCCTTCGATGATGGAGTCGAGCACGGTCGCCGAACTCATAGCCCGTCGATCCCCCTCTGGTACGTCGCCGGCGGCTGCCGGATGGTTCTCCTCGAAGGGTAGTCGCAACCGCGGCACTGCCTGTCACCGCCCCTTCGTGTCGCGATCGGTGGGATCGTGGCCCTCGTCGAGGGCGTCCCACAGCATTCGTTCCGACATCGGCTCCCCCTGTTCGTCGTGCTTCACCGCGGTGGCGCGACGCGCCGACGGCGCGGCGTACCGGCCCGCCGAAGCGGCCCCACCCTTGACCGCCGCGCGCATCAGCAGCACCGCGCCCACGAGCACCAGAACGGCCGCCACCAGCGTCAACACCGCGCCGGTGAAGTGCCTCGCCGTACCGGTCAGGTCGGCCACCCGCACCTCGGCCATATCGGCGGCCCGCGGCGCGATGTCGACGATCACCCACAGCGTGATCGCCAGATAGGCCATCGCGGCACTGGCCGCCGCCATCAGCACCGCCAGAATCCGCAGCAGCCAGCCGCGCACCGCCAGCACGGCGACCGCGGCCGCCAGCACCAGCAGCGCCAGCGGAATCAGCGCCGTCGACCACTGCGCCCCGGTCAGCGTCGAGGTCTTCGGCTGCCCCAGCCCGTCGAACGAATGCACGTCGACCCACGTCAGGCGCGACGCCACCCACAGCACCGCGGCGCCGATGACGAGCAGGAGCTGCGCGATCCGGGTCATGGTTCGCTCAGCGTCTCGGCGGCGGCAATGGCGTTGAGCACCGCGCGAGCCTTGTTCGACGCCTCGGTGTACTCGTACGGACCGTTGGAATCGGCGACGACGCCGCCACCGGCCTGCACATAGGCGGTGCCCTTGCGCATCAGCGCGGTGCGGATGGCGATCGCGAAGTCGGCGTTACCGGCGAAGTCCAGGTAGCCCAGCACCCCGCCGTAGAGCCCGCGGCGAGTCTTCTCGACCTCCTCGATGAGTTCCATCGCCCGGACCTTCGGAGCCCCCGACAGGGTGCCGGCGGGGAAGCACGCGGTCACCGCGTCGAGTGCGGTCCTGCCCTCGGCGAGACGGCCGGTGACCGTCGACACCAGATGCATGACGTGGCTGTAGCGCTCGATGTGGCTGTAGTCCTCCACCCGGACCGTGCCGGGTTCGCACACCCGGCCCAGATCGTTGCGGCCGAGGTCGACCAGCATCAGGTGTTCGGCGCGTTCCTTCTCGTCGGACAGCAGCTCCTTTTCGAGCAGCAGATCCTCTTCCTCGGTGTCGCCGCGCCAGCGGGTCCCGGCGATCGGGTGCGTCGTCGCCTTACCGTCGGCGACGGTCACCAGCGCCTCCGGACTCGAACCCACCACCGAGAAGTCCAGTCCCCCATCCTGGTCGGGCACGTTGAGCAGGTACATGTACGGGCTGGGATTGGTGACCCGCAGCATCCGGTAGACATCGAGAGGATCTGCGTGGGTCGTCATCTCGAACCGCTGCGACGGCACCACCTGGAACGCCTCACCGGCCTCGATGTCGCCGACCAGTTTCTCGACGATCGCGGTGTACTCCTCGACGGTGCGCTGCGCCCGGTGCTCAGGCGCGGGCCGGGAGAAGGTGGCCACCGCCGACGGCAGCGACTGCCCCAGCGCCCGGGTCATCACGTCGAGGCGGGCCACGGCGTCGTCGTAGGCGCCGTCGACGTTCTCGTCGGTGCCGTTCCAGTTCACCGCGTTGGCGATCAGTGTGATGGTGCCCTCGTGGTGGTCGACCGCGGCGATGTCGGTCGCCAGCAGCAGCAGCATGTCGGGCAGCCCGAGATCGTCGACGGCCAGCGACGGCAACCGCTCCAGCCGGCGCACCATGTCGTAGGCGAAGAACCCGACCAGCCCGCTCGACAGCGGCGGCAGCCCCGGCAATGCCGCGGTCTCCAGCAGGTCGAGCGTCTCCCGCAGCGCGCGCAGCGGATCACCGCCGCTCGGTGCGTCCTTGGGGGTGACACCCAGCCACACCGCCTCACCGTCGCGCACCGTCAATGCCGACGGCGCACCCGCGCCGATGAACGACCACCGCGACCAGGACCGCCCGTTCTCGGCGGATTCGAGCAGGAAGGTCCCCGGCCGGTTGGCGGCGAGCTTGCGGTACGCCGACAGCGGCGTCTCGCTGTCGGCGAGCACCTTGCGGGTCACGGGCACCACGCGATGCTCGGCGGCCAACGCCCGAAAGTCCTCGCGCGACGTGGTGTTCGCAAGCGACGAGGAGCCGGGGGCGGGGGTGGCGGTCGTTTGCACAGCGCAATTCTCCCAGACAGGCCTGACCCGCGAGGCACACAGGCGGCGTAGCGTCACAGCACATGAAACGCGGTGACCGAGTCGACGATTTCGAACTGCCCGACCAGACCGGTGCGATGCGCAGCCTCACGGCGCTGCTGGCCGACGGGCCGGTGGTGCTGTTCTTCTACCCGGCCGCGATGACGCCCGGGTGCACCAAGGAGGCCTGCCACTTCCGCGATCTGGCCGCCGAATTCGCCGCGGTCGGCGCCACGCGCGTCGGGATCAGCACGGACGCGGTCGACAAACAGGCCCGGTTCGCCGACACCCAGCGCTTCGACTACCCGCTGCTCTCCGACGCCCACGGGGCCGTCGCCGAGAGGTTCGGCGTCAAGCGGGGGCTGCTGGGCAAGTTCCTACCCGTCAAACGCACCACGTTCGTCATCGACACCGACCGCACGGTCCTCGACGTGTTCTCCAGCGAACTGAACATGGAGGCGCATGCGGACAAGGCGCTGCAGGTGCTGCGCCAGCGTCAGTCCGCCTGAGTCTCCGGGCCGAGCAGCAGGTCGGCGTCGAAGCAGGTGTGCTCACCGGTGTGGCAGGCCGCGCCGGTCTGATCCACCTCCAGCAGGACGGTGTCCCCGTCGCAGTCCAGCCGCACGGAGTGCACGTACTGGGTGTGGCCCGACGTCTCGCCCTTCACCCAGTGCTCGCCGCGGGAGCGCGACCAGTAGGTCGCTCTGCGGGTGCGCATCGTGCGGTCCAGCGCGATGTCGTCCATCCACGCCACCATCAGCACCTGCCCGGTGCCGCGTTCCTGCGCGACCGCGGCGAACAGTCCGTTGGCGTCGCGCTTGAGGCGCGAGGCGATCTCCGGGTCGAGGCTCATGCGCGCACCGTGATCCCTTCGGCTGCCATCGCCGCCTTCACCTGACCGACCGTGAGTTCCTTGAAGTGGAAGACGCTGGCGGCCAACACCGCATCGGCACCAGCACGCACTGCGGGCGCGAAATGCTCCACGGCGCCGGCGCCCCCGCTGGCGATCACCGGCACGGTGACCGCACCGCGCACCGCACGCAACATCGGCAGGTCGAATCCGGCCTTGGTGCCGTCGAAGTCCATCGAGTTCAGCAGGATCTCCCCGACGCCGAGTTCGGCTCCCCGAGTAGCCCATTCGACCGCGTCGATCCCCGTACCGCGACGGCCGCCGTGGGTCGTCACCTCCCAGCCGGACGGGGTGGGAGGTTCACCCTCGGGGACGGTCCTGGCGTCGACCGACAGCACGATGCACTGCGAGCCGAACTGGCGGGCGAGCTCGGCCAGCAATTCGGGGCGGGCGATGGCGGCGGTGTTCACCGAGACCTTGTCGGCGCCGGCACGCAACAACGCGTCCACGTCGGCGACCGCGCGGACCCCGCCGCCGACGGTCAGCGGGATGAAGACCTGTTCGGCGGTGCGGCGCACCACGTCGAGCATCGTGGAGCGTCCCGCCGACGACGCCGTGACATCGAGGAAGGTCAGTTCGTCGGCGCCCTCCGCGTCGTAGACGGCGGCGAGTTCGACCGGATCACCGGCGTCGCGCAGGTTCTCGAAGTTGACCCCCTTGACCACGCGCCCGGCGTCGACGTCGAGACACGGGATCACGCGGACGGCGAGTCCTCTGTCGGCGGCCACTCAGAACTCCTCCGGGGCGCCGACCGACGCGACGATGTCGAGGATCTCGCCGTGCACCTGCGGCGAGGCGGCCAGCACGGATTTCGACTGCGGGGTCCAATCCGCCCCGGCCAGATCGGTGACCACGCCCCCGGCGGCCCGCACCAGCGCCACCCCGGCGGCGTGGTCCCAGATGTGGTGGCCGAAGCTGATCGCGCCGCCGAGCACGCCGGCGGCGGTGTAGGCGAGGTCCAGGCCGGTGGCCCCGTGCATCCTCATCCGGTTGCATCGCCTGCTGAGGTTCTCCAGCAGCGCCACCCGCCACCGTCCGGGGAACCGTCCCCGCGAGTCCACGTTGAACGTGCCGGTGCCGATCACGCATTCGTCGAGCGAACCGGTCTCCAGCGGCGGTTGCGCAACACCGTTGACATACAACGGCTTTCCGACGACCGCGGTGTAGCGCTGGGACACGAACGGCAGCCACGTCAGCCCGGCGACGGGCTCACCGTCGCGCAGCAGGCCGAGCAGGATCGCTGCGGTCGGCAGGCCGGCGGCGTAGTTGAAGGTGCCGTCGATCGGATCGAGCACCCACACCAGCGGGGAGTCGATGTCGGCGCCGCCGTACTCCTCACCGTGCACCTCGATGCCGGTGGCCGCGGTCAACGCGTCGACGACCTGGCGTTCGATCTTCAGATCGACCTCGGTGGCGAAGTCGTTGCCCTTCTTCTTGACCGCCGAGTCGGCGCGGTGTCCGCTGATGAAGGGTTCGGACGCGGCGTCCAGTATTTTCGCGGCCTCGTCGACCAGACCCTGCAGGTCGGCCTCGTCCAGTGCCATCGACGCCCTACTGCCCTACTGCTGCCAGCGCTTCGGGCAGCGTGAAACGCCCGGCGTACAACGCTTTTCCGACGATCGCACCCTCGACGCCGCGACCGGTCAACGTGCCGATCGCGCGGAGGTCGTCCAGGCTCGAGACGCCGCCGGAGGCGATCACCGGCGCATCGGTGCGGTCGGCGACGCGGCCCAGCAGGTCCAGGTTCGGCCCTTCGAGCGTTCCGTCCTTGGTCACGTCGGTGACGACGTAGCGCGAACACCCTTCGGAATCAAGGCGGTCCAGCACCTCCCACAGGTCCCCGCCGTCGGTCTCCCAACCGCGGCCGCGCAGCCGGTGCTGGTCGTCGACGATCTTCACGTCGAGCCCGACGGCCACCTTGTCGCCGTACTCGGCGACGACCTTCGCGCACCACTGCGGGTTCTCCAGCGCCGCGGTGCCGATGTTGACCCGCGCGCACCCGGTGGCCAGCGCGGCCTTCAGTGAGTCGTCGTCACGGATGCCTCCGGACAGTTCGACCGCCACGTCGAGGCGGCCGACGACGTCGGCGAGCAGTTCACGGTTCGAGCCGCGCCCGAACGCGGCGTCGAGGTCGACGAGGTGGATCCACTGCGCCCCGTCGTTCTGCCAGCCGAGCGCGGCGTCGAGCGCCGACCCGTACTCGGTTTCGCTGCCGGCCTTGCCCTGCACGAGGCGCACGGCGCGGCCCTCGACGACGTCGACGGCGGGAAGAAGGATCAGCGGCCTCTCGGACACGGACTTGTCAGACACGACGGACAACCTTAGATCAGAGCCCCTCGACCCAGTTGCGGAGCAGCGCCGCGCCGGCGTCACCGCTCTTCTCCGGGTGGAACTGGGTGGCCGACAGCGGACCGTCCTCGACGGCGGCGAGGAACGGCACGTGGTGGGTCGCCCAGGTGAGGCGGGCGGATTCGTCACCCTCCCACTGCTGCGCGGCGTAGGAGTGCACGAAGTAGAAGCGGGTGTCGGGATCGAGACCCCGGAACAGGGTGCTGCCCGCAGGCGCGTCCACGACGTTCCAGCCCATGTGCGGGATCACCGGTGCGTCGAGCCGCACCACCGCGCCGGGCCACTGACCGCAGCCCGCGGTCTCGACGCCGAACTCCACGCCGCGGGAGAACAGGATCTGCATTCCCACGCACACGCCGAGGACCGGGCGTCCGGCGGCCACGCGCTCGGCGATGATCTTCTCGCCACCGATCTCTCGCAGGCCGGCCATACACGCCTCGAACGCCCCGACGCCCGGGACCACCAGACCGTCGGCGTTCAGCGCCGCGTCGGCGTCCGCGGTCACCTCGACGTCGGCGCCGGTCCGCTCGACCGCGCGCTGCGCCGACCGCAGATTGCCCGAGCCGTAATCGAGGACTGTGACCTTTTTCGACCGTCCCATCTCTACAGCGAGCCTTTCGTGGACGGCACGCCGGTGACCCGCGGGTCGTACTCGACGGCCTGGCGCAGCGCCCGGGCCACGGCCTTGTACTGCGCCTCGGTGATGTGGTGCGGGTCGCGGCCGTAGAGCGTGCGGACGTGCAGCGCGATCCTGGCGTTGAACGCCAGCGATTCGAAGACGTGCCGGTTGATCACGGTGTGGTACGGGGCGCTCGACCCGGCGATGGTGAACTCGACCATGTAGTCGGGTTCGCCGGTGTGCACGAAGTAGGGCCGCCCGGAGACGTCCACCGCGGCGTGGGCGAGCGTCTCGTCCATCGGGATGAACGCGTCGCCGAAGCGGCGGATGCCCTTCTTGTCGCCCAATGCCTGCCCCAGTGCCTGACCGAGCACGATCGCGGTGTCCTCGACCGTGTGGTGCCCCTCGATCTCGATGTCGCCCTTGGCGTGGACGGTCAGGTCGAAACTCGCGTGGCTGCCCAGCGAGGTGAGCATGTGATCGAAGAACGGGACGCCGGTGTCGATGTCGACGATCCCGGTGCCGTCCAGATCGAGGTCGACGACGATGTCGGATTCCTTGGTCTTGCGTTCGACGCGGGCGCGGCGGGTGCCGGTCAGCATGTCGGTCATGAGGCTCCTAGAGTTGCAGCGAGTTCAGTCTCGGCGAGGCGGGCGGAGGCGGCCAGCAACGCATCGTTCTCGTCGGCCAGTCCGGTGGTGGCCCGCAGGTACCCGGGGACGCCCACATCGCGGATCAGCACACCCTCGTCCAGGTAGCGCCGCCAGGTGGCGGACGCGTCGGCGAACTCCCCGAACAGGATGAAGTTGGCGTCGCTGGGGATGACGCGGAAACCAATCTGGCTCAGGCCGTTGGCGACGCGGTCCCGCTCGGCGATCAGGGTGGCGACGCTGGCCAGCGTGTCGTCGGCGTGCCGCAACGCGGCGCGGGCGGCGGCCTGGGTCAGCGAAGACAGGTGGTAGGGCAGCCGCACGAGCAACATCGCCTCGATGACGGCCGGTGCGGCCACCAGATAGCCGAGGCGTCCGCCGGCGAACGCGAAGGCCTTGCTCATGGTGCGACTGACCACCAGCTTGGTCGGATACTCGTCGATCAGCGCCACACCGCTTGGCTGCGAGGAGAATTCGCCGTAGGCCTCGTCGAGGATCAGGATGCCCGACGGCATGGCGCCGAGCAGCCTGCGCAGGCCGTCGAGCGGAACGCTCTGTCCCGACGGGTTGTTCGGACTGGTGACGAAGACGATGTCGGGCGTGCGCGTTTCGATCTCGCGGACCGCGGCGTCGACGTCGAGGCTGAAGTCGTCGGCGCGCACCGTCTGCAGCCATTCGGTGCGGGTCGCGTCGGAGATGATGGGGTGCATCGAATACGACGGCACGAATCCGATCGCGCTGCGGCCGGGCCCGCCGAAGGCCTGTAGGAGTTGCTGCAGCACCTCGTTGGAACCGTTTGCCGCCCAGAGGTTTTCGACGCTCAACTCGACACCGGTCTGCAGGTTGAGGTAGTCGGCGAGGTCGCTGCGCAACGCGACCGCGTCGCGGTCGGGATAGCGGTGCAGCTCGGCGGCCGCCTCCCCGACCGAACGGGTCACGTCGTCGATGAGCGCCTGACTCGGCGGGTGCGGATTCTCGTTGGTGTTCAGCCGCACCGGCACCTGCAGCTGCGGTGCGCCGTACGGCGATTTGCCCCGCAGATCCTCCCGCAGCGGCAGATCGTCCAGGGTGATCTTCTGCCCGACGGTCACCTTTCGAACCTCCGTCGCACCGCTTCGCCGTGCGCGGGCAGGTTCTCGGCGTTGGCCAGGGTGATGACGTGACCCGAGACGTCCTTGAGGGCCGCCTCGGTGTAGTCCACGACGTGGATGCCGCGCAGGAACGTCTGCACCGACAGGCCACTCGAGTGCCGGGCGCAGCCGGCGGTCGGCAGCACGTGGTTGGACCCGGCGCAGTAGTCCCCCAGGCTCACCGGCGAATACGGGCCGACGAAGATCGCACCGGCCGAGCGGACGCGGCCCGACACCGCGGGGGCGTCGGCGGTTTGGATCTCGAGGTGCTCGGCGGCGTAGGCGTTGACGACCCGCAGCCCCGCATCGAGGTCGTCGACCATCACGATCGCCGACTGCTGACCGGTCAGCGCGGCGCTGACCCGCTCGCGGTGCACGGTCGTCTCCAGTTGCCGCCGCAGCTCGCCGTCGGTGGCGTCGGCCAGATCGGTACTCGTCGTGACCAGCACGCTGGCGGCCATCTCGTCGTGTTCGGCCTGGCTGATCAGGTCGGCCGCGACGTGGACCGGATCGGCGGTGTGGTCGGCAAGGATCGCGATCTCGGTCGGGCCGGCTTCGGCGTCGATGCCCACCTGGGACCGGCAGATGCGTTTGGCGGCGGTGACGTAGATGTTGCCCGGTCCGGTGATCATGTCGACCGGCGCCAGCTCGGCCCCGTCGGTGTCGGTGCCGCCGTACGCCAACAGCGCGACGGCCTGCGCCCCACCGACCGCCCACACCTCGTCGACGCCGAGGAGTGCCGCGGCCGCCAGGATGGTCGGGTGCGGCAGACCGCCGTGCTCGGCCTGTGGCGGGCTGGTGATCACCAGCGAGTCGACGCCCGCGGTCTGGGCGGGCACGACGTTCATGACCACGCTGGAGGGGTAGACGGCGTTACCGCCAGGCACGTACAGGCCGACACGCTCGACCGGCACCCACCGTTCGGTGACCGTGGCCCCCGGCGCCAGCGTGGTCGTCGTATCGGTGCGGCGCTGATCGGCGTGGACCGCGCGGGCCCGCGCGATCGCCACCTCGAGAGCCGCGCGAACGTCGGGGTTCAGGCCGGCGAGCGCCGAGGTCAGCCGCTCGGCGGGCACGCGCACCGCGTCGGGCCGGATACCGTCGAACGACGCCCCGTACTCGAGGGCGACCTCGGCTCCGCGTTCGGCGACCGCATCGACGATGGGGCGGACCTTCGGCACGACGGCGTCGACGTCGACACCGCCGCGGGGCAGCGCCGACCGCAACTGGGCGGTCGACAGCGTCCTGCCGCGCAAGTCGATGCGGGCCATCGTCACCGGCGATACATTCACGCTGTCCATTGTCCCAGAGCAGGCCAAATCGTATTGGAGCCGTCGTGTCGGAGCTGCCGAAGATGTTCCCGGAATGGCTGGATCGCCTCCAGGTCAAGTACTTCAACCCGGTCGTCAGACCGTTGGCCGGACGCATACCCGGGCTGGCTCTCATCAAACACACTGGTAGACGCTCCGGACGGCGTTTCGAGACGCCGGTGACGGCGTACCGCAAGGGCAACGAGGTGGCGATCGTGCTGGGCCACGGGATGACCGACTGGGCGAGGAATGCACAGGCCGCGGGCGGCGCGGATCTCAAGCTGTTCCGTGACGAAGTGCACATCGTCAACCCGCGGATCGTCCCGAACGGCCGCGACGTCGCGGCCCTGCCGGGCTACGCACGCCGTCAGGCCCGCAATCTCGCGGTGTTCGTCGCCGACGTCGGTTGACCGACCGCGCCGCCGATCGGCCGTAGCAACGCCCGCGCGGCGGGGGCGAACGGCGCCGGAGCAATCGCCGCGACACTACCGAGGCTGTCGGCTGCTTCGGCTTTTCGGGGTGTTCAGCGTGATTCTGTTCTGAACGGCGACAAATGCCTACAAATCAGCCCGAACAATGAAGATCTTGATCGCCAATTCGTTCCGAATGCAACAATAGACAACAAGAATGGCAAATCGATCTTGAGAAACAAGATCGACACTGGGAACACGTCATAACTTTTTTTCCTGGACTTCTATGCCGTTCTTACGCTTTTTGTTATGTTGCTCTCAGCTTGTCGGGAATGGCGAGCAAATCTGCTGGGGTGGGATCAAGATCGGGGGGTTCGTCGGTTCACCTCGTGTCTCATCGACACGATTCCGGGGCGGTCGGCTGGAGAATTCGGGCGACTTCTATGCCCTCAGCATGTCCGAATGACGATTATGCGCAGGTTGCGACGCAATGATGCGCGGGCAACAACAGGAGATCCAATGAGTTCTGCAACGACACGAGGTCGGCATCGCGCAGAGGCACCAGCTAAAGGCGTGGTGGTCAAGCGGGCCGCAGGTGGCGCCATGCTCGGTGCGGCCGTCACGGTCGGGTTCATCGGTCTCGGCGCGGGCACCGCGTCAGCCGACGCCGATCCGGCGACCGATTGCGTCAGTGTGCCGCCGGGAGCCGACTGTGTGACGGCACTGTTCGACCTTCCCGACGCCGGTGCCCTCGCCATCGGCCCCTCGGCTGTGTTCGCGTTCGACCCCACCCTGATACTCGACAACCCCTTCTTCGGCAGCCCGCTCGTCTACGTCTTCAGCGGCGGCCTCGTCGGCAACGGCTTCCTGCCCGGAATGGACGGTGGCCTGCTGATCGGGAACGGTGCCGACGGCAGCGCGCTCCCCGGTCAGAACCCGAACGGCGGCAACGGCGGCCTGTTCTTCGGCAGCGGCGGTGACGGCGCGGACGCTCTCGTCGCCGGTAACGGCGGCAGGGGCGGCAATGCCGGTCTCATCGGCCGCGGCGGCGACGGCGGCGATACGGCCGCGCTCTTCGCGGGCAACGGCGGTAACGCGGGCAACGGCGGTCTCCTGTTCGGCAGCGGCGGCAACGGCGGCTCCAGTCTGCTCGCCGGCAATGGCGGAAACGGCGGTAACGCCGGGGGCTTCGGTAACGGTGGCGACGGCGGCAACGCCACCGTCGGCAACGCCGGCAACGGTGGCAACGGTGGTCTCGCCGCGGGCTACGGCGGCGACGGCGGCGACTCCGTGACCGGCGACGGCGGGAACGGCGGAAACGCCGGACTCGGAGTGGGCAACGGCGGCAACGGCGGCAACTCCACGACCGGCGGCGAAGGCGGCGACGGTGGCAGCGGCGGTGCGTTCGCAGGTAACGGCGGCAACGGCGGTAACGGCGGCGACAACCCCGTCGGCGACGCGGGCGATGGCGGCGACGCCGGCAACGGCGGCTTCTTCGGCAACGGCGGCAACGGCGGCAACGGCGGTGACAGCGTCATCGGCGACGGCGGCGCAGGTGGTGACGGCGGCGACGCGACCGTCGGCAATGCCGGCAACGGTGGCGACGGCGGCGATGCCGGCATTGATCCGCTCGGCGAAGACGGCGAGGGTGGCGACGGCGGCGACGGCGGCGACACCGGACTGGCCGGAAACGGCGGCAACGGCGGTGACGGCGGCGACGCAGCCGACGCGGACGACGCCGGCGCCGGCGGCGAAGGTGGCTCGGGCGGCGTGGTCGGAAACGACGGCAACGACGGCGATCCCGGCGGAGCCGGTGGCGTCGTCTGACCGCGACTGACCACACCACATGAGACGGGCGCCGACCACTGGTTCGGCGCCCGTTCTCGTGCGCGCCTGACACACTCGACTCCATGGCGTGGGACCTGTGGCTGACCTTCCTGGGGGCCGCGATCATGATCAGCGTGTCGCCGGGCGCGGGTGCGGTGCAATCGATGGCCACGGGTCTCAACCACGGGGTCCTTCGCGGTTACTGGAGCATCGTGGGCCTCGAGATCGGGCTGATGCTTCAGCTCGCCTTGGTGGCCGTCGGACTCGGCGCGGTGGTCACCAACTCCATCGTGGCGTTCCACGTCATCAAATGGCTCGGGGTGGCCTACCTGCTGTACCTGGCGGTGCGGCAGTGGCGGACTGCGGCGGTGGACCTGCGTGAGCGAGTCGGCCAGGGCGTCGACGGCGGCCGGACGGCGCTGCTGGTGCGCGGCTTCCTCGTCAACGCCACCAACCCTAAGGGGCTGGTGTTCTTCCTGGCGGTACTCCCCCATTTCGTCGTGCCCACCGCACCCTTGCTGCCGCAGTATCTGGCCATCGGCGCGACGATGACCGCGGTCGACCTGGTGGTCATGGGCCTCTACACCGCGATGTCGGTCCGGCTGGTGCACTGGCTGCACACCCCACGCCAACAGACGATCCTCAATCGCGTGTTCTCGGGCCTGTTCGCCGCCGCGGCGGTGGTGCTGTCGCTGGTCCGGCGCGGATCTCAAGCCGTCCCATGACGACGCGATGGCCATCCACCGGGATGAGGAGGGCGGGAGATCTCCGGATCGACCGCCGTGGTCACGCAGTCAGCGGCCCGGCCGCGACCTAGACGTCCAGCCCGACGTCGAGGACCCGCACCGAGTGGGTGAGCGCCCCGACGGCGAGGTAGTCGACACCGGTGCCCGCGTATTCGGCCGCGGTGTCGAGTGTCAGGCCGCCGGAGGACTCCAGCTTCGTCGCCGGCGAGCGGGAGTCGCGCCGCTGCACGGCGATCTGGGTCTGCCATACCGGGAAATTGTCGAGCAGCACCAGCTCGACACCCTCGGCGAGCACCTCGTCGAGTTGTTCGAGGGAGTCCACCTCAACCTCACAGGGCAGTCCCGGCGCGGCGGCCCGCACGGCCCGCAGCGCGGCGACGACAGAACCGGCCGCCGCGACGTGGTTGTCCTTGATCAGCGCCGCATCGCCGAGGCCCATGCGGTGGTTCTCCCCGCCGCCGACCCGCACGGCGTACTTCTGCAGCGCCCGCAGCCCCGGCAGGGTCTTGCGGGTGTCGCGGATCTTGGCGTTCGTTCCGGCCACGGCGTCCACCCACATCGCGGTCGCCGTCGCGATCCCCGACAGGTGCGACACCAGGTTGAGCATGGTGCGTTCGGCGGTGAGCAGACCACGGGTCGGCGCCTGCAGGGTCAGCAGCGCCGCGCCCGGTTCGAGCCGGGTGCCGTCCTCGACACGGTCGACGACGCGGTAGCCCTCGGACCCGATCACCTCGTCGAGCACCAGCAGCGCCAGATCGACGCCGGCGGCCACCCCGGGCTCGCGGGTGCGCATCGACGCGGTGGTGGTCGCGTCTGCCGGCACCGTCGCCTGCGTCGTGACGTCCGGGCCGTATCGCAGATCCTCGTCGAGCGCGCGCGTGACCACCGCCCGCGCCTCGGCGATCTGCAGTTCCGACAGTTGTCTCAGCAGCACGCGACGGCCCTCACCTTCAGTCCCACGTGTCCGTTCTCGTCGAGGTCGACGACACCGCTGACCGCCTGGGCGGGATCGGTGTCGGGATGGTCGCCGCGGTGATGGCAGCCCCGCGACTCGGCCCGCTGCAGCGCGGAGAGCGCCACCGCCCGCGCGGTGAGCGTGAGGGCGGCGTCCTCCAGGTCGGTGCGGGTCCGAAGCGGGCGGGTGGCCGATGCGCCGAGCACGCCGCGCAGGCGGGTCAGCCCGTCGGCGTCGCGCACCACGGAGGCGTCGCGGCTCATCGCCGCCTGCAGCTCCCGGCGTCCGAGCACCTCGGCGGTCAGGCGGGCGGGGGCGACGGCGCGACTCGGGCCGGCGGCGACGGCGTGTTCGGCGGCACCACGCCCCGCACGGCCGCCGACGACCAGCCCCTCGAGAAGGCTGTTGGAGGCCAGCCGGTTGGCGCCGTGCATCCCGGTGCGCGCGACTTCCCCAGCGGCGAAGAGGCCGGGCAGCGCGGTCCGGCCGTCCAGGTCGGTGACGACGCCGCCACAGCTGTAGTGCGCGCCCGGCACGACCGGGATGGGCTGACGCGCGGGATCCACACCGGCCCGCCGGCACGCCGCGGTAACCGTCGGGAAGCGCCGGGCGACGTCCGGCACGCAGCGGGCGTCGAGGTAGACGCAGGAATCCCCGGTGGCTTTCAGCCGCGCGTCGATGGCGCCGGCGACCACGTCGCGCGGTGCCAGGTCCCCCATCGGGTGCACTCCCGCGGTGACCGGATCACCGTGAGCGTCGACGAGTTTCGCTCCTTCGCCGCGGAGCGCCTCGGTGACCAGCGGCCGCCGTCCCCCGGCGGGTCCGTCGAACAGCATGGTCGGATGGAACTGGATGAACTCGACGTCGGCGACCGCCGCCCCGGCCCACAGCGCGAGTGCGACCCCGTCGCCGGTCGACGCCTCCGGGTTGGTGGTGGCCGCGTACAGGTGGCCGAGCCCGCCGGTCGCGAGGACGACCGCGGGTGCGTGGACGATGCCGAGACCGTCCTCGCTGAGCACCAGCACGCCCGTCACCGCGGTGTCGTCGCGCAGGACCCGGACCGCGACGTGGTTGCGGCGGATGTCGAGCACCCGCGCCGCATCGTCGAGCGCGCGCTGCACCTCAGCCCCGGTGGCGTCGCCGCCCGCATGGATGATCCGGCGCCGCGAATGGCCGCCCTCGCGGGTCAGCGCCCAGCGGCCCGGTGCGGCCTCGTCGAAGCGGGCGCCGTCGCCGACGAGGTCCCGTACGGCGCGGTACCCGTCGGCGACGATCGAGTGCACCGCCTCGGCGTCACACAGCCCACCGCCCGCGGCGACCGTGTCGGCGACGTGCGCATCCACCGAATCCCCGTCGTCGCGCACACCCTGGGGCAGCACCACGGCGATCCCGCCCTGGGCGTATCCGGTGGCCGTCGACCCCGCCTTGCTGAGCACCATGACCTTGCGGCCGCGGCGCTGCGCGGCGAGTCCGGCGACCAGGCCGGCGACGCCGGTCCCGATCACCACGACATCGGCACGCTGCTGCCAATGCGTGGAGCCGCCGCAGCCGCCAGGGCCGGTCATTCTCCGCCGCCGGGGTGCCCGATCTCGATCATCCGCTGGACGCTGCGCCGGGCCAGCCGGGCGGTCTCGGGATCGACGTCGACCTCGTCGGTGCCGTCGGTCAGGCAGCGCAGCAGGGTGGCCGGGGTGATCATCTTCATGTACCGGCAGGACGCCCGGTCGTTGACCGCCCGGAAGTCGATCTCCGGAGCGGCGCGACGCAACTGGTGCAGCATCCCGACCTCGGTGGCGACCAGTACCTGGGTGGCCCGGCTCTCCCGGGCGGCGTCGAGCATGCCCCCGGTCGACAGGATCTTGACCCGTTCCTCGGGGAAGGCGCCTTCACCGGCGAGGTAGAGGGCCGAGGTCGCGCATCCGCACTCGGGGTGCACGAACAGCTCGGCGTCCGGATGGGCGCGGGCCTGTTCGGCGAGCTCGTCGCCGTTGATACCGGCGTGCACGTGGCACTCACCGGCCCAGATGTGCATATTCGTGCGGCCCGTGACGCGGCGGACGTGGGCGCCGAGGAACTGGTCGGGGCAGAACAGCACCTCGCGGTCCGCGGGGATGGAGGCCACCACCTCGACGGCGTTCGACGACGTGCAGCAGATGTCGGTCTCGGCCTTCACCGCGGCGGTCGTGTTGACGTAGGAGACGACGACCGCGCCGGGGTGTTCGGCCTTCCACTCCCGCAACTCCTCTGCGGTGATGGAGTCGGCCAGCGAGCATCCGGCGCGCGCGGTCGGGATCAGCACGGTCTTGTCCGGCGACAGGATCTTCGCCGTCTCGGCCATGAAGTGCACACCGCAGAAGACGATGGTGTCCTCCGGCGCCTCGGCCGCGATCCGCGAGAGCGCCAGCGAATCGCCCACGTGGTCGGCGACGTCCTGGATCGCGGGTAGCTGGTAGTTGTGCGCGAGCACGGTCGCCCCGCGCTGCCGGGCCAGCCGGCGGATCTCGGCGGCCCACTCCGCGGTGGGCGCGATGTCGTCGCCGAACTCGGCCGGGAACGTCTCGTCAAGCAGCGTCACGGCGCACTCCCTCGGTGTCGATCCGGTTTTCGACTTACAATCGAAAACATGCCACATACTAGCACCGCGCACGAAGTGCTCGCCGTTGTGTTCCAGGTTCGCGGTGTGGCCCCCGGTGACCCGGGACACCCGGCCCTGCACGTCCTGCTCTGGCAGCGCGCGCTGGATCCGCAGCGCGGCCGGTGGTCGCTGCCGGGCGGCCGCCTGGGCCATGACGAGGACCTCACCACCTCGGTGCGCCGTCAACTGGCCGAGAAGGTGGACCTGCGTGAAGTTGCCCACCTGGAACAACTGGCGGTGTTCTCCGACCCGGCCCGCGTTCCCGGGACCCGGACCATCGCGTCGACGTTCCTCGGGCTGGTGCCCTCACCCGCCACCCCGACGCTGCCCGCCGACACCCGCTGGCATCCGGTGGCCGAACTGCCCGACATGGCCTTCGACCACCGCCCGATGGTCGAACACGCCCACAGCAGGCTGGCCGCCAAACTGTCCTACACCAACATCGGATTCGCGCTCACTCCAACGGAATTCGCCTTGTCGACCCTACGGGACATCTACGGTGCGGCGCTGGGCTATCAGGTGGACGCCACCAACCTGCAGCGGGTGCTCGAACG